>NZ_JBEXRO010000020.1:121612-156408 GCF_040613095.1 Streptomyces sp. NPDC006309 | reverse complement strand
CACGTCGACCACCTGCAACGGGCCCCAGCTGCGGCCGCCGTCGGTGGACCGCTTGAGCACGATGTCCCCGGGACGGCGCCCGGTGCGCGCTCCGGGGTGGCGGGGCGCGCCCCAGGTGGCCCAGCCGGCGTGCGCCCCGGGGCTCCGATCGGCGCTCCCCCGGGCCCGGCCGGCGCGCGCCGCAGGACACCGCTCGGCGCGTCCCCGAGGGCTGCGGTCAGTGGGCGGTCCGGGATTCCGCTCGGGCCGCCGCGTCCAGGGCGGTGGTGAGCTGGTCCAGGCGGGCGCGCAGGCCGGCGATCTCCGTCAGGTCGAAGCCGGTCGCCGTCATGATCCGGCGCGGCACCTCCAGGGCCCGCTCGCGCAGGGCGGCGCCCTCGCCGGTGAGCCGGACCCGCACCGAACGCTCGTCCTCGGCGCTGCGCTCCCGCCGGACCAACCCCGCCCCCTCCAGCCGCTTGACCAGCGGGGACAGTGTGCCCGAGTCGAGGCGCAGCTGTTCGCCGAGCGCCTTGACCGGCAGGTCGTCCCGCTCCCAGAGCACGAGGAGCACGAGGTACTGCGGGTAGGTGAGCCCGAGGTCCTTGAGGATCACGCGGTAGACGCCGTTGAAGGCGCGGGACGCGGCGTGCAGCGAGAAGCAGATCTGGCGGTCGAGGCGGAGCCAGTCGGCGTCGGGCGTGGTGGTCATGGGTCCAGGATAGCTCTTGCGGGCCATTTGGTTGTGCGCAATTTAATTGTGTGCTCTACTTGGCGTCGTCGCGATCCCCGGCGGATCCGGCAACGCACCCCACATCGAGAGGGATGGTCTTCCATGGACGCGCTCTACACCGCTGTCGCCACCGCAACCCACGGCCGCGAGGGCCGCGCCGTCTCCTCCGACGGCAGGATCGACCTCGCCCTCGCCATGCCGGCGGAGCTGGGCGGCAACGGCCAGGGCACCAACCCGGAGCAGCTCTTCGCCGCCGGTTACGCCGCCTGCTTCGGCAGCGCCCTCGGCCTCGTCGGACGCCAGGCCAAGGTCGACGTCAGCGACGCCTCGGTGACCGCCGAGGTCGGCATAGGCAAGCAGGGCGAGGGCTTCGGCCTGAAGGTCACCCTGCGCGTCGAGCTGCCCGGCACCGTGGACGAGGCGACCGGCCGCAAGCTGGTCGAGAGCGCCCACCAGGTCTGCCCGTACTCCAACGCCACCCGCGGCAACATCGACGTCGACCTCGTCATCGAGTAGTCACGCCGCCCCGCGGAGGGGGCCGGTCCCGGCCGGGACCGGCCCCCTCCGCGCGCGCCGGTCAGGCCGACGCCAGCGCGTCCGGGGACGCCGCCTGCCCCGGGATCCGCGCGGACTCCGCGTCCGGCATCGGCTCGCCCAGCAGCAGGGTACGTACGACCCGTTCGGCGGCCCGCCCGTCGTCGAACTCGCAGAACCGGGCCCGGAACCGGGCCCGCAGCCGCGCCGACTCCTCGTCGCGCCACGCGCCCGATGAGAACAGCCCGGCCAGCTCCCGGTAGGAGGACGAGACGTGGCCCGGCGGCTCGGCGGTGATGTCGAGATAGGTGCCCCGGCTCGCGGTGTACGCGGGGTGGTCGTCGGCGTGCACCACGATCGGCCGGTCGAGGTTGGCGTAGTCGAACATCACCCCCGAGTAGTCGGTGACCAGCACGTCCGCGGCGAGCAGCACGTCCGCCACACGGAGTTCACCGGTCGCGTCGACCACGATCCCGCGCCGGTCCAGCTCGGTGAGGCCCAGGCCCCGCGCCGGGCCGTTCGCCAGGGACGGATGCAGCCGCACGACGAGCGTGTGCCCCTCCCCGAGGTCGGCCGCGAACCGGGCCAGGTCGACGCGGTCCACGTGCCCGCTGCGGCGGTAGTCCCGGCGGGTCGGCGCGTACAGCACGACCGTGTGGTCCGCCGGGATGCCGTGCCTCTCCCGGAAGTCGCCGGTGCCGCCGTTCACCAGGACGTCGTTGCGCGGGCTGCCGGTGCGCACCGAGGTGAAGTGGCAGGGGAAGGCCCGTTCCCAGACGAGTTCGGAGTGGCGGTTGGCGACCAGGCTGTAGTCCCAGCGGTCGGCCCGCCGCAGCATCTGCGGCACGTCGAAGCCGAGCCGGGCACCCGGCTTGTCCAGCAGGTCGGCGCCCAGGTACTTCAGCGGGGTGCTCTGGTGGGTGTGGATGTGCACGCTGCCGGGCCGCTTGGCCAGGGTGCCGGGCCAGTTCACGTCGTTGACGAAGAACGCGGCGCGCGCGGTGACCTCCAGATAGCGCCGGGAGCCCACGATCACGTGCTCCACATCGGCCGGCAGCCGCGCCGCCGTCTCCGCGTCCCGCACCACCCACACCCCGCGCAGCTGCGGGGCGATCTCGCGGGCGGCGGCGTAGACGGCCGCCGGGTCGCCGAGCAGGCCCTGGTGCGAGGACGCCGAGTAGACCACGAGGTGCGGGTCGAGCGGCCGGCGGGCGTGCAGCGACGCCCAGCCGGCGCGGGCCCGGACGCCGGTTGCCCGGCGCGCCTGGACCGCTCGCCGCGCCGCCTCCCGGCCGGCGCGTGCCGTCTGCCGCCGCAGCCGGTACCCGGTCCAGGAGCCCTCCAGCACGGCGACCTCGCCGTCCACCCGGGCACCCTCCGGCCGGTGCCGGCGGAACAGCTCCGCCGTGCGCCGGAAGAACTCGGCCTTGTCGGCGGGCGGCAGCCGGTCGGGTTTGGCGAGGATGTCCAGGCAGTGCTCGCCCATCTTGCGGTGCAGGTACGGCCGCCAGCCGGCCAGCTCCGGGTGCTGCCCGACGAAGGCGAAGACCCGCTCGTACTGGTCGTGGATGTCGAAGTGCTTGCGGCTGGTGGTGGACAGGATGTTGCCCTGCCGGCGCTGCCGGTAGTTCAGGCAGATCCGGTCCAGCGCGGCGATCCGGCGGGCGCTGAGCAGGACCGGGAACGTCCAGGGGGTGTCCTCGTAGTAGCCGGGCGGGAAGGCGAAGCCGTTCTCGGCGACGAACTCCCGCCGGTAGACCTTGTTCCACACCACCATCAGCAGGTCCAGGATCTCCGGGCGCGCGGCCGCCGTGAAGGTCTCCGCCCCGGCCTCGGTGAGGATGTGCGAAAGGACGTTGCGGCGGGTGCCGCCCCACCAGTACGTGCGCGCGTAGTCGAAGACGAGCACGTCCGGGTCGGCGGACTCCGTGAGCCGGTCGGCGATGGCCTCCAGCGCGCCCGGGGTGAGGGTGTCGTCGCTGTCCAGGAAGAACAGGTAGTCGCCGGTGGCGTGCGGGATGCCCGCGTTGCGGGCCCGGCCGAGGCCGGCGTTCTCCGGCAGGTGCAGCACCGTCACCCGGGGGTCGCGCGCGGCGTACTCGTCCAGGATCGCGCCGCAGCCGTCCGGGGAGCAGTCGTCCACGGCGATCAGCTCGAAGTCGCCGAAGGACTGCTGGAGCACCGAGTCCAGGCACTCGGGCAGGAAGGCCTGCACGCGGTAACAGGGCACGATGACACTGAAGCGGGGCACGGCGGGTCAGCTCCTCACGAGGGTCGCGGCGGCGGGGGCGGGGACGCGTTCCGCGAGCGGGACCACGGGCGGCACCGCCTCGGGCGGTTCACCGAGCAGCACCCGCCGGACGACCCGTTCCGCGGCCAGCCCGTCGTCGAACTCGCAGAACCGCTCCCGGAACGCGGCCCGCAGCGCCCCGGCCTCCGGGCCCGCGTACGAGCCGTCGCGGAAGACGGCGGCCAGCTCGTCGGGGGTCCGGGCGACCGCGCCGGGCGGCTCGGCCATCAGGTCGAAGTAGACGCCCCGGGTCTCCCGGTAGACGTCCCAGTCGTCGGCGTACACGACGATCGGCCGGTCGAGGTTGGCGTAGTCGAACATGATCGACGAGTAGTCGGTGATCAGCGCGTCCGCGGCCAGGCAGACGTCCTCGGCGGAGCGGTGCGCGGTCACGTCGATGATCCGCTCCGAGCCCCGGGAGCGGCCCCGGTCGTAGAAGTAGTGCGCGCGCAGCAGGACGACGACGTCTTCGCCGGCCGCCTCGCAGAACGCCTCCAGGTCCAGGCCGGGCGCGAAGCCGCTGTGGTGGTCGCGGTGGGTCGGCGCGTACAGCACGGCCGTGCGGCCCTCCGGGACGCCCAGGTCCCGCCGGATCCGCGCCACGTCCTCGGCGGTCGCCGTGCAGTAGACGTCGTTGCGCGGATAGCCGTACTCCAGGTGCTCGTAGGAGCCGGGGAAGGCGCGCTCCCACATCCGGGTCGAGTGGCGGTTGGACGACAGGTTGAAGTCCCAGCGGTCGACCCGGCCCAGCAGCTTCGCGAAACTGCCGGACTGCGCGGCCACCACCGGATACGCCGACTGGTCCACGCCCATCGTCTTCAGCGGGGTGCCGTGCTGGGTCTGGAGGTGCACGCTGCCCGGCCGTTTGACGACGCCCTCGGCGAAGTTGGCGTTGTTCACCAGGTACGTCGCGCGGGCCAGCACCTCCCAGTAGCGGCGGGAGCCGATCACCGCGTACTCCACGTCCCCCGGCAGCGTGTGTTCCTGGCCGGCCTCGACCAGGAACACCGAGCGCAGGTGCGGGGCGAGTTCGCGGGCCTTGGCGTGGATCGCGGCCGGGTTGCAGGCGTAGCCGCGGCCCCAGTAGGCGCAGTACACGACGAGGTCCGGGTCGAGCGGGCGGCGCAGGTCGCGGGCGTAGCGCAGCCGGGTGCGCAGCATGTGCGGGCGGGGCAGGGCCTCGGTGGAGCGGGCGGCCACCTGGTTGGCGCCGCGCAGGGCGCGGAACGCGCTGTACGCCCCCGCCGCCAGCAGCCGGTGCTGCACGCCGAGGCTGCCGCCCGGTGGGCGGTGGCCGGCCGGCCGGTGCCGTCGGTGCAGGCGGGCCGCGCGCCGGAAGAACGCCCGGTGCCCGGAGGGCAGCCGCTCCGGCCGGGACGCCGTCTTCAGTACCACCGCGAACAGCTGGTCGAACAGCGGGCCGGTGCGTTCGGCGGGCAGGCCGCGCTCGGCCGCCACCGTCAGGACCCGCTCCACCTGGTCCAGCAGGTCGTGCTGGTGCGGGCCGGGCAGGTTGAGCCGGCTGCCCTGGCGGCGCAGCCGGTGCCGTACGACGGCCTGGCGCAGCACCGCGATCCGCTCGGCGGCGATGGTGACCAGCCCGCCCCAGCCGAGGTCGGTGAAGTGGCTGTCGGGGAAGGTGAGGTCCCGCTCGGTGAGGAAGCCGCGGCGGTAGGCGGCGCTCCACGCGGGCAGCTGCACGCCGGTCAGCTCGGGCAGCCCGGCGGGGTCGAAGACGCCCTTCGGGGCCTTGGCGAGCAGGGGGGCGGCCGGGTCGGTGGGCTCGCCCTCCCACCAGGGGACGCGCTCGTGCCCGGCGTAGAGCACGTCCACATCGCCGGTCCGGGTCAGCCGGGCGTCCAGTGCCGCGAGCGCGCCCGGCAGCAGCAGGTCGTCGCCGTCCAGGAACAGCAGGTATGTGCCGGTCGCCGCCCGCATCCCGGCGTTGCGCGCCCCGCCCAGGCCGTCGGACGGCGGCGAGTGGACCGGCGTGACCCGGGAGTCCCGCCCGGCGTACCCGGCGGCCACCGTGGCGGCCGGGGCGCCGGGGCCGTCGCAGACGGGGATCAGCTGGAGGTCGCCGAAGGACTGGCCGAGGACCGAGTCCAGCGCCTGGGACAGCCGGCCGGCGACCCCGTGGGAGGGGACGATGATGCTGAAGCGGGGCATTCTGTTCTTTCTGTCGTCGTGCGGACGCGGCCGGGCCGGCCCGCCGGACGCCAGGTGGACGGCCGGCTCGGGCCGGGCCGCGTCGAGCCGAGGGGCATGGGAACTCCCGGAAGGACCAACGGTGTTCAGTGGCTCTCGGTGACGGGGAGGGAGCCGGGAGGTTGCGCCGCGGTGACCGCCGGGACGTGCGCGCCGCCCGCCGGCACCCCAGCGCGCTCCCCGGGCGGCACCACCGGCGGCAGGTCCGTCTCGCCCAGCACCACCCGCCGTACGACCCGTTCGGCGGCGCGCCCGTCGTCCCACGGGCAGAACCGCTCCCGGAACACCGCCCGCAGCCCCGCCGCGCGCGTGCCGCACCACAGTCCGGTGGCGAAGACGTCGGCCAGCTCGTCGTCGCTGCGCGCCACCGGACCGGGCGGGCAGGTCCCCAGGTCGAGGTAGGTGCCGTGGACCGCCTCGTACGCCTCCCGGTCCGGGGTGTGCAGCACGATCGGCCGGTCGAGGTTGGCGTAGTCGAACATGACCGGTGCGTGGTCGGTGAGCAGCGCGTCCGAGGCCAGGCACAGGCCGGCCGGGTCCGGGTGGCCGGAGACGTCGATGATGCCGTTGCCCCGGACGGGGAGGTGGGTGCGGGCCAGGACCACGAAGCCCGGGCCCAGCCGGCGCAGCAGCCGCTCCAGGTCGAGCGGCGGGCGCTGGGTGCGCAGGTGTGCGCGGTGGGCGGGCGCGTACAGGATCGCGACCGCGTCCTCCGGTACGCCCAGCGACGCCCGCAGCCCGGCCACGTCCGCGGCCGTCGCCCGCTGGAGGACGTCGTTGCGCGGCAGGCCGTACTCCAGCGTGGTGTAGCGGCCCGGGTGCGTCCGCTCCCAGGTCAGGGTGGTGTGCCGGTTGCCGGACAGGACGTGGTCCCACTGGTCGACGCCCCGCAGCAGCTCCGCGAAGTCCGTGCCGCGGGCCGCCGCCGGACGCTCCAGCAGGTCCAGGCCCGTGTGGGCCAGCGGGGTGCCCTGCCCGGTCTGCACGAAGACCTGTCCGGGCCGCTTGCGCATCCCCGCGTCGAAGCCGGCGTCGCCGACCAGGTACCGGGAGCGGGCCAGCGCCGTCCAGCAGGCCGCCGTGCCGGCCCTCAGCGGGCGCGGACCCGTGGGGACAGCCCGCTCCTGCCCGGGGCGGACGAGCCACGCGGTCCGCACCTGCGGGGCGTGTACGCGGAACGCCGCCTCCAGCGCGGCCGGGTCACCGCCGTGCCCCTCGTGCGCGGTGAACACCGCCCGGTCGGCACGCAGCGGCAGGCACAGCTGGACGCGGTAGTGCAGCCGGAGCGCGGCGGTGCGCAGCCCGCGGGCCCACCTCCCCCCGGCCCGCCTCGCGCGCCGGCGCAGGGCGGCGGCCAGCCGCAGCGCCCGGAACGTGCGGTGCAGCCCGAAGCGGACCAGGGCGTGCCGCGGCTCCAGCCGCACCCCGGGCACCCGGTGGCGGCGGCACTGGGCGCGGGCCCGGCGCAGGTACGCGCCGTGGCTGCCGCGCGGCAGCCGGCCGCGCCTGCTGAACACCACGGCGTGGTGGTCGAGCATCCGGCGGTACAACTCCGGCTTCCAGCGGGCCAGTTCCGGATGCTCGTCGACATACGCGAACACCCGGTCGTACTGCTCGAACAGGTCGAAGTGCTTGTGGCTCGTGGTGCCGAGGATGCTGCCCTGCCGCCGCTGGCGGTAGTGCACGCACACCCGGTCCAGGGTGGCGAGCGACCCCGCGGTCATCAGCACCGGGAACGTCCAGGGGGTGTCCTCGTAGTAGCCCGGCGGGAACCGGAAGCCGTGCCGCGCGACGAACTCCCGCCGGTAGGCCTTGTTCCAGGCCACCATCAGCACCCCGAGCAGCCCCGGCCGGTCCACCAGGCGGAACGGCGCCGGACCCTGCTCGGTGAGCCGGCCGGCGAGCTGGTTGCGCACCGTCCGGCCGTCCCAGTACGTGCGCGCGTAGTCGAACACCAGGACGTCCGGGTCACCGGTCTCCTTGAGCCGGACGGCGACCGCCCGCAGCGCGTCCGGGGTGAGGGTGTCGTCGCTGTCCAGGAACACCAGGTAGTCGCCGGCCGCCTGCGCCATGCCCGCGTTGCGCGCCCCGCCCAGGCCCTGGTTGGCGGCCAGGTGCACGGGTTTCACACGCGCGTCCCGGGCCGCGTACTCGTCGATGATCGCGCCGCAGGCGTCGGGTGAGCAGTCGTCCACCGCGATCAGCTCCAGATCGGGGAAGGACTGCGAGAGCACCGAGTCCAGGCACTCGGAGAGGTACGCCTGGACCTTGTACGCGGGGACGATGACACTGAACCTGGGCAAGGGACATCCATGGGTCGGACGGCGCGGGCGTTCTGCCCGGCAACGGCCGACGGCGTGACTTGGTTACGGCCCGTACGGCATTCGGGCTACACCGGCCGCGGCGCCGCCCGGTGAGGCCGCCCCCGAAAACCCGTGAAGGGGCGGGCCGTTGCCGGCCCGCCCCGCCACGATGTCCGCTCCGGCGGCTACTTGACCGCCCCGGCCATTACCCCGGACACGAACTGCCGCTGGAACGCGAAGAACACGGCCAGCGGGATCACCATCGACAGGAAGGCGCCGGGCGCCAGCACGTCGATGTTGTTGCCGAACTGCCGTACCTGCGTCTGGAGGGCGACCGTGATGGGCTGCGTCCCCGACTTGGTGAACACCAGCGCCACCAGCATGTCGTTCCACACCCACAGGAACTGGAAGATACCCAGCGAGGCGATGGCCGGGCCGCCCAGCGGCAGCACCACCCGCGCGAACAGGCGCAGTTCACCCGCGCCGTCCAGCCGCGCCGCCTCCAGCAGCTCCCGCGGGATCTCCGCGAAGAAGTTCCGCAGCAGGAACACCGCGAACGGCAGACCGAACCCGGTGTGGAACAGGATCACCCCGAAGATCGTCCCGAACAGCCCGAGCTTCCCGAACAGTTCGGCGATCGGGATCAGCGCCACCTGCACGGGCACCACCAGCAGGCTCACCACGCCCAGGAACCACCAGTCGCGGCCCGGGAACTCCATCCAGGCGAACGCGTACCCGGCCAGCGCGCCGATCACGACGACCAGCAGGGTCGCCGGGACCGTGATCAGCACGGTGTTCACCAGCGAGTGGGTGATGTCACCGTTCTCCAGCAGCCTCCGGTAGCTGTCCACGGTCAGCCGGGACGGCTTGCTGAGCACCGTCCACCAGCCGCTCGCGCTCATGTCCGCCGGGGTGCGCAGCGAGGAGATGAGCAGGCCGATGGTCGGCACCAGCCAGAACAGGCCCACCACGACCAGGAACGCCTGGACGAGCCCGCCGCTCAGTTTCTCCGCGATCCTCCCGCCGAGCGACCGGCGGGCCGTCACCGGCGCCCCCGCGGAGGCCGTCTTGCCGATGCTGTCGGCGGTCGCCGTCATCGCCGTACCTCCCGCCTCAGCCTGCGCATGTTGAACAGCATCACCGGGATCACCAGCAGCAGCAGGAACACCGCGATCGCGCTCGCCACCCCCGGCCGCCCCTCCGCGAAGCCCTTGCGGTACAGCTCCAGCGCCAGCACGTTCGCGTCGTCCTGAGAGGAGCCCGGCGCGATGATGAACACCAGGTCGAAGACCTTGAGCACGTTGATCATCAGCGTGACGGTGACCACCGCCAGGACCGGGGCCAGCAGCGGCACGGTGACCCTGCGGAACACCTGCCACTCGTTGGCGCCGTCTACCCGCGCCGCCTCCAGCAGCTCCCGGGGCACGCCCGCGAGCCCGGCCGCGATCAGCACCATCGCGAAGCCCGCCCACATCCACACGTACGACCCGATGATCGCCGGGGTCACCAGAGCCGGGCCGAGCCACCCGACCCCGCCGTACGGCTCCCGGAAATTGTCCGCGGGCAGCCGCAGCCGGGCCCCGTCGGCCGACGCCGGCAGGGTGAACGTGCCGTCACCGGACGCCCGCGCGGTGGCGACCACCTTGCCGCCCTTCACCGCCTCGACGCGCATCCCCGCGTAGCCCAGCTCGTCCGGGTCCGGCGCGCCCAGCCGGCCCACACCCTTGCCGCGGGTGAAGTCCTGCCAGGTGGTGCCGGTGATCCTGCCCGGCTCCGCTGTCGCGGCGGCGGCCTTCTTCGCACCGTCCGGCATCTGGTCCGGCGCGACACCGACGAGCGGCAGGACGACCGGCCGCCCGGCGTGGACGGCGTCCTTCGTGACGAACCCGCCGCCCTCGGCGACGAGCGGCGACTCCCGCCCCGGGTGGGCCTTCGGGAACGCCGACGACTGCGCGAACGTGTCGTGCACCCCCACCCACACGGCGTTCGCGACGCCCTTGTCCGGGTCCTGGTCGTACACCAGCCGGAAGATGATCCCTGCGGCCAGCATCGAGATCGCCATCGGCATGAAGACGACCAGCTTGAACGCCGTGCCCCAGCGGATCCGCTCGGTCAGCACCGCGAAGATCAGCCCCAGCGCGGTCGAGACCGTCGGCGCGAACACCACCCAGATCACGTTGTTCTTCAGCGCCGTACGGATGCCGTCGTCGGTGAACAGGGTCCGGTAGTTGTCCACACCCGTGAAGCGGTCGCCGGAGGAGTCGAAGAGGCTCCGGACGACCGAGTACCCGATCGGGTAGACCACGAGCGCGCCCAGCAGCACCAGGGCGGGCAGCAGGAACAGCGCTGCCACGGCCCTGCGGGTGCCGGTCACGCTTCTGCGACCGCGGGGCGCGGCGGGGCCCGGTGGGGCCCCGGCCGCCGCTGCCGACGCCATCGCCGGATCAGCTCCCGCTTCCGTACGCCGCCGCCGCGTCCTTCTCCAGCCGCGCCTGGGCGCCCGCGACGTCGGCCGGGTTCTTCAGGAAGTCCTGGAGGTCCTTCCACTCGCCCTTGCCGGGGGTGCCGCCGAAGGCCTGCGGGGCCTGGTCGGACATGTCGAAGCGGAAGTCGTCACCGGACGCGATCAGCGCCTTGGCGATCTTCTGCTGCACCGGGTTCGGGTACGCCGACACCGGCACGTTCTTGTTCGGGGAGAGGTAACCGCCGAGCTTCGCCTGGATCGTGGCCGCGTCCGGCGAGGCGAGGAAGGTGGCCAGGGCCTGCGCCGCCTTGGAGTCCTTCAGGATCACCGCCGCGTCGCCGCCGGAGACCACGGGCGCCGTGGAGCCGACGGCCGGGAACGGGAACACCTTCGCGTCCGTGCCCACCTTCGCCTTGGTCTCACCGATGTTGACCTGCACGAAGTCACCCTCGTAGACCATCGCCGACTTCGGCTGGTCACCGCCGGTGAACGTCTGGGTGACCGACTGGGGGAACTCCGTCTGGAGCGCGCCGCCCTGGCCGCCCGCCAGGTAGTCCTTCTTGCCCCAGATCTGGGCCAGGGTGGTCAGCGCCCGCTTCACGGACGGATCCGTCCACTTGATCTTGTGCTGGGCGAGCTGGTCGTACTTCTCCGGGCCCGCCTGGGACAGATAGACGTTCTCGAACCAGTCGGTCAGCGGCCAGCCGTCCGCGCCCGCCACCGAGAAGGGCGTGACCCCCGAGTCGTACACCGCCCGCGAGGCGGTCAGCAGGTCCTGCCAGGTCTTGGGCTCCTTGGCGCCCGCGTTGCCGAAAGCGGTGGCGTTGTACCAGATCAGCGACTTGTTGGCGGCCTTGTAGTAGACGCCGTACGGCTTGCCGCCGACCGAGCCGGTGTCCTGCCAGCCCTGCGAGTAGTTCTTCCGCAGCTCCTGCACGGCCTCCGCTCCCAGCGGCTTGGCCCAGCCCTTCTGCACGGCCTGCCTGATCGCACCGGGCTGCGGCAGCATCGCCACGTCCGGCGGCTGACCGCCCGCGATCTTGGAACCGAGGAAGTTGATGATCGGGTCCTGCGCGGGCACGAAGGTCACCTTCGCGCCCGTCCGCTTCTCGAACTCGGCCAGGACCCGCTTGAAGTTCTTCTGCTCCTGGCCGGTCCAGACGGCGGCGATCTCCAGATTCGCGCCGTCCAGCTTCGGCAGGGTGACGGTGGAACCGGTGGCCGAGCCGGTCTTCTCTCCGCTGCCCTTCTTGTCGTTGCCACCGCTGGAACAGGCGGTGAGCGCCAGGGCTCCCGCGAGCAGTGCGGCGAGCGCGGTGGCGGGCCTGTGGATCCGGACGGTGCTGCTCTTGCTGCGCATCAATGCCCCGTTCGTCGTTCTCCGTTGAACGTCGGTGTCCAGGAACGGCTCTTGAACGTCATAAGACTGTCCCGTGCGCTCCGGTGTACGCCGGGCCGCTCCGGGCGGGCAAGAGCGCCTGCCCGGTCGACCCGCTCATCGTGACCCGCTCGTGACCAGGGACGTATGCGCCACGCTTCCGGCTACAGCAGCGAGGGCACCTCCGCCGCCCCCACCTCCCGGGCCGCCCGCTCCACCGCGCTCGCCAGCAGGGCCAGGTCTGTCGGGCCGTTGCCCAGCTCCCGCACCGGACGGCGGGCCGGCGGATCGCCCATGCGCTGCCAGTCCAGCGGGACGACCGTCGGCCGCTGCGTCGCCGTCCGCGGGATACGGCCCGTCACCCGGCCGCCCTGGAAGCCGACGGCCCGCCCGTCCGCGTACACCGCCGTGCCCCGTCCCGGCGCCGGCTGCTCCGGCCCCGCCTGCGGCGCGTCCAGCGTGACCCGCAGGGCCGCCCGGCGCGCCGGTTCCGACTCCGCGGTACGGCCACCGGTGCCGGCCGCCGCCACCAGGTGCACGCCGAGCCGCTCGCCCTCCCGGACCACCGCCTCCAGCGCCCGCATCACCGACCCGGCGGCGGGCCGGCCCGGCGAACCGAGCGGGGGAGCCACCAGCGCGTCCAGGTCGTCCACGACCACCACCAGCCGGGGCAGCGCCACCGACTCGGCCCGCCGCCGCGCCGCCGCGCCGGGCCGCAGCCGCAGTGTGGAGCTGGAGGCGCTCTCGATGTCTCCGGCGGCCGGACCCCGCTGCGCGGCGGCGGACGCCCGGTGCGCGGCGGCGTCCTGGTGGGCCGACGCGCGCGGTGCGGCGTCCGCGCGGACCGGCGCCCGCTGGGCGACCAGCCGGTCCGACACCTCCCGGCCCGTGTGCCACTGGGCGAAGTCCGTACGGCCCAGCAGCTCCGCCCGCCGCTTCAGCTCGGCGGCCAGCGCCTGCGCGAACTCCCGCATGCGCACGGGGTCGTTGGCGATGAGGTGCGTGGTGACGTGCGGTATGTCGGTGCAGGGCCGCAGGCCCTCGCCGCGCCCCGCGCCGGTGCCGACCCCGTCCCGGCCGTCGAGCAGGACCACCGCCAGCCGGTCCGGCCGCTCGGCGGCGGCCAGCGAGGCCACCACGGCCCGCAGCAGCTCGGTACGGCCGCTGCCGTCCGGTCCCTCGATCAGCAGGTGCGGCCCGTCGGCCACCAGGTCCGCACCGACCGGCCCGTGCGGCCCGGCGCCCAGCACCGCCCGCGCCCGCCCGCCCGGCGAACCGGTGTCGTCGGCCGCGTCCGCCCAGCGCGCCATCAGGGACGCCGGGGTGGCCCGGGCCAGCCCCAGCTCGTCCAGCAGCCGGGCCGACTGCGGCAGCGGTACGGCCACGCGCGCCTGCCCTTCACCGGCCGGCCCGTCCGGCCGCAGCGGCGCCAGCGCCCGCGCGAACCGCTCCGCCCAGGCGGCGGAGACGGCGTCGACCCTGGCGAGCGTGCCCGGGCCGACGGGTCCGCTCGGCGCGACCCGCAGCAGATGCAGCGCGGCGGCGACGTCCCCGCCCAGCAGGGCCACGGCACCGCAGTGCCGGAAGGCCGGCGTCACCGCGCAGGCGGCCTCGTAGGTGCTGGTCACCGGGGAGGCGGGCGAGGCGGGCTCGGTCTCGGCGAGACACACCACGTGTATCCCGGCCCGCGGCCCGGCCACGGCCAGCCGCGCGAGGGCGTCCCGCAGTGCCGAACCGCCGGGATCACCGTCCACCACGACGACGGTGTACGGCCCCGGGAACCCACCGACGCCGGTCGGCCCGGCCCCGTCCTGGGCCCAGGACGGACGACGGGCGCCGGTGCCCTGGGACGCGGGGGCGGGAGTACGGGGGGAAGCGGCAGGCGCGGTCCCCGTGGGCGGTATGGACATGCCGTGCGGGTCGCCGGGCGGGCCGTACGGCATGGTCCCTCCCGGGGTGCCGGACGCCGCGGCGGCCGTGGGGCGCGCGGGGCCGGGGTGGGCGGCGGTCCGGCCCGACGCCGCGTGGTCCTCCACCCGGCGCAGCAGCTCCTCCGCGCGGGCCGCCGCCTGCTCACGGTCGTAGGCCAGCAGCAGGCGGCAGTCCTGCCCGTGGCCCGGCCGGACATGCGGGAGCCAGCCCAGCCAGGCCCACTCGGCCGTACGGTCCGCCACCGGACGGGACCGGTCGGCGCTGATCAGCACGATCTCCAGCAGATCGGGGGAGTGCAGGGCGGCGAGCTGGGCCAGCACCGCGCGGGCCAGGCCGGACAGCCGGGGGCGGGGACCGGCCAGCCCGAGCGCCCCCGCCTCACGCAGGGCGGCGGTCACCGGCACCGCGGGCAGCAGGCCCGAGCCGTCGGGCGCCCTCCGGTCTGCCGTGCCGAGCCGCACGGTCAGCGCCTCGGGGTGACCCGGCCCGCGCTCCCACAGCCGGGGGCCCGGGCCGAGCGCGGTCAGCAGCAGGGCGGCCGGGTCCGGCCACGCCTCCGGCCGCTGCGGGACACCGGCCGGCTCGGCCTCACCCGGTCCGGCGGCCGTACCGGCGTACGTCTCACCACCGTCCGGCTGCTCCGCGCGCCCACCGGCCAGGCGACGCGCCCAGGCACCGAGACCGCGCCGCCGGCCGGCCGGCGCGGCCGTACCGCCGTACGGGGCGCCGTCCGGGCCACCGGGCCCGCCGACCCCGAACCGCCCGGCGTGGGTGTCCCCACCGTCCCCGCCCGGACGCCCCCCGCGAGTCCCGGTCCCGGCCGGCTCCCCGCCCCCGTAGCCGTGATACGCGTCACCGGCCGCGGAACCCCCCGCACCGCCCGGATCCCCCGACGCCCCGACACCGCCTCCACCGACCGAGCCCGCCGCGGACGACACGCCTGCACCGGGCCCACCAGCACCCGAGAAAGCCGACGCCACCGCACCGGTCCCGCCGCCCGAAGGCGACGTGCCCGCACCGGTCCCGCCGACTCCGCCACCACCCGAAGGCGAGGCCCCGGCACCGGCACCCGCGCCGAACGAGGGCGAGCTGCCCGCACCGGACCCCCCGGCCCGCACAGCCGAACCCGCCCCCGCCGACGGGGAGGGCCCCCCGAAGCCACCCGCGGCAGCGCCCGGACCCGCACCCGCCGACGGCGAGAACCCCCCACCAGGGCCACCCGCATCCGACAACGCTTCCCGCACGGATGGTGCGGGGGGTGCCGCTGGGGACACGGGCCCCAGTCGCGACGCGCCCGCACCCGTACCCGCCGACGGCGAGACACTCCCATCGCCCCCACCGGCACCACCCGCGGCCCCCCCGCCCACGGCGACCCGCACGCACCCCTCCCCGTCAGGCACCGCAGGAACCCGCGCCGCGGGAACCGGCCCCGCCGTTCCGCCCGACGCAGCGAGCCGCAACGCGGACTCCCCGATCCGCAGCAACCCCCCGGCAGGGACCCGCACCGGCTGTTCCCCCACCCGGACCCCGTCGAGCGACGTACCGTTCGTGGAACCGAGGTCGGCGACCGAGACGCGGCCGTCCGCGCCTACGGTGACCGCGCAGTGCAGGCGGGAGACGTCGGGGTCGTCCAGCGGCACGTCCGCCTCGGCGGAGCGGCCGACGGTGATCCGGCCGCCGTGCAGCAGATGGACCCCGCCCGCGTCGGGTCCGGCGACCACGTGCAGCTGGGTGGGGGCGTCGGCCGGCTCGGGATGCGGATCGGGGACGGCCGGCGCGCCGAGGGACAGCACGGCGCCGTCGACCAGCGGGGGCTCGCCGAGGGTGGCGCGGCGCGGGTCCAGCCGCTCGGTGCCCGCGTAGAGGACGACGGCGGCGCTGCCGCCGTCGCGGCCCGCGCCGGGGCCGTTCTCGCCGGTGACCGCCCCGGCCAGCGCCGAGGCGACCGCGGCCAGCTCCGTGCCCACGGGCGCCGTGACCAGCACGTCACGGCTCGCGGCGCGGCCCCGCTGCGGGGAAGGGCCCAGCGGATCTACGACGGTCAGCCGGATCTGCATCGGCGTCAGCGGTCCCTTCTGCGCGGGTCTGCGCGGGCGCGGACTTCCCCCACCCCACACGAGCACGTCGGCCAGTAACTGCTGGACGCATCCTCGCACCTGCCGCTGACAACGCGCCCCGGACCCGGTGACAAGTGATCTTGATTGGTCGGCTCTGCCCCCAAAAGTGCCTGACCGGTGTCCCGCCCGTGATCAGTTGAGATCGGTCACGTCCACCTCTGGCAACCACCGGACCGGACCCAGCGTCTTTCCTTCGAACATGCCCGGGAACGCGTACGTAGTGCCTTGGAGGGCCGCACTACAGTGGTCCGGGACACCGGAACGCAGGCGAGCGAGAGCGAGCCACAGCAATCAGCAGGGAGCGCGTGACGTGCGGCCAGTCGGCAGCAAGTACCTGCTTGAGGAGCCGCTGGGACGCGGCGCCACAGGCACCGTCTGGCGTGCCCGCCAGCGCGAGACCGCGGGCGCCGAGGCGGCCGTGCCCGGCCAGCCCGGCGAGACCGTCGCGATCAAGGTCCTCAAGGAGGAGCTGGCGAGCGACCCGGACATCGTGATGCGCTTCCTGCGTGAGCGCTCCGTCCTGCTCCGGCTCACCCACCCGAACATCGTCCGGGTGCGTGACCTGGTCGTCGAGGGCGACCTGCTGGCCCTCGTCATGGACCTCGTCGACGGCCCCGACCTGCACCGCTACCTGCGCGAGAACGGCCCCTTCACGCCGGTCGCCGCCGCGCTGCTGACCGCGCAGATCGCCGACGCGCTCGCCGCGAGCCACGCCGACGGGGTCGTCCACCGCGATCTGAAGCCCGCGAACGTCCTGCTCAAGCAGTACGACGGGCAGATGCACCCGATGCTGACGGACTTCGGCATCGCCCGCCTCGCCGACTCCCCGGGCCTGACCCGTACCCATGAGTTCGTCGGCACGCCCGCGTACGTGGCGCCGGAGTCCGCCGAGGGCCGCCCGCAGACCTCGGCCGTCGATGTCTACGGCGCCGGCATCCTGCTGTACGAGCTGGTCACCGGCCGTCCGCCGTTCGGCGGCGGCACCGCGCTGGAGGTGCTGCACCAGCATCTGAGCGCCGAGCCGCGCCGCCCGTCCACCGTGCCCGACCCGCTGTGGACGGTGATCGAGCGCTGCCTGCGCAAGAACCCCGACGAGCGGCCCAGCGCGGAGAACCTCGCGCGCGGGCTGCGGGTCGTCTCCGAGGGCGTCGGCGTGCACGCGAACGCCGCGCAGATCGCCGCCGCCGAGGGTGTCGGCGCGCTGCTGGCCCCCGACCCGGCGCCGGCCGCCGTCCCGGGGGTGCCCGGCGCCTTTGACGCCACCCAGGTCCTGCCGGCGAACGGGCCGCAGGGGGCGTACGACCCGAACGGCGCGACCAGCGTGCTGCCCCACACCGGCGGCCCGGCGGGCGCCGCCGACCCCACCGCCGTGCTGCCGAGCACCGGCGCCGCGGACCCGACGGCCGTCCTGCCGCCCGTCCCGCCGGGCCGGCAGGGCCAGTACGGCGGGCAGGACCCGTACGGTCAGCCAGATCAGCAGGGGCAGCCCGAGCAGCCGCATCCGTGGCAGACGCAGCTGCGGGCCGCCCGCGACCGCAACGACCAGACTCAGATCCAGTACCTCGGCCCGGACGAGGACCCGCTGCGCCGCCGCCCCCAGCGGCAGGTGGCCCGGCCCCAGCAGCAGCCGCGCCCGGCCCCGCAGGCCCGCCCGCAGCAGCCGCAGCCGCGCGGCCGGCAGCGCGGACAGGGCGGGCAGGGCGCCGGGTACGGCTACCCGCAGCAGCAGCCCCAGCGGTACGCCACGCCGCAGCCCCAGCAGTACGCACCGCCGGCCCGGCCCGAGCCGCAGCGGCCCCCGCGGGAGCCCCGGGCGCCGCGGCAGCGCGGTGCCAACCCGATGAAGATCCCCGGGCTCGGCTGCCTGAAGGGCTGCCTGTTCACGATCGTCATCCTGGTGGTGGCGAGCTGGCTGGTGTGGGAGCTGACCCCCCTGCACACCTGGATCGGCCAGGGCAAGGGGTACTGGCATCAGCTGAGCGACTGGATCGGCACGGCGAGCGGCTGGGTGAAGGACCTGAGCGGCTCGTCCGGCAGCGGAAACTGATCGCCGGTCTGGAGATTTGTCGACACCTGCCGGGTGATTTCCGTCTCCGCGGTGAAGGTTGGCTCGCCGGACGCGTAGTTTTAACGACAACACGCGTCTGTAGGAGCAGTCTTGGCACGGAAGATCGGCAGCCGGTACACCGCCCACCAGATCCTGGGTCGGGGCAGCGCCGGCACGGTGTGGCTGGGCGAGGGACCGGAAGGCCCCGTCGCCGTCAAGCTGCTGCGTGAGGACCTCGCCTCCGACCAGGAGCTCGTCGGACGCTTCGTCCAGGAGCGGACCGCGCTGCTCGGCCTGGAACACCCGCACATCGTCACCGTGCGGGACCTCGTGGTCGACGGCAACGACCTGGCCCTGGTCATGGACCTCGTGCGCGGCACCGACCTGCGCACCCGCCTGGAGCGGGAGCGGCGGCTCGCCCCCGAGGCGGCCGTGGCGATCGTCGCGGACGTCGCCGACGCCCTGGCGGCGGCCCACGCGGCCGGGATCGTCCACCGGGACGTCAAGCCGGAGAACGTCCTGCTCGACATGCAGGGCCCACTGGGGCCGGGCGGTGCTCACCCCGCCCTGCTCACCGACTTCGGCGTCGCCAAGCTGATCGACTCGCCGAAGCGGACCCGCGCCACGAAGATCATCGGTACGCCGGACTACCTCGCCCCCGAGATCGTCGAGGGCCTGCCGCCCCGGGCCGCCGTGGACATCTACGCCCTGGCGACCGTCCTGTACGAGCTGCTGGCCGGCTTCACGCCCTTCGGCGGCGGACACCCGGGCGCGGTCCTGCGGCGGCACGTCACCGAGACCGTCGTACCCCTGCCCGGCATCCCCGAGGAGCTGTGGCAGCTGCTCGTGCAGTGCCTGGCCAAGGCGCCCGCCTCCCGGCTGCGCGCCTCGGAGCTGGCGGCCCGGCTGCGCGAGCAGCTGCCGACGCTGGCCGGGATACCGCCGCTGGACGTGGACGAGCCGGATCCGGCCGAGGAGGAGGCGGCGGAGCCGGTGCCGGCGTCCCCGGGCGCGCCCGAGCCGGTGCGGCGCAAGGGCGCCGTGCCCCTGGTTCCCGGTGCCAGGCCGGACTCCAACCGCGACACGCACACCTCGATGCGGGTGCCCGCGCCGGACGAGCTGGCCGGCGGGGCCCACGGGACCGCGCGCGTCCCCAGGGCCGCCGGCGCGCCCCGGCCGGGTTCCGCACGGCACCGCGCCGCCGTGCGCCGGCGCCGGATCACGCTGGGCGTGGCCGGAGCGGTCCTGGCGGCGGTCGCGGGCGCCGGCGTGTGGCTGGCCTCGGCCGACGGGGACGACCCGCAGCCCAAGCCCTCCCACAGCACGTCGGCCCCCTGACCGGCCGGGGTCCCGCGAGCGGACCCCCACGCGCTCCGTCCCGCCCGTCTCCCGCCCCGGCCGGGGCGGGAGACGGGCGGGACCGCTTGCCGCAGCCGTTACGCTGGAGGCGTGGCAGTCGTCGATGTATCCGAAGAGCTGAAGTCCCTCTCCTCGACCATGGAGTCGATCGAGGCCGTCCTGGACCTCGATACGATGAGGGCACAAATCGCCGTGCTCGAGGAGCAGGCGGCGGCCCCGTCCCTGTGGGACAACCCGGACGAGGCGCAGAAGGTCACCAGCAAGCTCTCCCACCTCCAGGCGGAGGTGAGGAAGGCGGAGGCGCTGCGCGGCCGGATCGACGACCTCGCGGTCCTCTTCGAGATGGCCGAGGAGGAGGACGACCCGGACACCCGGGCCGAGGCCGAGTCCGAGCTGACCTCGGTGCGCAAGGCGCTGGACGAGATGGAGGTCCGTACCCTCCTGTCCGGCGAGTACGACGCCCGCGAGGCGCTCGTCAACATCCGTGCCGAGGCCGGTGGCGTCGACGCCGCCGACTTCGCCGAGAAGCTCCAGCGCATGTACCTGCGCTGGGCCGAGCAGCGCGGCTACAAGACCGAGATCTACGAGACGTCGTACGCGGAGGAGGCCGGCATCAAGTCGACCACCTTCGCCGTGCAGGCGCCGTACGCCTACGGCACGCTCTCCGTCGAGCAGGGCACGCACCGCCTCGTGCGCATCTCGCCGTACGACAACCAGGGCCGACGCCAGACCTCCTTCGCGGGCGTCGAGATCCTTCCGGTGGTCGAGCAGACCGACCACATCGAGATCGACGAGTCCGAACTGCGGGTGGACGTCTACCGCTCCTCCGGCCCCGGCGGCCAGGGCGTGAACACCACCGACTCCGCGGTGCGGCTCACCCACCTGCCCACCGGCATCGTGGTCTCCTGCCAGAACGAGCGGTCGCAGATCCAGAACAAGGCGACCGCGATGAACGTCCTCCAGGCCAAGCTGCTGGAGCGGCGCCGCCAGGAGGAGCAGGAGAAGATGAACGCCCTCAAGGGCGACGGCGGCAACTCCTGGGGCAACCAGATGCGTTCGTACGTGCTGCACCCGTACCAGATGGTCAAGGACCTGCGCACCGAGCACGAGGTGGGCAACCCTGAGGCCGTGTTCAACGGTGAGATCGACGGCTTCCTGGAGGCCGGCATTCGCTGGCGCAAGCAGCAGGAGAAGTAAGTTAATCGACATGACAACTGCCGCCTCCGGGGCGGCAGTTGTCTTTTGTCTGGGTTTTACATCACAGTCACAGGCGCCATCTCCCCGCAAACGCCGCCCGGTTGGACATTGCGCCCGCAACGGCCTTGACGTTGCTTTGAAAAATCGGAAGGGTGAGCCGCGGCATGCGTACAGTCTGGGGCGCATGTGAACCGGGGGAATGAGTTGACGCGGTCTTCGTCACCGGCTGCCCCCGTCGATCACGGCCTGCCCCGCACGCCGCCTCACTGACGATCAGCTACTGGGGGTAGCAACCACATGACGAAGAAGACGCGGATCCGGGTCGCGCGGATAGCCGCCGGCGCCGTGATCGCGGCCGGTGCGTCGCTGACCGCCGCCGGCGCGGCGTCCGCTCTGGACCTCGATGTCCAGGCGGGCCCGATCAGCCTGGGCGTGAGCGGCGTCGGCGCCACCGACGGCGGTACGACCGACGGCGGGACCGACGGCGGGACCGACGGCGGCTGCCCGATCGGCATCTGCACCGACGGCGGCACGACCGACGGCGGGACCACCGACGGCGGCACCGTCACCACCGGCGGGACCACCGACGGCGGTACGACCGACGGCGGCACGGTCACCATCGGGGGGACCACCGACGGCGGCACGACCGACGGCGGCACGACCGATGGCGGCACCGTCACCACCGGCGGTACGACCGACGGTGGCAGCACCGACGGCGGTTCGACCGACGGCGGCACGGTCACCACCGGTGGCTCGACCACCGGCGGTTCGACCGCGGGCGGTTCGACCGACGGCGGTTCGACCACCGGCGGTTCGACCACCGGCGGTTCGACCACCGGCGGTTCGACCACCGGCGGTTCGACCGACGGCGGCTCCACCGGTACCGACGGCGGCAACGGCAACGGCGGTTCCGGCACCAGTGGCGGTTCCGGCACCTCCGGCGGCGACAGCGGCACCTCCGGCGGCTCGGGCAGCACGGGCGGCTCCGGCAGCACCGGCGGCTCCGGTGACGGCGGGAGCGGCACCGGCGGCAACCACACCATCCCCGACGGCGGCAACCACGACGTCCCGCAGGACGAGGGCTCCGCGACCCTCACCGACACCGGCTCCGACACCACGGTCCAGGGTGGTGACAAGCAGCTCGCCGAGACCGGTGCCGGTCAGACCGCGTTCCTGCTCGTCGGCGCCGCGACGATGATCGCCGGCGGTATCGGCTTCCGCGTCCTGCCGCGTCTGGCGAGCGGACGGGGCGGCGCCACCGCCTGACCGTAGCCACGCGGTCACCCACCGCACGCACGGGCACGCACGTAAGGGCCCGGAGCCAGGCGCTCCGGGCCCTTACGACGCTTCCGCGTCCTCCGGCGTCTCCCACCGCGTCCGCGCCCCCGCCGGGCGCTCCCGCCGGCTTCCTAGGCGGTCTGGTGCGCCAGCAGCGCCAACGCTGCGATCAGCACCGCCAGCAGCGCGATCAGCGCCATCGGGTTCAGCCCCGCGAAGAAGCCCTCCTGCTGGAGACGCTCGCGGTTGGCACGGCACACCGGGCACCGGCCCTCGCTCACGGGCGCCGCACAATTCGCGCACACCAACCGGTCGTACGTCATGCGCTCGCCCTCCTTGCACCGGCCATCACATGTACAACGCTCACGGGAACGGATACGTTCCCCTTCGTTCCCCATCCACTGTGCCAGGTTCCCGCGCCGCGTGCGCGGGGCCCCGGGAAGCAGGCGCGGGGAGGGGGCGCGGGCGGGCAGCCGGTACAAAAACGTACATCTCTTGCCCAACCTCAGCCTGCGACTGCACTTGCACACCGGGTTCGCGTATGGTCACGCTCATCTACCCCCGGCGACCCGTGGTGCATCCGTGATCCGATTCGACAACGTCTCCAAGGTCTACCCCAAGCAGACCCACCCCGCACTCAGGGATGTCTCCCTGGAGGTGGAGAAGGGTGAGTTCGTCTTCCTCGTGGGGTCCTCCGGCTCCGGGAAGTCGACCTTCCTGCGGCTCGTCCTGCGCGAGGAGCGGTGCAGCCACGGCCAGGTGCACGTGCTGGGCAAGGACCTCGCGCGCCTGTCCAACTGGAAGGTGCCGCAGATGCGCCGCCAGCTGGGCACGGTCTTCCAGGACTTCCGGCTGCTGCCCAACAAGACGGTCGCGGAGAACGTGGCCTTCGCGCAGGAGGTCATCGGCAAGTCGCGCGGCGAGATCCGCAAATCCGTGCCGCAGGTCCTCGACCTCGTCGGGCTCGGCGGCAAGGAGGACCGCAGACCGGGTGAGCTGTCCGGCGGTGAGCAGCAGCGCGTGGCCATCGCGCGCGCGTTCGTCAACCGGCCGAAGCTGCTGATCGCCGACGAACCCACCGGCAACCTCGACCCGCAGACCTCCGTCGGCATCATGAAGCTGCTCGACCGGATCAACCGGACGGGCACCACCGTCATCATGGCGACGCACGACCAGAACATCGTGGACCAGATGCGCAAGCGCGTCATCGAGCTGGAGAAGGGCCGCCTCGTCCGCGACCAGGCCCGCGGCGTCTACGGCTACCAGCACTGACCGCCCCCAGTTCCCGAAAGGCCTGAAGAACCCGCCATGCGCGCCCAGTTCGTCCTGTCGGAGATCGGTGTCGGTCTCCGCCGCAACCTGACGATGACCTTCGCCGTCATCGTCTCCGTCGCCCTCTCCCTGGCCCTCTTCGGCGGCTCTCTGCTGATGAGCGACCAGGTCAGCACCATGAAGGGCTACTGGTACGACAAGGTCAACGTCTCGATCTTCCTGTGCAACAAGCACGACGCGGAGAACGACGTGCACTGCGCCAAGGGCGCCGTCACCGAGGACCAGAAGAAGCAGATCCTCGTCGACCTGAAGAAGATGCCCGTCGTCGAGAACGTGACCCACGAGTCGCAGGACGAGGCGTACAAGCACTACAAGGAGCAGTTCGGCAACTCCCCCCTGGCCGGCTCGCTGACGCCGGACCAGATGCAGGAGTCGTACCGGATCAAGCTCAAGGACCCGCAGAAGTACCAGGTGATCGCCACCGCGTTCAACGGGCGGGACGGCGTGCAGTCGGTGCAGGACCAGAAGGGCATCCTGGACAACCTCTTCCAGCTGCTCAACCTGATGAACCGCGGCGCGCTCGGGGTGATGGCGATGATGCTGATCGTCGCCCTGCTGCTGATCGTCAACACCGTGCGTGTCTCCGCGTTCAGCCGTCGGCGCGAGACCGGCATCATGCGCCTGGTCGGCGCCTCGGGCTTCTACATCCAGGCGCCCTTCATCGCCGAGGCCGCGGTCGCCGGCCTCATCGGCGGCGGCCTCGCCTGTGTGGGCCTCGTGGTCGGCCGGTACTTCACCATCGACCACGGCATGGACCTGTCCCACAAGCTCACGCTCATCAACTTCGTCGGCTGGGACGCGGTGTTGACCAAGCTGCCGCTGATCCTCGCGACCAGCGTGCTGATGCCGTCACTTGCGGCGTTCTTCGCCCTGCGCAAGTACCTGAAGGTGTGACGCATGCCAAGAAGGGCCGTACGGGCATCCGCCCGTACGGCCCTTCGCGTTGTCCTAGACTCACCGCCATGTCAGGCCGTGACCCGTTCTGTCAGCCCCGCCGCAGGCGCCTCGGGGCCGCCCTGGCATTGGTCTTCACCGGCGTACTGGCGGCCGGTGCCGTCACCGGCTCCTTCCCGGAGCCCGGTCCCGCGCACCGGCCCGCCGCCGGGCCGGCGGCCCCGGCCACCCGGCACGAGGCCGTCCAGCGGGCCGCCGCCGAGGCGATGGCCGACGGCAAGTCCCCGATGGAGGCCGCCGAACGCGCCGTGAGCCGCAGCGGGGACCGGTGGGGCGCGGTCTACTCCGAGGGCGAGTACGAGGAGTTCCAGGAGGCCCTCGACGGCCGCTACACCGGTGTCGGGCTGTCGGCGCGGCGGGAGCCCGACGGCCGGATCGAGGTGACCGGGGTGCAGCCCGGCTCGCCCGCCTCCGACGCCGGGATCCGCGCCGGCGACCGGCTGCGCAGCGTCGACGGCAGTGAGGTCGACGGGCGGCCGGTCACCGAGGTGGTCTCGATGCTGCGCGGGGACGCCCCGGCCGCGCACGCCCAGGACGCCGCGGCCGGTACGACGGTCAGGCTGGGCCTCCAGCGGGGCACGCGCGCGTGGACCGAGTCCCTGCACCGGGCCCGGCTGTCCACCCGCTCCGTGACCGCGCGCCGGCTGCCCGGCGGGGTCACCGTCGTCAGGATCGCCGCGTTCACCAAGGGCTCCGCCGACGCGGTCCGTGAGGTGCTGCGCGCCGCCCCGGCCGACGGCGGGACCATCCTCGACCTGCGGGGCAACTCCGGCGGCCTGGTCACCGAGGCGGTGGACACCGCCTCCGGTTTCCTGGACGGCGGCCTGGTCGCCACGTACGACGTCGACGGCGTCCAGCGGGCCCTGCACGCCCGCACCGGCGGCGACACCGCCCGGCCTCTGGTCGTCCTCGTCGACGGCGGCACCATGAGCGCGGCCGAGCTGCTCACCGGCGCCCTCCAGGACCGGGGCCGCGCGGTCGTGATCGGCTCCCGCACCTTCGGCAAGGGCTCCGTGCAGATGCCGACCGAGCTGCCCGACGGCTCGGTGGCCGAGCTGACCGTCGGCCACTACCGCACCCCCTCGGGACACGCCGTCGACGGCCGGGGCATCATCCCGGACCTGGAGGCGGGCCCGGAGGCCCTCGGGCGGGCGGAGACGGTCCTCACGGGCCTGGGCGATCCGTCGTAGCGACGCGGGACGGCCCGGGCCGCGTGTAATCGGCTGTACCCACGCCCCCTGTGGGGTGCGAAAATGGGCGGCACTATGAGCAAGGGAATGTACGTACCGAAGGAGTCCCAGCCCAAGCCGGGCGGTGGGGCCGCCAAGGCCAGGGACGGCGAGAAGGGCGGCAAGCGCAGGATCGTCGCCCAGAACAAGAAGGCCCGGCACGACTACGCGATCATCGACACCTTCGAGGCCGGGCTCGTGCTCATGGGCACGGAGGTCAAGTCGCTGCGCGAGGGACGAAGCTCGCTGACCGACGGCTTCGTCCAGGTCGACCGGGGTGAGGCGTGGCTGCACAACGCCCATATCCCCGAGTATCACCAGGGCAGCTGGACCAATCACTCCGCGCGCCGCAAGCGCAAGCTGCTCCTGCACCGTGAGGAGATCGACAAGCTGGAGTCGAAGTCCCAGGAGACGGGACACACGATCGTGCCGCTCGCCATCTACTTCAAGGACGGCCGGGCCAAGGCCGAGATCGCTCTCGCCCGGGGCAAGAAGGAGTACGACAAGCGGCAGACCCTGCGGGAGAAGCAGGACCGGCGGGAGTCGGAGCGGGTGATCGCGGCGGCGAAGCGCAGGCAGCGCGGCGTCTAGCCGGCCGACCGCCGGGAATGGGCTGGCATCGTCGGGCGTTGGTCACGTACGATGGCAGCGCACTCCGCAGAGGGTGCGCGAACCCCCTCCACGGAGGGGATTGAAAAATCCACATGGGGATGATCGGTTTCGACAGCGGCTGTCGAAGCAGGGGAAGCGTGTCGAGGAAGCGGCAATGATCTCGTAAACCATATGTCGCAAAAAATAATCGCCAACACCAAGCGCGATTCCTTCGCCCTCGCTGCCTAAGTAGCGAGGCGTGAAGTGTCAGCCCGGGGCTGTTCCCGACCCGGATCCTGGCATCAGCTAGGGAACTAAACCTTGATCCCGGTCACGGGGTGAAGAGGGAAACCAAACAGTGACTGAGCCCGTCGGAGACTTGTCCGCGTGATCTCCGGGGCCGAGAAAAACGCAGCGGACTGCACACGGAGAAGCCCTGATTCCGCACCGTTGGACGCGGGTTCGATTCCCGCCATCTCCACGATCGGGAGGCCCCCGGGCCTCCCACCTCCCATGTGGGCGAAGGCCCCGCCGCACGCAGCGGCGGGGCCTTCGTCATGTCCGCCCCCGCTCAGGGCGGCGGCGGCTCCTGCCGGCGCCCGTGCCCGCCCTCTTCCCCGTCCCCGACATCGCCCACCCTCTCGTCGAGGAGTCCCGGTCCCGGCAGCTCGCCCTCGACGGTGAGGACGGTCATGAAGTGCGATCCGACGCTGAGCCGCAGCCGGGGGCTGAGTTCCACCGTCACGAGCGACTTGGTCCGCGCCACCACGCCCCGGAACGCCTCCAGCGCGGGCTGGGGCACGACCAGGCGCTCGCCGTGCTGCGGGACGGAGAAGGTCTCGGTCCCGGGCGACAGCCGGCCGCGTGTCCCGCCGGAGCGGTGGGGGGAGCGCAGCGGCCGGCGGACCCCCGGGTACAGGGCCGCGTACAGGCCGGCGAAGGTGTTGAGGTGTCCCAGCCCGGCCGCCGTCAGCCGGCAGACGCAGACGCCGTCGATCTGCCGCTGCTCGACCAGGTGCGGCGGCAGGCGCGTGGCGTCGGCGGCCAGCAGTCTCGCCACCGCCCACAGCCCGCCCTCGGCGCGGGACGCGTACGCCTCCGCGTTGAACAGGTCCACGAGCAACTGCCAGTACGTGGACGGCTGGGCGTTGCGGTGGAACTGTTCCAGCCGGGGGGCTATGCGGCCCAGCTCCCGGGCGTAGACCTGGGTCCAGCGGGCGAGGGCCAGCTGGGCGCTGGCCTGCCGGTCCCGGTCGGTGTCGAAGTCGGCGATGACCCGTTCCCGTTCCGCCCGCACGTGCGTCTGCCGCAGCTCGCCCAGCTCGTAGGTCAGGACGCGCCGGGTGCGCTGTACGGGCCGGCCGTTGGCCAGCTCGATCAGGTCCGGGTCGTCCGGCGCCGGTCCCTTCCACGGCCCCGGGGCGGGCACGTACCGCTCGGCGAGGGCCTCGATCAGCTCCGCGGCCCGCTCCTGGCGCCGGCGGACCGCCGGGGTGCGGTTGACCGCGCGCTCCAGGGTGGCCCGCGAGATGGCGAACAGGGCCGCCACCTGGTCGAGGAAGCGGGGCCGCCGGCTGGGCACGATGCCCTCGTTCTCGAACCGCCGGTAGTTCTTTGGCGACACCCCGAGCTGCTCCACCACGTCCCGGGCCCGCAGGCCGCAGGCGCGCCGCACGTCGGCGATGTCCCAGGACGCGTGGCGCTGGTGGTTCATCAGCGTGGAGGGGTGGGTGCCCAGCGCCCGGGCGAGGGCGCGCACCCGGGGCGGATCTGGCACTCGGTGCCCGTTCTCGTAGGCGAGGATCTGCGCCTTGGTGGTGCCGACCTCCCGTGCCAGCTCCTCCGCCGTCAGGGCGACCGCGCCGGGACGCGCGTAGATGTTCATGCGGAGCGCGCGCAGCTCCGATGGGCTGAAATCGGCCAGACCCCGTGCCATGAGCGTGCTCATCCTCCTCGGGAGGACCACTTTAGGGGTACCATTTCCGCGCCACGGCCGTTTCACATCGTCAGGCGGCGGGCGCAACTCACCTGGGCCGCTTTGCTTTTAGGCGGCTGAACCGGTGGATGCGCGCGCCGAAATGCGCGAGGTTGGACGACGTCGGCCGCAGGTTGTCACTGTGGTCCACGTAGCTCGGTGGTGAAAGTGGCCCTGGCCCCCACGGTGTACACGCCGTTGGCGGGGGCACAGGGCCGGCGTGTGGGAGCGAGACTCCGAAGGTCCCCTGTTGGCGCAGGGGGCCTTCCGCCGTCAGAAGATGTTTTCCAGCTGGTGTCGCAGCCAGGCACCCAGTGCCTGGAGCGCCAGCCAACCGAAGATCCTCCGGGCGGTCTTCCGGTTGTCACGCCCGCCGCCCTTGGGCGGGTCCTCCACGCGCACACCTCCTCTCGGTCGCGGGGCGATCGGCCCCGATCGGACGAGCCGATCGCGAAGTGCGCCGCGAGAGACGATGTTGGGATGAGCCTACCGGGTCACACGCGCGATACAGGCCCAGTTGTGGGCGCGTCGGACCCCAACTCCCTTCGTAAATGTCAACTTGACGACCAGTTACTTGTCCGGCTGTCCCGCCGGACGGCGGGGTCGCCGGCCGACTCGCCGGTAGGTCTCGTCGGTCGTTCACGGTTGTCGCAGTTCACAGCCGCTACGGGTGGGCCGGGGCGGTCTCACCGGTGGGGGCTGTGACGACAGCGGTTCGGAGTTGCCCGTGTTTCCGGTCGTAGAAGAAAACCGATCTTGTGGGATCGGTCACATTCGTAACGATGCGCTTACTTCAGGTCGCCGACCGTACATCGAGGGCTCAGGTGAGCGTCCGCCGGTCCGGGCCCTGTGGACGGCGCGTGAGCCGGCCCGCCGCGTCCGCGCCCGCGCCGACGAGCAGCGCCAGCGCGGCCGCCGCGGCCGGCACGGCGAAGGCCGTGACGGGGGAGCGGTGTTCCGCCGCCCAGCCGCCCGCGGCCGAACCGCAGGCGACACCGGTGAGCAGCCCGGTGACCATCAGGCTCATGCCCTCGTTGAGGCGGCCGGCCGGGGTGCGCCGCTGCACCAGCGTCATCGCCGTCACCATGGTCGGCGCGGTCGCCATGCCCGCCGGCAGCAGCGCCCCCGCCAGCACCGGCAGCGAACCGGCGAACGCGGCGGCCGACCACGGCAGGACAATCAGCACGGCCATGGCCGCCAGGCACCGGGTCAGCCGCGGCACGGCCGGCTTCCGCGCCCCGTACACCAGCCCCGCCCCGCACGACCCCGCCGCCTGGAGCGCGAGCACGGCACCGGCCGCCGCGCGATGCCCCTGCGCGTCGGCGTACGCGATCGTGACGACCTCCATCGCACCGAACACCGCGCCGGTGGCCGTGAAACAGACCAGCAGCGGCGCGATACCCGGGCTGCGCAGCGGGGACGGCGCCCTGGACCGGCCCATCGGCGGCGGCTCGGTCGCCCGCTGCGCGGTGAACACCAGCATGCCGGCGAGGAGCAGCACCGCCCCGGCGAGCGTGCCCGCCTCCGGGAACAACGTGCCGGCCAGGAAGGAGGCCAGCACCGGGC
This sequence comes from Streptomyces sp. NPDC006309, assembly GCF_040613095.1. Classification (NCBI taxonomy): domain Bacteria; kingdom Bacillati; phylum Actinomycetota; class Actinomycetes; order Kitasatosporales; family Streptomycetaceae; genus Streptomyces; species Streptomyces sp. NPDC006309. The sequence continues at coordinate 126,942 of NZ_JBEXRO010000020.1, read as the reverse complement.
CGAGCATGAAGCACAGCTCGTCGGCGGCCTGTTCGAAGGAGTTCGCGGTGTGCAGCGCGTCCGGTTCGTCGCGCAGCAGATGGGCCCAGCGGGCGCGGGACAGGCCGCCGATGTTCGGAGTGGCCGCGGTGGCGGCGTAGGCGGCGAACAGGGTCCAGTCGGGGGCGTCGCAGCGGATGCACAGCAGCAGGGCGAGGCTGCCGAGCACGGAGGCGAGCGTGGCCGGCAGTGCGATACGGGCCTGCCCGTACCGGTCGACGAGCCGGGCGAGCCAGGGCCCGGCCAGCCCGGTCGCCGCGAGACCGGTGGCGGTGACGGCGCCGGCGAGGGCGTACGAGCCCCGGGAACCGGCGATCATCACGACCGCGCTCACGCTGAACATGCCCATGGGAAGGCGGGCGAGCAGGTTCCCGGCGGTGAAGGCGCGGGCGCCGGGGAGGGCGAAGAGACGGCGGTAACCGGTGAGCGGCGCGTCCTCCCGGCGTATCCCGCCGCCGGCGGTGGTCTGTTGCGGCATGCCTCCACGGTCGCCCCGGAGCCGATCACCGGTCCAACACCTTCCGGGTGCCGATTCACGCGCCGGCGTTGTAGGTTCCGCCCATGCCCGCCCCCGCTCCCGCAGACCCGCGCCTGCTGCGTTCCTTCGTCGCCGTCGCCGAGGAACTGCACTTCACCCGGGCCGCGGCCCGCCTCTACGTCGCCCAGCAGGCGCTCAGCCGGGACGTACGGCGGCTGGAACGGGAGCTGGGTGCCGAGCTGTTCGTACGGACCACCCGGCAGGTCACGCTGACCGCGGACGGCGAGCGCCTGCTGCCGCTCGCGCGCCGTGTCCTCGCCGCCCAGGACGACCTGCTGGCCGCGTTCGCCCCCGGCCAGGCCCGCCCGCTGCTCGTCGACGTCAACAGTCCCGGCCTGGTCACCGGCCGCCGGGTGCTGCACCGGGCCCGGGAACTCGCCCCCCACTGCGAGCTGATGGCCCGCTACGAGAGCGGTCTCACCGGCGCCGCCGCCGATCTGCTGGCCGGCCGGCTGGATGTGTCCTTCGGCCGGTTCGCGGGACTGGACCCGGCGCTGCGGGCCGGCCTGGAGCAGCAGCCGGTGCGCTACGAGCCGATGGCCGTCGTCCTGCCCGGCGACCACCCGCTGGCCGCGCTGCCCCGGGTGCCGGTGGGCGCGCTGGCCGGGGAGGCGGTCTACGCCGGTGCGGGGAACCCGCGCACCCGGGAGTGGACCGACCTGGCCCGGGAGCTCTTCGAGGGCCGGGGGATCCGGCTCGCCCCGCCCCTTCCGCCGGCCGTCGGCGACGAGGAGTTCGGGCGGATCATGGCCAAGACCCGCGTCCCGGTGCTGGCCGTCCTGGACTTCCCGCCCATGCCCGGCACGGTACGGCGGCCCCTCGTCGGCCCCGTCCCGCTGTCGCCCGTCTCCCTGGTCTGGCGCAGGGGGCTGGCGCATCCCGCGCTGGCCGCGCTGCGCCGGGCGGGGGCCGAGATCGCCCGGGCCGAGGGCTGGCTGCGGCGTCCCGGCGACGGCTGGCTCCCCGCCGCCGACGAGGACGTGATGAACGCCCGCCCCTGACGCGCCCCGCACCCCGCACGCACCTTGGACGGCTCGCGGGCCGCCCTACTCCGGGTGGGCCACCGCCTGCTTCTGGAGCTGGACCGCCGCCAGCAGGCTCAGCTGCGGCTCGGCCCGGCGCAGCGCCTTCAGCGCGGCGATCGAGGCGATGTCGCCGGTGAAACCGGCGTCCGCCAGCCGGGAGCGGACCCAGCGGGCACGCACCTGCCCCTCGGTGGCGTCGGCGGTGGCGGTGACGGCGGCGAGCGCGCGCTCCAGTCCCGGGCGTTCCTCGGCGGGCGCCCCGGCCAGCGCCTCCCGCAGAGCCGCGATGACGATGTCCGAGTCCCGGATGGCCGGCACGAAGTCGTGTTTCCTGTCGAATCCCGCGAATCCCATCATGAGGATCATGGTGCGGGCAACGGGCCGCGCGCCCCAAGCCACTTGAGGAGTTCAGAGCCTGGATCCCGCTCTCCGGCCCCTCGGCCCGCCCGGCACGGGCAACCGCCTAGGAGTCCGCGTACTTCGCGTCCGCCGCCGGGTCCAGTGCCAGGCGGTAGCCCCGCTTCACCACCGTCTGGATCAGTTTCGGCGCGCCCAGGGCCGTGCGCAGGCGGGCCATCGCCGTCTCCACGGCGTGTTCGTCGCGGCCCGTGCCGGGCAGCGCGCGCAGCAGGTCGGCGCGCGAGACCACCCAGCCGGGGCGGCGGGCCAGGGCGCGCAGCAGGGACATGCCGGCCGGGGGTACGGGCCTGAGGCCGCCGTCGACCAGGACCGCGTGGCCGCGGATCTCCACCCGGTGACCGGCCACGGGCAACGCACGGGAACGGGACGGGAGTTCCTGGCACAGCAGCTGGACGAGGGGGCCGAGGCGGAAGCGCTCCGGCTGGACCGTGTCCACTCCGTGGGCCTGGAGGGGGATCGCGGTGACCGGGCCCACACAGGCCGGCAGGACGTCGTGGACCAGGGCCGCCAGCAGCTCGTCCAGCAGGCCGCGGTCCTCCGCGCGGGAGAGGAGGGAGGCCGCGGCCGGGGCGCTGGTGAAGGTCAGGGCGTCCACACCGCGGGTGACGGCCGCGTCCAGGAGGCGGTCCAGGGGGCTGATGTCCTCGGGGGGCATCCAGCGGTACACCGGGACCGGGACCACGTCCGCGCCCGCGGCGCGCAGCGACTCCACGAAGCCGGGCAGCGGCTCCCCGTGCAGCTGCACGGCGACCCGGTGCCCGTCGACGCCCTCCTCCAGGAGGCGGTCGAGCACCTCGGCCAGGGACTCCGAGGAGGGCGACCAGTCCTCCGTGAGACCGGCCGCCCGGATGGCGCCCTTGACCTTGGGGCCGCGGGCCAGCAGCCGTACCCCGCTCAGCCGGCCGAGGAGCTGTTCGCCCAGGCCCCAGCCGTCGGCGGCCTCGACCCAGCCGCGGAAGCCGATCGCGGTGGTGGCCACCACCACGTCCGGCGGGTGGCCGATGATCTCCTTCGTGGCGGCGAGCAGTTCGCCGTCGTCGGCGAGCGGCACGATCCGCAGGGCGGGGGCGTGCACGACGGCGGCGCCGCGCCGCCGGAGCAGGGCGCCCAGCTCGTCGGCGCGGCGCGCGGCGGTGACGCCCACGGTGAACCCGGCGAGGGGACCGTGCTCGGATTGCTGCTCTTCGTCGTCCATGGGGCTCTCCTAGCTGGCCGGCACGCCGACCGAGCCTGTCAACGGTGCGTGACGGGCTCGGTTCGGCTCCATGTCGCCGGTGTTACGTCACACCTCGGCATAGCCGAGCTGGGCCTTCTCCGGTGAAGCCGCTGCCGTCGCCGGGACCTGTCCGCCCGTACGACGAAGGTATACGGCCCAGGTGAGCGCGAAGCAGGCGCCGTAGAAGACGAGGAAGGCGACGAAGGCGCCGGTGCCGGAGCCGGAGGAGAGGAAGGACTGCCGGAAGGCGAGATTGATGCCGACTCCGCCGAGCGCGCCGACCGCGCCGATCAGCCCCATGGAGGCGCCGGACAGCCGCCGGCCCTCGGCGACGGCCGCCTCGCCCTCCAGGCCCCGGGCGAGGGCCTTGGCCTGGAAGATGCCCGGGATCATCTTGTACGTCGACCCGTTCCCGAGGCCGCTGAGCACGAACAGGACGACGAACACGGACACGAACAGCGGCAGCGACTGCCGCATGCTGGCGGCCACGAGGACGGCGGTGGCGGCGGCCATGCCGACGTAGTTCCACAGGGTGATGCGGGCGCCGCCGTACCGGTCGGCGAGCCGGCCGCCGATGGGCCGGACGAGGGAGCCGAGCAGCGGGCCGACGAAGGTCAGGTACGCCGCCTGGAGCGGGGTCCGGCCGAACTGGATCGTCAGCACCTGGCCGAACGCGAAGCTGTAGCCGATGAACGAGCCGAACGTGCCGACGTACAGGAACGCCATGATCCAGGTGTGGGCGTCCTTCGCGGCGTCCCTGGCCGCGCCGGTGTCGTTGCGCACCGACGCCAGGTTGTCCATGAACAGCGCGGCGAGCACGGCGGCCACGACGATCAGCGGGATGTAGATCCCGAGCAGCACACGCGGGCCGCCGCTCGCGCCGATGACGGCGAGCGCCACGAGCTGGATGACGGGCACGCCGATGTTGCCGCCGCCGGCGTTGAGGCCCAGCGCCCAGCCCTTCTTCCGGAGCGGGAAGAAGGCGTTGATGTTGGTCATCGAGGAGGCGAAGTTGCCGCCGCCGATCCCGGTCAGCAGGCCCACCAGGAGGAACGTGGAGAAGGACGTCCCCGGTTCCATCACCCAGAACGCGGCGGTCGTCGGGACGAGCAGCAGAGCGGCCGAGATCACCGTCCAGTTCCGGCCGCCGAAGACGGCGACCGCGAAGGTGTACGGCACGCGGGCGACCGCGCCGACCAGGGTGACCATCGAGGTCAGGAGGAACTTGTCGGCGGGGGTGAGCCCGTACTCGGGCCCCATGAACAGCACCAGCACCGACCACAGGGTCCACACGGAGAACCCGATGTGCTCGCAGAGCACGGAGAACCACAGGTTGCGGCGGGCGATCCGCTCCCCGGTCGCCGCCCAGAATCCCTCGTCCTCCGGATCCCAGCGCTCGATCCAGCGGCCACTGCGACGGGTTGGGACTGGGGCTGTCATCGCGCCTCCACGGTGCTCCGGCTGCTCGGTCTGCCGACCACTGACTGAGCCCGAAGGTAGGGAGGCCGGGTTTCCGGCCTGTGGCTGTGGGTGACCGGAAGGGAACGTTGCTCTCACTCACCCGCCCGGCGACCGGTGAGGCGACCGGCCCGGACGCCCTCAGCCGCGGAGCGCGGCGTCGAGGTCGCGCATGATCTCACCCACGCGACCCCCGCCGGCCGGCGCGCCGGGCAACCGACCGAGCACCACGACGACGGCACCGGGCACCCCCCGCCCCACAGCCCCCCGGCCGACCACGGCAGCGGGCTCCGCGGCGCGGGCGCCGGGGTTGCCGTCCGCGGCCACCGGTTCCGCGGCGCGGTCGTTCGGGCGGTCGGCGGCCACCGGTTCCGCGGCGCGGTCGTTCGGGCGGTCGGCGGCCACCGGTTCCGCGGCGCAGGCGTCCGTGGCCCCCGGTTCCGCTGCGCCGGCGTGTGCGTCCAGGCCGTCTATGGCTGTCAACTCGCCGGCGCCGGCTCCGGCGCGGGTCTTCGAGCCGTCTGTGGCTGCCGGTCCTGCGGCTCCGGCGCGTGCGCCCGGGCGGTCGGCGGCCCTCGCTTCCCCGGCACCGACGCGTGCGTCCGGGACGTCCGCGGCTGCCACCTCTGCCGCG
>NZ_JBEXRO010000020.1:36733-121514 GCF_040613095.1 Streptomyces sp. NPDC006309 | reverse complement strand
CGTGGGGAAGTGCGTACGGACTGTCCGTGGCCACCGGTTCCCCGGCAATGCCGCGTGCGTCCGGGACGTCCGCGGCTGCTACCTCTGCGGCGTGGGGAAGTGCGTACGGACTGTCCGTGGCCACCGGTTCCCCGGCAATGCCGCGTGCGTCCGGGACGTCCGCGGCTGCTACCTCTGCGGCGTGGGCACGTGCGTCCGGGCTGCCCGTGGCCCCCGCTTCCCCGGCAACGGCGCACGCGTCAGGGGCGTTCGCGGGTGCCACTTCTGTGGCGCCGGCGCCGGCGCGGGCGTTCCGGTCGGTGGTGGCTGTCGGCTCCCCGGCGACGGCGCCGGCGCCGGCGTTCGCCGCCTGCGTGGCTGCCAGTTCTTCCGCTAGGACGGCGTGCGCCGCCGCGCCCAGTACGTGCCGGACCTGGTGAGCGCTTGCCCTGGGGTGCAGGAAGGCGGCGCCGGCCGCGTGGCTCGCCGCCCGTGCCGCCTCGGCCGCCGCGGGCGACGCGGCCTCCCGCGCCGCCCGGTACGCCGCCCACGCGCTCTGCCGCAGCGCCGCCGTGCGCCGGCCGCCCGCCGCGAAGGCGCGGGCCGCGTCGATGGCCTCGCGGGGACGCGGGTCGCCGGGGACGCTCTCCTCGAAGAGCGCCAGGACGCCGAGCGCGCATTCCGCGGCGTAGCCCGCGATCTCCCGCAGCTCGTGTGCGCTCAGCTCGATCGTGGCCGGTCCGTTCGGTTCCGTGGGCATGGCCCGATCCTGCCGCGAGCCGCCCGGCCGGCGCCAGGGCGGGATCCCGGGGCGCCGGCGGCGACGCGGACCGGGCGCGGGGGGTTCCGGTGCCCCCCGCGGGAGGGCACTGTGTGAGGAGGGGACGGAACGGTCCCCCAGCATGCTCGCGCATGGCTCCGCGTGGTTCCTGCCTAGGCGGTGACTGGCACATGGCACTCGGTGGCGCCACGCCCCCGTACGGGCTGCGGTTCGACGCCGGGCGGGTGTGTCTGGACCTCCTCGCCACCACGCATCCGGTCGAACGGCTGGACGGGACGGGCCCGTTGTGCGCGTGGATCACCGGCGTGGGGATCGTGCCCGCCGGTACGGCGCTGGACCACGCCGACGCCTCCTGGCCGGCCGGGTTCCGGGAACTGCGCGGGAGCATAGGGACGTTGGTGCGGGAGCCGCAGGCCGGGGGCACGGCGTCGTACGGGCGTGCGCTGCGGCGGGTGAACGAGGCCGCCGGGGCCGCGGTCCCGGTCGTCGTCGCCGTACAGGGGACGGACGGCGGCCTCGTACGGGAGCTGGCGGCGCCGCCCGGCTGTGCCGCGCTGCTCGCCGTCGTGGCCCGGGACGCCGTCGAGCTGCTCACCGACCCCGCGGCGAGAGCCGCCGTACGCGAGTGCGAGGGGGACGACTGCCCCCTCGTGTACCTCGACACCTCCCGCGGGCGCCGCCGCCGCTGGTGCTCCAGCGAGGTGTGCGGGAACCGGGAGCGGGTGGCCCGGCACCGGCGGCGGACGGCGCCGGCGCGGACCTGAGGGCTCGGACCCGCCCCGGATCTGAAGTGATTTGCGCAACACCAGGTTTTAGTTGCCGCATACACGGGCAGCGCCGGGCCGCTTCGGCGATGTGCCGTAAATGTAAAGATCGGCCGGTGGGAATGTGCACCCATGTCCCGCTCGTCACGTCACTACGGAGAAATCTGTCACTCCGGTTTGAACACCGGGCCGCCCCTGTCCGTACGGGTGGGCGAGCGACCGACTGGGGGAACCCCCGGACACCGGAGGTGGGCGTGCGCAAGGATGCGGCCGTGGCCAATGAACGTGGATCGAGGGCCCGACATCGCATGTCCTCACAGCCCTCGGAACCTGACGAGGAGCTGATGCGTGCCCTGTACCGGGAGCACGCCGGACCTCTCCTCGCGTATGTCCTGCGACTGGTCGCCGGCGATCGGCAGCGTGCCGAGGACGTCGTGCAGGAGACGCTCATCCGTGCCTGGAAGAACGCCGGTCAGCTCAATCGGGCGACCGGTTCGGTACGCCCCTGGCTGGTGACGGTCGCGCGCCGCATCGTCATCGACGGCCATCGCAGCCGGCAGGCCCGGCCGCAGGAGGTCGATCCGTCGCCGCTGGAGGTCATCCCCGCGGAGGACGAGATCGACAAGGCGCTGTGGCTGATGACGTTGTCGGACGCGCTCGACGACCTGACCCCGGCCCACCGGGAGGTCCTCGTCGAGACGTACTTCAAGGGGCGTACGGTCAACGAGGCGGCCGAGACACTGGGCATTCCGAGCGGCACGGTCCGCTCCCGGGTGTTCTACGCCCTGCGGTCGATGAAGCTGGCACTGGAGGAGCGGGGGGTGACGGCGTGATGAGCAACGGCTACGGGGGAATGCCAGGATTCGGACCGGGTGGTCCGGGTATGTCTGGCCCCATGAACCCCAGGCAGGGATCTTCGGTGCCGAGCGAGCACGAGACCGTCGGCGCCTACGCCCTCGGGATTCTCGACGACGCCGAGGCAACCGCTTTCGAGGCGCATCTCGCCGGCTGCGAGTGGTGCGCCCAACAGCTCGACGAGCTGGCCGGGATGGAACCGATGCTGGCCGCGCTCGCGGACCTGCCCGGCTCCGGCAGCACGCCCGCGATCGGTGAGTCGCTGTCCGCCCGGCCCAGCCCGCGGCTGGCGGAGAAGCTGGTGGACGAGGTCGCCGAGCGGCGCGCCCAGAAGCGCCGGCGCAGCTTCTACATGGTCGCGGCGGCCGCCGCGCTGATCATCGCCGGACCGCTGGCCGCCGTGGCGGTGAACGGCGGCTCGGACAGTGGCCGGCAGGTCACCGCGACGCCCGCCCAGGCGACCTTCGAGACCATGTCCGACAAGAAGTCGGCCACGGACCCGTCGACCTCGGTCAGCGCGACCGTCGGCATGGCCCGCAAGGACTGGGGCACCCAGGCGGTCCTGGAGCTGAAGAACGTCAAGGGCCCGCTGAAGTGCTCCCTGGTGCTCGTCGCCAAGAACGGGCAGCGCGTGACCATGTCGTCGTGGTCCGTCCCGAACTGGGGGTACGGCATCCCGGGCGCGAAGACCGAGGAGTCCAAGAAGCCGCTCTACATCGGCGGGGCCGCGGCCTTCCATCCGAACGAGATCGACCACTTCGAGATCGTGACCTTCGAGGGCAAGAAGCTCGTGCAGGTCGACGCGTAGGCGTGTGCGGCGGGCTCGGTGAGCCCTTTCTTTCCGGCGTTCCCGGGTGATCCGGGGGCGCCGGACCGACGTGCCGTAGCCTGCGCCCGCTCCCTTCGCGTACGGTTGACGGCTGCCCAGCACGTCAGAAGGGGGCCCGGTGGCCGCTCAGGTTCAGCAGTCCGCGGTCGGCTCGGTACAGGACGCACGCGATTCCGTCCGCGACCGGGAGATCAGCGTCGAACAGGAACACCTGGACCGGGTGTACCGGCGGCTCGAGGAGAAGATCCACGAGGCCGAGTTCCTGATGCACGACGCGGCCCAGCGCGGCCAGGTCGGCACGCCCGGCGCGCTCGCCGAGCGCGACGCGCAGGTCTTCCGGGCCGGTGTCCATCTGAACCGGCTCAACAACGAGTTCGAGGACTTCCTCTTTGGCCGCGTCGACCTGCTGCCCGGCAGGGACGGGAAGAAGGGGCCCGACGGCGCGTACACCGCGGTGGAGCCCGCCGAGGGCGCGGTGCGCGAGGACAACACCGCCGACATCGCCGAGACCCTGCACATCGGGCGCATCGGCGTGCTGGACGCGGACTACTCCCCGCTGGTCATCGACTGGCGCGCGCCCGCCGCCGCGCCCTTCTACCGGGCCACCCCCGTGGAGCCGGGACGGGTCGTGCGGCGCCGGGTCATCCGGTCCAGGGGGCGCCGGGTGCTGGGGGTCGAGGACGACCTCATGCGCCCGGAGCTGACGGCCTACCTGGGCGGTGACGAGCTGCCCGTCATCGGGGACGGCGCCCTCATGGCCGCCCTCGGCCAGGCCCGCGGCCACACCATGCGGGACATCGTCTCCTCCATCCAGGCCGAGCAGGACCTCGTCATCCGCGCCCCCGCCGCCTCCGTCACCTACGTCGAGGGCGGGCCGGGCACCGGGAAGACCGCCGTCGCCCTGCACCGCGCCGCCTACCTGCTCTACCAGGACCGGCGCCGGTACGCGGGCGGCATCCTGATCGTCTCGCCGACCCCGCTGCTCGTCGCCTACACCGAGGGCGTGCTGCCCTCGCTCGGCGAGGAGGGCCAGGTCGCCGTCCGCGCGATCGGTTCGCTGGTCGACGGCGCGGAGGCCACGCTGTACGACTCCCCGGCCGTGGCCCGCGCCAAGGGCTCGTACCGGATGCTGAAGGTGCTGCGGAAGGCGGCCCGGGGCGCCCTGGAGCTGGGGGCCGGCGCCCCGGCGGGGCAGCTCGCCCTGGACGACGACGCCGACGACACCCGGAGTGCCGGGGCGCGGCCGGCCGGCGGTCCGCCCACCCGTCTGCGGGTGGTCGCCTTCGGGCGCCGGATCGAGCTGGAGGCCGGCGAGCTGGACCGCATCCGCCGTACCGTCCTCGGCGGCACCGCGCCCGTCAACCTGCTCCGCCCGCGCGCCCGCAGACTGCTCCTGGACGCGCTGTGGGCGAGATCCGGCGCCGCCGGCCGCCACGCCGACCCGGAACTGGCCGCCGAACTTCGCTCCTCCTTCGACGAGGACGTCAGCACGGAGGACAGCTTCCTGGGCTTCCTCGACGCCTGGTGGCCCGAGCTGACCCCGAAGGCCGTGCTCGCCGCCATGGCCGACGAGAAGCGGCTCGGCCGCTGGGCCCGGCGGATCCTCAACCCCGGCGAGGTCCGCAAGGTCGCCCGCGCTCTGCGGCGCGACGGCCACTCGGTGCACGACGTCGCCCTGCTCGACGAGCTCCAGGCGATCCTCGGCGCGCCGGCCCGGCCGCGCAGGAAGCGCGAGCTGGACCCGCTGGACCAGCTCACCGGCCTGGAGGAGCTGATGCCGGCGCGTGCGGAGTCGCAGTGGGAGCGGGCCGAGCGCCTGGCGCAGGAGCGCACCGAGTACGCGCACGTCATCGTGGACGAGGCGCAGGACCTCACGCCGATGCAGTGGCGCATGGTCGGCCGCCGCGGCCGGCACGCGACCTGGACGGTGGTCGGGGATCCGGCGCAGTCGTCCTGGTCCGACCCGGACGAGGCGGCCGAGGCCCGTGACGAGGCCCTGGGCACCCGGCCCCGGCGCCGTTTCCAGCTCACCGTGAACTACCGCAACCCGGCGGAGATCGCCGAGCTGGCGGCCAGGGTGCTGGCCCTGGCCATGCCGGGTTCCGAGGCGCCGACCGCCGTGCGGTCCACCGGCGTCGAGCCCCGCTTCGCCGTCGTACGCGACACTCTGGAGCGGACCGTGCGGGCCGAGGCCGAGCGGCTGCTCGCACTGGTGGACGGCACGGTCGGCGTGGTCGTCGCGATGAACCGGCGCGAGGAGGCCCGGCGCTGGCTGGCCGGGCTCGGCGACCGGGTGGTGGCGCTGGGCAGCCTGGAGGCCAAGGGCCTGGAGTACGACGCGACGGTGGTCGTCTCGCCCGCGGAGATCGCCGACGAGTCGCCGGCGGGACTGCGCGTGCTGTACGTGGCGCTGACCCGGGCCACCCAGCAGCTGACGGTGGTGTCGGGGGAGCGGGACGAGCCGGACGGGGCGGGGGTCCCTGACCTCCTCAGGGACTGAGGGAGAGAGGTTTTCCGGTGAACTCGGCGCAGCAGGAATGGTCCCGGGCAACTGTTTGTTAGCCTTGACGTGGCACCGGCCCGATCCAAGCCCCCGGGCCCAACCTTAGTCGCTGCGAGCGACCACTTGCCGCGAGGCGAGCATGGCGGGTCGGTGTCATGAACGTGGGAGGCCCACGTCACGGGAGTGACGTGGGCCTCTTTCTTTGTCCGATCAACTCTCGTATGGTGGAATCTGTTTTCCGAAAACGAGCAGCCGTCGATCGGTCCCGTGAACACAACGTCCGCAATCCAGGGCGACTACCACGTACTGGCCGGTAGGTGCGACGATCGGACGGCACGACCAGCGACACGGTGAAAGCAGAGGAAGTCGGCCATGGCAACGGCGCCCAGCGTCTCCTACTCGATGACGATCCGGCTGGAGGTGCCCGCGAGCGGAACCGCCGTCTCGCAGCTCACCAACGTCGTGGAGTCCTCCGGAGGCTCGGTGACCGGCCTCGACGTCACCGCGTCCGGGCACGAGAAGCTCCGTATCGACGTCACCATCGCGGCCACCTCCACGGCCCACGCGGAGGAGATCGTCGGGAAGCTGCGCGGCATCGAGGGCGTCACGCTGGGCAAGGTCTCGGACCGTACGTTCCTCATGCACCTCGGCGGCAAGATCGAGATGGCGTCGAAGCACCCCATCCGCAACCGTGACGACCTGTCCATGATCTACACGCCGGGTGTAGCCCGCGTCTGCATGGCCATCGCCGAGAACCCCGAGGACGCCCGCCGCCTCACCATCAAGCGCAACTCCGTTGCGGTCGTGACGGACGGCTCCGCCGTGCTCGGCCTCGGCAACATCGGCCCCATGGCCGCGCTGCCCGTCATGGAGGGCAAGGCGGCCCTCTTCAAGCGCTTCGCCGGCATCGACGCCTGGCCGATCTGCCTGGACACCCAGGACTCGGACGCGATCGTGGAGATCGTCAAGGCGATCGCCCCCGGCTTCGCCGGCATCAACCTCGAGGACATCTCCGCCCCCCGCTGCTTCGAGATCGAGGCCCGGCTGCGCGAGGCCCTGGACATCCCCGTCTTCCACGACGACCAGCACGGCACCGCCATCGTCGTCCTCGCCGCCCTGACCAACGCCCTGCGCGTCACGGACAAGGCCATCGAGAACATCCGGGTGGTCATGTCCGGCGCCGGCGCCGCCGGTACGGCGATCCTCAAGCTGCTGATCGCCGCCGGCCTGAAGAACGCCGTCGTCGCCGACATCCACGGTGTCGTCCACGCGGGCCGCGAGGACCTGGTGGACGCCCCCGCGGACTCGCCGCTGCGCTGGATCGCCGACAACACCAACCCCGAGGGCCTCACCGGCACCCTGAAGGAGGCCGTGCGCGGCGCCGACGTCTTCATCGGCGTCTCCGCGCCGAACGTCCTGGACGGCGACGACGTGGCCGCCATGGCCGACGGCGCCATCGTGTTCGCGCTCGCGAACCCGGACCCCGAGGTGGATCCCGCGATCGCCCGCCAGACGGCCGCCGTCGTGGCCACCGGCCGCTCCGACTTCCCCAACCAGATCAACAACGTGCTGGTCTTCCCGGGCGTCTTCCGCGGCCTGCTGGACGCGCAGTCCCGCACGGTGAACACCGAGATGATGCTGGCCGCCGCGAAGGCGCTGGCCGACGTCGTCAGCGAGGACGAGCTGAACCCGAACTACATCGTCCCGAGCGTCTTCAACGACAAGGTCGCGGGCGCCGTCGCCGGCGCGGTCCGCGAGGCCGCCAAGGCGGCCGGCGCGACGGCCTAGACCCGGCGTGCGGCTCGGTGCGCGGGGCTGTGAGCATCACCACGGCAGCCCCCCGTACCGGCGCGTCGTGGAACCGACCGATGCCGGGCGCACTCTAGGGTGACGGCCGAGCAGGCGCTTTTCGTGTGACTCCCCAGGGTGTTCTCACGACTCCTACGGGTGCCGGATTGGCTTTCCCGCCGCAGGTAGGGGCAGGATGCGTCCCTGGGCGCGAGCGCATCGGCATCGCAGTGCCTCGGGCGACGGCGCCGCGTGGCACACCCCAACGGCAAGAAATACACGGGAGTAACAACATGAACCGCAGTGAGCTGGTGGCCGCGCTGGCCGACCGCGCCGAGGTGACCCGCAAGGACGCCGACGCCGTGCTGGCCGCGTTCGCCGAGACTGTCGGCGAGATCGTCGCCAAGGGCGACGAGAAGGTCACCATCCCCGGCTTCCTGACCTTCGAGCGCACCCACCGTGCCGCTCGCACCGCGCGGAACCCGCAGACCGGCGAGCCCATCAACATCCCGGCCGGCTACAGCGTGAAGGTGACCGCGGGCAGCAAGCTCAAGGAAGCCGCCAAGGGCAAGTAAGCGTAAGCGCTCCGCTCTGAGCGCCGTCCCACGTGAGTGTCGTGGGCGACTGCGGGTCCGATGTGGCTGGTCGCGCAGTTCCCCGCGCCCCTCCGGGGCGCCTCAGCCGAAGACGCCGAAAAGGGCGGCCCCCTCCCGAGGGTGCCGCCCTTTCGCCGTCGGTGGGGCTAGCCGAGGGCCTTGCCCGGCAGCTCCACCTTCGCGCCGAGTTCGACGAGCTTCTCCATGAAGTTCTCGTAGCCGCGGTTGATGAGGTCGATGCCGTGGACGCGGGAGGTGCCCTCGGCGGCCAGGGCCGCGATCAGGTACGAGAAACCGCCGCGCAGGTCGGGGATGACCAGGTCGGCGCCCTGGAGGCGGGTGGGGCCGGACACGACCGCGGAGTGCAGGAAGTTGCGCTGGCCGAAACGGCAGTTCGAGCCGCCCAGGCACTCGCGGTAGAGCTGGATGTGCGCGCCCATCTGGTTCAGGGCGGAGGTGAAGCCGAGGCGGGACTCGTAGACCGTCTCGTGGATGATCGACAGGCCCGTGGCCTGGGTGAGCGCCACCACCAGCGGCTGCTGCCAGTCCGTCTGGAAACCGGGGTGCACGTCCGTCTCCAGGGCGATGGACTTCAGCTGGCCGCCGGGGTGCCAGAACCGGATGCCCTCGTCGTCGATCCGGAAGGCACCGCCCACCTTGCGGTAGGTGTTCAGGAACGTCATCATCGAGCGCTGCTGGGCGCCGCGGACGTAGATGTTGCCGTTGGTCGCGAGCGCCGCCGACGCCCAGGACGCGGCCTCCAGCCGGTCGGCGAGGGCACGGTGGTCGTAACCGCCGAGCTTGTCCACACCGGTGATGCGGATCGTCCGGTCGGTGTCCATCGCGATGATCGCGCCCATCTTCTGCAACACGCAGATGAGGTCCTCGATCTCCGGCTCGACGGCCGCGTTGGACAGCTCCGTGACGCCCTCGGCGAGCACGGCCGTCAGCAGCACCTGCTCGGTCGCGCCGACCGACGGGTAGGGCAGCCGGATCTTGGTGCCGCGCAGCCGCTGCGGCGCCTCCAGGTACTGCCCGTCCGCCCGCTTCTCGATGGTCGCGCCGAACTGCCGCAGCACGTCGAAGTGGAAGTCGATGGGCCGGCCGCCGATGTCGCAGCCGCCCAGGCCCGGGATGAACGCGTGGCCGAGACGGTGCAGCAGCGGGCCGCAGAAGAGGATCGGGATACGGCTGGAACCCGCGTGGGCATCGATGTCGGCCACGTTGGCGCTCTCGACGCGCGTCGGGTCGAGCACCAGCTCGCCGGGCTCCTCACCCGGGCGGACCGTCACCCCGTGCAGCTGGAGCAGGCCGCGGACGACCCGCACGTCACGGATGTCCGGAACATTGCGCAGTCGGCTCGGCTCACTGCCCAGCAGGGCGGCGACCATGGCCTTCGGCACGAGGTTCTTCGCACCGCGGACACGGATCTCGCCCTCCAGCGGGGTTCCGCCGTGGACAAGCAGGACATCGTCGTTGACGGTCATGAATCTCGCGTTCCGATGAGTTGGTCAGGGGCCGGCCGATCACTGTGCGCAGGGGCCGGGAAGACAGGGTAATCGCCGATCACCCCTCGCCCGTAAGCCCGAGGACCGCCCAGTCGGGTCATGGCCGTGTCACAACACGAACGGTTCCCCTCCGGGCACGAGCGGTCACCGGGCCGCCGTACGCGCCGCGACGGCTCCCCGCGCCCTGAGCTGCGTCCACCCGATTGGCTCCCCACGCGAGGGGAAGATGCGGGATCATGTCTGGCATGACCGAGGTGTCCTCGCTCACAGGGCGGCTGCTCGTGGCCACGCCCGCCCTGGCGGACCCGAACTTCGACCGTGCGGTGGTGCTCCTTCTCGACCACGACGAGGAGGGCTCCCTCGGTGTCGTCCTCAACCGCCCCACACCGGTGGACGTGGGCGACATCCTGGAGGGCTGGGCCGGTCTCGCCGGCGAGCCCGGTGTCGTCTTCCAGGGCGGCCCCGTCTCGCTGGACTCGGCGCTCGGCATCGCGGTGATCCCCGGCGACGCGGACGGCGACGGCGCCCCGCTGGGCTGGCGGCGGGTGCACGGCGCGATCGGGCTGGTCGACCTGGAGGCCCCGCCGGAACTGCTCGCCTCCGCGGTCGGCTCGCTGCGCATCTTCGCCGGCTACGCGGGCTGGGGCCCGGGCCAGCTGGAGGACGAGCTGGTGGAGGGCGCCTGGTACGTCGTGGAGTCCGAGCCGGGTGATGTGTCCTCGCCGGCCCCGCAGCGGCTGTGGCGCGAGGTGCTGCGCCGGCAGCGCAACGAGCTGGCGATGGTGGCCACGTATCCGGACGACCCTTCGCTCAACTGATGCGTGTGAGCTTCAGTACCCTGGGCGGTATGAGCACTCTCGAGCCCGAGCGCGGGACTGGTACGGGGACCCTCGTAGAGCCGACGCCACAGGTGTCCCACGGTGACGGTGACCACGAGCGCTTCGCCCATTACGTCCAGAAGGACAAGATCATGGCGAGCGCCCTCGACGGCACCCCCGTCGTGGCGCTGTGCGGCAAGGTCTGGGTGCCGGGCCGCGACCCGAAGAAGTACCCCGTGTGTCCCATGTGCAAGGAGATCTACGAATCCATGGGCAGCGGCGGCGACGACAAGGGCAAGGGCGGCAAGGGCGGCGACAAGTAGGTCCGGCCGGCAGTTGAGCGGTGAGATCCCCGGGGCACGCGTGAGGCGCGTCCCGGGGATCTCCGCGTTTCCGCGCACATGATTGGTCCAGACCTCTTGTGGGGGTCCGCCGCACTCCATAGCCTCGATGCGTTGTGCAGAGAGAAACCGCCGTTGCGTAATACGCAACGCGCAACCGGGTGAGGGGTTGAGGTCATGGAACTGATTCCGGCGCCGCGCGCCGTCGAGGAACCGGCGGGCGGCGGCGTGCCGCTCGGCGCCGCCACCACACTGTGGGCCGGTCCGGGCACGGAACGCACCGAACGCTGGCTGCGCGCGACGCTCGGCGCCGCCCTGGGCCTGCCGCTGCGCCCCGGTCCCCGGGACGCCCCCGACGGCGTACGGCTGCTCGTGGACGACGCCCTGGAACCGGAGGCGTACCGGCTCGACGCCGTCACCGGCCGGGGCGTCGAGATCCGCGGCGGCGGGCCCGCCGGGGTGTTCTGGGGCGCGCAGACGCTGCGTCAGCTGCTCGGCCCCGACGCCTTCCGCCGCGCCCCCGTACGGCCGGACGCCGCCCTCCGCGTCCCCTGCCGGACCGTCGAGGACGCACCCCGGTTCCGCTGGCGCGGCCTTCTCCTCGACGTCGCCCGGCACTTCATGCCCAAGGACGGCGTGCTGCGCTACCTGGACCTGATGGCCGCGCACAAACTCAACGTCCTGCACCTTCACCTGACGGACGACCAGGGCTGGCGCATCGAGATCAAGCGCTACCCGAAACTGACCGAAAAAGCCTCCTGGCGGCCACGGACGAAGTTCGGCCACCGCGCCTCACCGCTCTGGGAGGAGAAACCGCACGGGGGTTACTACACCCAGGACGACATCCGGGAGATCGTCGCCTACGCCGCCGAGCGGCACATCGCCGTCGTCCCCGAGATCGACGTACCGGGCCACTCGCAGGCCGCCATCGCCGCCTATCCCGAACTCGGCAACACCGACGTCGTCGACACCACCGCCCTCGCCGTCTGGGACACCTGGGGCGTCTCCGCCAACGTACTGGCCCCCACCGACACCACCCTGCGCTTCTACGAGGGCGTCCTCGAGGAGGTCCTGGAGCTGTTCCCCGCGGACGCCGCCGGCTTCTCGGAGTTCGTCCACATCGGCGGCGACGAGTGCCCCAAGGAGCAGTGGGCCGAGTCCGTGACCGCCAAGACCCGCATCGCCGACCTCGGCCTCGACGGCGAGGCCGGGTTGCAGTCCTGGTTCATCGGGCACTTCGACGCCTGGCTCGCCGCGCGCGGACGCCGCCTCATCGGCTGGGACGAGATCCTGGAGGGCGGGCTCGCCCCGGGCGCGGCGGTCTCCTCCTGGCGGGGCTACGCGGGCGGGGCCGCCGCCGCCCGGGCCGGCCATGACGTGGTCATGTGCCCGGAGCAGTACGTGTACCTGGACCACCGGCAGGCCCCCGGCGCGGACGAGCCGGTTCCGCTCGGCTTCGTGCGCACCCTGGAGGACGTCTACCGCTTCGAACCCGTGCCGGCCGGGCTGACCGGCCAGGAGGCCCGGCATGTGCTGGGCACTCAGGCCAACGTGTGGACCGAGGCGTTGGAGGACTCCGCCCGCGTGGACTACCAGGCGTTCCCCCGGCTCGCGGCGTTCGCCGAGGTCGCCTGGAGCCGGCTGCCCGCCCCGGCGGACCGGGACTACGCGGACTTCGAACGCCGGATGACCGCCCACTACCGGCGGCTTGACGCGCTCGGCGTCGGCTACCGGCCACCCGCCGGGCCCCGGCCGTGGCAGCGGCGCCCCGGCGTGCTCGGCCGCCCGATCGAGGGACCGCCCCCGAACAGGTAACGGGAAAACCCCGGCAGCATCACCGAAGAGTGGCAATCCGTGCGCACCGGTGATGCCGTGCGAAAACGGACCATCTCCCCGGTGAGATGGGCGAATGCCTCCTAGCGGACCCCCGCGTTCGAGCCTTGCGAAGATGTGCCAGAGTTGCGTCGTCCGCCCTGTCAGCACGTACCGTACGGCAGCACAGGCGGGACCAGGTGGGGCAGCGGGAAGGGGCAGCCGGTTTGACCACGCACGCACCGCAGGCGGCGCAGGCCGTCACGCTGCCCACGACACTGGACGAGGCCGTGGCGGCCCTCGCCGCCCTGCCCGCCGCCGTCCCCGTCGCGGGCGGCACCGACCTGATGGCCGCCGTCAACTCCGGCCAGCTCAGGCCCGCCGCCCTGGTGGGCCTCGGCCGGATCAGCGAGATCCGCGGCTGGCAGTACCAGGACGGCCACGCCCTGCTCGGCGCGGGCCTCACCCACGCCCGCATGGGCCGTCCCGACTTCGCGGCCCTGATCCCGGCGCTCGCCGCAGCGGCGCGCGCCGCCGGCCCGCCGCACATCCGCAACGCGGGCACCCTGGGCGGCAACATCGCCACGGCCGCCCCCACCGGGGACGCCCTGCCGGTGCTCGCCGCCCTGGAAGCGACTCTGATCATCGCGGGCCCGGGCGGAGCCCGCCGGGAGATCCCGGTGTCGCACCTGCTCGCCGGCATGGAGCTGCTGCGCGGCGGCGAACTCATCGGCTACGTGCGCGTGCCGCTGCTGCACGCCCCGCAGGTCTTCGTGAAGGCCACCGGACGTACCGGCCCGGGCCGCGCGCTGGCCTCCGTCGCCCTCGTCCTCGACCCTGCCCGACGCGGCGTGCGCTGCGCCGTCGGGGCCATAGCGCCGATGCCGCTGCGGCCCCTGGAGGCCGAGCAGTGGGTCGCGCAGCTCATCGACTGGGACAACGACCGCGCCCTCGTCCCGGAGGCCCTGCGCGCCTTCGGCGAGTACGTCGCCGCGGCCTGCATCCCCGACCCGGTGCCCGAGCCCGACGGCTCGGTGATCCCGCTGCCGCCCGCCGTACTGCACCTGCGGCGCACCGTCGCCGCGCTGGCCCGACGAGCACTGGGGAGGGCGCTGTCGTGACCGACGACCAGCACGGAGAGGGCGCGCCCCGCAGCGGCGGCCGCTGGGACCCGCTGCCCCAGGGCGACTACGACGACGGCGCCACCGCCTTCGTCAGGCTCCCCGAGGGCGGCATCGACGCCCTGCTGTCCGGCGACAGCCCGCTGGCCGCGCCCGGACACGGCTATGTGCCGCCGAGGATCGCGGCCAGGCACGCCGACGGCACCCCGGACGACTGGCCCGCGCCCGAGGGCGGCGCCCACTGGCCCGACCCGAACGCCGCGCCGGCCCCGCCGCAGGCGACGGACGACCGTTTCACCTACCGGCCCGGTGCCACCCAGCACTGGACCTTCGAGGAGCCCGTGGCACCGGCCGCCCCGGGGCACGACGTCACCGGGCAGTGGTCCATCCCCGTCGCGGGCGGTGACCTGCCGGACGAGTCGGGCGAGTTCACGACGTCCTCGCTGGTCGAGCAGTGGGGCGGCACCCCGCCGGCCACCCTGCCCGGCGGCGCGCCCGCGCCCTGGGCGACGGACGGCGCGGGCCACTCCTGGGACGGCTCCCCGGCCCAGCCGGCGGCCCCCGGCCACCCCGGCCCGATCGACCACACCGGCACCCACCCGGCGGGCGCCGCCACGGCGCCCGCGCCGGAGGCGTACGTCCCGGATGGCGGGTTCGCGCGGGAGGACGAGTACGCGCGGGAGGACGGGTACGTCCCGGGCGACGGGTACGTCCCCGAGGACGGGTACGTCCCGGAGAACGGGTACGTCCGGCAGGAGGGCCACGTCCGGCAGGACGGGTACGGGCGGGGCCCGGCCGGTCACGCGGAGGACGGCCGGGACGGGTCCGGTCACGACGACTTCGGTGCCGCCGGGGGCGCGTTCGAGGACTTCGACCACGGCGACACCGGTCACCTCGCCACCGGTCACGGCGACCCCGGGCATGGCGACACCGGTCACGGCGACCCCGGTCCCGAGGAGGCCGGTCACGCCGGGAACGGTCACATGGACGGTGCCCGTGGAGACGGCGGTCACCGCGACGGCGGCCAGCCGGACGGCGCTCCGGCCGAGCCCGGCCGCGCGGACGCCGGTGCGGACGCGGACCCGCACGCACAGGCCACTGCCGTACCCGAGACGGAGGCCCACGGCCTCGCCGAGGCCCCTGAACGCCCCGGTGACGCTCCGGCGGGCCACGAGGAGCCGGCGGACCCGGTGACCGCCCCGCGGCCCGCGACAGCGGCGGTCACGGCCGCCCCCCAGGACCCGGACGCCCCCGCGGACGCCGACGACCCCGCGGCCCCCCGGCCCGCCGCCGACGCGCCCGCCCCGGCCGGCCCCGAGGACTCCGGCCAGGACGCCCAGGAGGCCACGGACGACCAGGGCGTACAGGAGGTACCTGACACCGGGGACGCCGCCACCGACGACACCGGGGAACCGGCCGCCGTACCCCTCCCGCCGCACGACGACCACCCCCTGGCCTCCTTCGTGCTGCGCGTCAACGGCGCCGACCGCCCGGTCACCGACGCCTGGATCGGCGAGTCGCTGCTGTACGTGCTGCGCGAACGGCTCGGCCTCGCCGGTGCCAAGGACGGCTGCTCGCAGGGCGAGTGCGGGGCGTGCAACGTGCAGGTCGACGGCCGGCTCGTGGCCTCGTGCCTGGTCCCGGCGGTCACCGCGGCCGGCAGCGAGGTCCGTACGGTCGAGGGGCTGGCCGCCGACGGGCAGTCCTCCGACGTCCAGCGCGCCCTCGCCCGCTGCGGTGCCGTGCAGTGCGGCTTCTGCGTGCCCGGCATCGCGATGACCCTGCACGACCTGTTGGAGGGCAACCCGGCACCCACCGAGCTGGAGACCCGGCAGGCCCTGTGCGGCAACCTGTGCCGCTGCTCCGGCTACCGCGGCGTGCTGGAGGCCGTCCAGGAGGTCGTCGCCGAGCGCGAGGCGCCCCAGGCCGGCCCCGGCACGGACGGGGACGAGGCGCGCATCCCGCACCAGGCGGGCCCCGGCTCCGGCGGCGTCCACCCGTCGGCGTTCGAGGCACCGGGAGCGTTCGGCACACCGCGCGCGCCCCACGCGCCGCCCGGGTTCGACACCACCCCCGACGGCTACGGCGACGCGCAGGACGCGTACGGCGACACCCCGGACGTGTACGGCGACACTTCGGACGTGTACAGCGACACCCCGGACGTGTACGGCGCGCCCGGACCGCAGGACCAGCACTACGGGCAGGACGGAGGCCAGGCGTGAGCAACGAGACCGGCATCGCGACCACCGCGGCGGAACCCGTACCCGACGCCGAGCCGTCGCCGCACGGCCTCGGCGCCTCCCTGCCGCACGCCGACGCCCGCGCGAAGACCGAGGGCACCTTCCCCTACGCGGCCGACCTGTGGGCCGAGGGCCTGTTGTGGGCGGCCGTGCTGCGCTCGCCGCACGCGCACGCGCGCATCGTGTCCATCGACACCACCCACGCGCGTGAGATGCCCGGCGTCCGCGCCGTCATCACCCACGAGGACGTGCCCGGCACGTCCCGCCACGGCCGGGGCACGCCCGACCGGCCGGTGTTCGCCTCCGAGGTCGTACGCCACCACGGCGAGCCCATCGCCGCGGTCGCCGCCGACCACCCGGACACCGCGCGGATGGCAGCCGCCGCCGTCATCGTCGAGTACGAGGTCCTGGACCCGGTCACCGACCCGGAACAGGCCTTCGAGGCCGAGCCGCTGCATCCCGACGGCAACCTGATCCGGCACATCCCGCTGCACCACGGGGACCCGGAGGCGGCCGGCGAGACCGTGGTCGAGGGCCTGTACCGCATCGGCCGCCAGGACCCGGCCCCCATCGGCGCCGAGGCCGGCCTCGCCGTGCCCCGCCCCGACGGCGGTGTGGAGCTGTACCTGGCCTCCACCGACCCGCACACCGACCGCAACACGGCCGCCGCCTGCTACGGCCTGCCCCCCGACCGGGTGAAGATCGTCGTCACGGGGGTGCCCGGCGCCACGGCGGACCGCGAGGACCAGGGCTTCCAGCTCCCGCTCGGCCTGCTCGCGCTCCGGACCGGCTGCCCGGTGAAACTCACCGCCACGCGCGAGGAGTCCTTCCTCGGCCACGCCCACCGCCACCCCACCCTGCTGCGCTACCGCCACCACGCCGACGCCGAGGGCCGGCTGGTCAAGGTCGAGGCGCAGATCCTGCTCGACGCGGGCGCCTACGCCGACACCTCCGCGGAGGCCCTGGCCGCCGCCGTCTCCTTCGCGTGCGGCCCGTACGTCGTGCCGAACGCCTTCATCGAGGGCTGGGCCGTCCGCACCAACAACCCGCCCTCCGGCCACGTACGCGGCGAGGGCGCCCTCCAGGTGTGCGCCGCCTACGAGGCGCAGATGGACAAGCTCGCGAAGAAACTCGGCCTGGACCCGGCCGAGCTGCGCCTGCGCAACGTCCTCGCCACCGGTGACGTCCTGCCGATCGGTCAGACCGTGACCTGCCCCGCGCCGGTCGCCGAACTCCTCCAGGCCGTCCGGGACGCCCCGCTGCCCGCGCTGCCCAAGGACATGCCCGAGGAGGACTGGCTGCTGCCCGGCGGCCCCGAGGGCGCGGGCGAGCCCGGCGCGGTGCGCCGGGGCGTCGGCTACGGCCTGGGCATGGTGCACATGCTGGGCGCGGAGGGCGCCGACGAGGTGTCCACGGCGACGGTCAAGGTCCACGACGGCATCGCGACCGTGCTGTGCGCGGCCGTGGAGACCGGCCAGGGCTTCACCACCCTCGCCCGGCAGATCGTGCAGGAGACCCTCGGCATCGAGGAGGTCCACGTCGCCCCGGTCGACACCGACCAGCCGCCGGCCGGCGCGGGTTGCCGGAGCCGGCACACCTGGGTGTCGGGCGGCGCGGTGGAGCGGGCGGCGAAGATGGTCCGCACCCAGCTGCTCCAGCCCCTCGCCCACAAGTTCGGCATGTCCACCGAGCTGCTCCAGATCACCGACGGCAAGATCACGTCGTACGACGGTGTGCTGTCCACGACGGTCACCGAGGCGCTGGACGGCAAGGAGCTGTGGGCGACGGCCCAGTGCCGCCCGCACCCCACCGAGCCGCTGAACGCCGCCGGCCAGGGCGACGCCTTCGTCGGGCTCGCCTTCTGCGCGATCCGCGCGGTGGTCGACGTGGACATCGAGCTGGGCTCGGTGCGGGTGGTGGAGCTGGCGGTGGCCCAGGACGTCGGCAGGATCCTCAACCCGGCCCAGCTGACGGCCCGGATCGAGGCCGGCGTGACCCAGGGCGTCGGCATCGCGCTCACCGAGAACCTCCGCACCCCGCGCGGCCTGGTCCGCCACCCCGACCTGACCGGCTACGCCCTGCCGACCGCCCTCGACGCCCCGGACATCCGTATCGTCAGACTGGTCGAGGAACGGGACGTCGTCGCCCCCTTCGGCGCCAAGTCGGTCAGCGCGGTCCCGGTGGTGACGGCCCCGGCGGCGATCGCCTCCGCCGTCCGCGCGGCCACCGGCCGCCCCGTCAACCGCCTCCCCATCCGCCCCCAGGCGGCCGTGGTGGCCGACCGGTGAGCACTCCCGGGCAGGAGCCCCGCTACGAACCCCCGCCCAGCGCGGGCAAACTGATCCTCTGGATCCTGCTGTTCGCCGCGGCGGCCTTGGCCGTCGTGCTGGGCGGGATCTACCTGACCTGAGGCGTCCTTCCTGGTGAGGGCCGTTGTCAGTGGGGCGGCGTAGTGTGCGCAGCAGTCGGGGCACCTGACCGGGGGCCGCGTACGACGGGGTACGCACGCCTGTCACGCACAGGGGAGATCGCGGGGGAGCGATGAGCACGACCGAGGCCGGGATGCCGGCGATCACACTGACCGAGGCGGAACTGGACCGCTACGTCACCCACGCACCGACGCGCGGCCTGCTCACCGGCCCCGGCCTGCCCGCGGACACCGGCCTGCTGACCTTCTCGCCGCTGCGTACACACGGCCTGCGCACGCTCGCCGACGCCACGGACGGTCCCCTCGGCCTGGCGGAGGAGCTGCGCAGCCGCCTGGTCATAGGCGAACTGCTCACCCCGGCCGGCATGGCGCGCGAGTCGATCCTGCTCGACGGCGTCACGGGCGAGCTGACGACGGCCCACCTCGTCGCCCCGTCCGCCCCCCGGCCCTTCGCGCCCTCCCTGCACACGCTGCTGCGCTTCGCTGCCGTCACCGAGGAACTCGCGGGCCTGCGCGGCCGGTTCGCCGCCCTGGCGGGACGGTACGGCCCAGAGACGGCGACCGAGGCATCCCGCAGCCTCCTCGCCCTCTTCGAGGAGGGCACGGGCGGCGAGGTCCCGCCGTACTGGAAGGCGGCGGCACTGATCCGCCCCCTCTCCCTCGTCGCCGGTCCCGGCACGGCCTCGGGCCTCACCCTCGACCTCCCCGCGCGCCTGCTGGACCAGCAGTTCGGGCACGGCAGGGTGGCCCGCTTCGAAGAGGTCGACTTCCCGGCGACGCTCACGCACGAACCGACGCGCCGCTTCCTGCGCGGGACGGGGCTGCCGGAGGAGGCGGTCTTCTTCCACACCGACACGGACGTGCCGCTGCCGACGCTGCGGGAGTACGTCGTACAGGAGCGCGCCGGCTACCCCGCGGACCGACTCCCGGCCCACTGCGACCACCTGATCCGCCTCGGCTGCCTGCCGGAGGAGACCAGCCTGCTGGTCGACGGGCGCACGGGCGCGGTCCTGACCTTCGACGGACCCGAGGCGACGCTCCAGCCCCTCAACACCGACGTCTCCACCCTGGCGTTCACCCTGTGGCTCGTCCACCACGAGCGCACCATCGACGCCCACCTCGGCCACGAACTGGCGACCCGCGCCTACGACCACCTGGCCGCCGCCATGATCGAGACCCTCAACGCCCTGGACCCCACCGCCACCCTGCCGTCCACCACCTGGCACTACTGGACGGACCTCTTCCAAGACGAGACGAGCGGCGTCTTCTGAGGTCCCGGACCCCGGTGAATTTCCCCGCATCCGGCCACTTGACCCGCCCCACCCTCCCTACCGTTGCGCGTGACGAGGTCGGCACACACGGTGATGGAGGGGGTACGGATGACGGTCGACGCGGACGTGGAGCCGCTCAAGGACGAGGTGAGCGAGCAGGGCTGGGAGGTGGACCCGGACGACGAGTGGGGAGTCGCGGTCATCGCCACGGTCGGCCGCCAGCTGAAGCTCAGGCGTGAGGCGGCGGGCATGAGGGCCGGCGACTTCGGCAGGGCCGTCGGCTACGGCGAGGACATGGTCTACAAGATCGAGAGCGGCAAGCGGATCCCCCGCCCCGAGTATCTCGACCGGGCGGACGCACTGTTGGACGCGGGCGGACTGCTCTCGGCGATGAAGGAGGACGTGGAGAAGGTCCGTTACCCGAAGAAGGTGCGCGCCCTGGCGGAGATGGAGGCCAAGGCGGTCGAGATCGGCCTCTACGAATCCAGCATCATCGCTGGGCTCTTGCAGATTCCGGAGCACGCCAGGGCCATGATCCAGGCCGCTCAACCACCCTACTCACCAGGGGATGTGGAGCGCATGGTGGCCGCCCGTCTGGCCCGCCGGTCCGTCTTCGACCGGACGCCCGCCCCCTCGATCCACTTCGTGCTGGAAGAGGCACCGCTGCGCCGGCGGGTCGGAGGCACAATGGTGTGGCGACAGCAGCTCGAACATCTGCTGGAGGTGGGGCGGTGGCACGGCGTCACCCTTCAGGTCATGCCGACGAACACCGATCCGCATCCGGGGCTCGACGGGCGGATCGAGCTGCTGAAGTTCCAGGACGGAACGGCGGCAGGGCGATCCGACGGCGCGTTCAACGGGCGCCCGATCACCGATCCGAAGCAGTTGCGCATCCTCGAGCTGCGATATGGCAGCATCCGAGCGCAGGCCCTCCCGCCGCGGGAGTCGCTGGCCTTCATCGAGACACTGCTGGGAGAGACATGATCCGCAAGCCCTCAGCCGGGCACGCCTCCGAGCTGGCATGGTTCAAGAGCAGCTACAGCGGGGGCACCGACGGGGAATCCTGCGTCGAGATAGCCACCACTCACGCCGCGGTGCACGTCCGCGACTCCAAGCACACCACCGGCCCCCAGCTCATCCTCACCCCGACCGCCTGGTCGGACTTCGTGTCGCACACGTCCCGGAGCTGACGACGGACGGCAGGAAGGGCGGCATCCCCCGCGGGTGCCGCCCTACCGTCTTGCCTGCTCAAGGCACTTGAGGCCGTGGCGGGAATCGAACCCGCGTAACTCGCTTTGCAGGCGAGTCCCTGAACCACTCGGGCACACGGCCGTGTTGAGTTGTCGATCTCGGCCGGGTGTACGGCCGTGTTCGTGGGACGAACGTACGGGGGTGGCCGGGCGGGGCTCAAGAGGGGTGGGCGGGCTGCAACGGGACTGCCATGCGGCGTTCATGAGCGGGTTCGGGGCGTAGGACCAAGGGCGGAGGGACGGTCGGGCTCCTGACAGGGGCGAAGGTCTGTTGTGGGCCTTACTCTGGCCTTCATGAGTGCCCTCGAATCCCGTGACCCCGCTGTCCTCGAACCATCCGTCGGGCACGACGACGGCGTGCTGGGCCGGGCCTACCGGGCGCTCAGCGTCGGGATCGTGTCCGTCGTCGTGCTCATCGCGTTCGAGGCGACAGCCGTGGGCACCGCGATGCCCGTCGCGGCGCGGGAACTCGACGGTGTGGCGTTGTACGCGTTCGCCTTCTCCGGGTACTTCACGACCAGCCTGTTCGGGATGGTCCTCGCGGGACAGTGGTCCGACCGGCGTGGCCCCCTGGGCCCGCTCACCGCCGGTATCGGCGCGTTCGCGGCGGGTCTGGTCGTCGCCGGGACGGCCCAGGTGATGTGGGTGTTCATCCTGGGGCGGGCCGTGCAGGGGCTGGGCGGCGGACTGGTCATCGTGGCCCTGTACGTCGTCGTCGGCCGCGCCTATCCCGACCGGCTGCGGCCCGCGATCATGGCGGCCTTCGCGGCCGGCTGGGTCGTGCCGTCCATCGTCGGCCCCCTCGCCTCCGGCGCCGTCACCGAGCACCTCGGCTGGCGCTGGGTGTTCCTCGGCATCCCGGCGCTCGTCGTGTTCCCCCTCGCGCTCGCCCTGCCGCAGATACGGCGGCGGGCGTCCGGCCCCGTGGACGAGGAGACCGGGGCGGCCGGTTTCGACCGGCGGCGCATCCGGCTCGCCCTGGGCATCTCCCTGGGCGCCGGGCTGCTCCAGTACGCCGCCCAGGACCTGCGCCCTGTGTCGGTGCTCCCGGGGCTGGCCGGTGCCGCGCTGCTGGTGCCCGCCGTCCGCGGGCTGCTTCCCCGCGGCACCTACCGGGCGGCCCGCGGCCTGCCCTCCGTGGTGCTGCTGCGCGGGCTGTCCGCCGGATCGTTCATCGCCGCCGAGTCCTTCGTGCCGCTGATGCTCGTCACCCAGCGCGGGCTGTCTCCGACGCTGGCGGGTTTTTCGCTGGCGGCGGGCGGCGTGACGTGGGCGCTGGGCTCGTTCGTGCAGTCGCGGCCGCGCGTGGCGCCGTACCGGGAGCGGCTGATGACCGCGGGGATGGTGATGGTCGCCGCCGCGATCGTGACCGCCCCGAGTGTGCTGGTGCACTCGGTGCCCGTGTGGACGGTCGCCGCCGCCTGGGGGGTGGGCTGCTTCGGGATGGGGCTGGTGATCTCCTCCACGAGCGTGCTGCTGCTCCAGCTGTCCGCCCCGGAGGAGGCCGGCGCGAACTCGGCGGCCCTCCAGATCTCCGACGCGCTGTCGAACGTCGTCCTGCTGGCCGCGACCGGCGCGGCCTTCGCGGCCCTGGGCGGCGGCAGCACGGCGGCCACCCCCGCCACCGCCACCGCCGCGGCGACGGTCGCCGGCGCCGGTCGTCCCGCCGCCTTCGCGGCCGTCTTCCTGCCGACGGCGGTGGTCGCGCTGGCCGGGGCCTGGGTGACGCGCCGCGTGCGCCGGCGGTGAGGGTGCGGGGCGGGAGCCGGTGGGCGGGCCGGGTGTGACGCACGCCCTGGTCAGCGACGTACCGACCGGCAGGAGGACGAGAACCGCGGCGACCGTGCGGCTGTGACGTGGGTCCCACCCGGGGCCGGCCCGGCCTCGTCCGGGCGTGGCCGGCCCGGCGGCGCCGGTAGGGTGGCCCGGTTGTCCTACGTAGCCGAGCCGCCCGCCCGTCACCCACCGCGCGCGGCCCCTCGATTCGACCTCATTGCCGGAGACCGTGACTACCACCGCCGCTTCCTCCGCCCACTCCCACCACCTGTCGCCCGCGTTCCCGGGCCGGGCCCCCTGGGGTACCGCCGGCAAGCTGCGCGCCTGGCAGCAGGGGGCGATGGAGAAGTACCTCCAGGAGCAGCCGCGTGACTTCCTCGCCGTCGCCACGCCCGGCGCCGGCAAGACCACCTTCGCGCTGACCCTCGCCTCCTGGCTGCTGCACCACCACGTCGTACAGCAGGTGACCGTGGTCGCGCCCACCGAGCATCTGAAGAAGCAGTGGGCGGAGGCCGCGGCGCGGATAGGGATCAAGCTGGATCCCGAGTACAGCGCGGGCCCCCTCGGCCGGGAGTACGACGGGGTCGCCGTCACCTACGCCGGTGTCGGTGTCCGCCCGATGCTGCACCGCAACCGCGCCGAGCAGCGCAAGACCCTCGTCATCCTCGACGAGATCCACCACGCCGGTGACAGCAAGTCGTGGGGCGAGGCCTGTCTGGAGGCGTTCGAGCCCGCCACCCGCCGGCTGGCGCTGACCGGTACGCCGTTCCGGTCCGACACCAACCCCATCCCCTTCGTGACGTACGAGGAGGGCCTGGACGGCATCCGGCGATCCGCCGCGGACTACACGTACGGATACGGTTCCGCCCTGTCCGACGGGGTCGTCCGGCCGGTCATCTTCCTCTCCTACAGCGGCAACATGCGCTGGCGTACGAAGGCCGGTGACGAGGTCGCCGCCCGGCTCGGCGAGCCGATGACCAAGGACGCGGTCAGCCAGGCCTGGCGTACGGCCCTCGACCCGCGCGGCGACTGGATGCCGAGCGTGCTGCGCGCCGCCGACCAGCGGCTGACCGAGGTCCGCAAGGCGATCCCCGACGCGGGCGCGCTCGTCATCGCCTCCGACCAGGACTCCGCGCGCGCGTACGCCAAGCTGATCCGGGAGATCACCGGTACGAAGGCGACGCTCGTCCTCTCCGACGACGTCGGCGCCTCGAAGCGGATCGACGAGTTCAGCGACGGCGACGACCGGTGGATGGTCGCCGTACGCATGGTGTCCGAGGGCGTCGACGTGCCGCGGCTCGCGGTCGGGGTGTACGCCACCACCATCTCCACCCCGCTGTTCTTCGCGCAGGCCGTCGGGCGTTTCGTGCGGTCCCGGCGGCGCGGCGAGACCGCGTCCGTGTTCCTGCCGACCGTGCCCGACCTGCTGACCTTCGCCAACGAGATGGAGAAGGAACGGGACCACGCCCTCGACAAGCCGAAGAAGGAGGGCGAGGAGGACCCGTACGCCGCTTCCGAGCAGGAGATGGAGGAGGCGAACAAGCAGCAGGACGAGGACACCGGCGAACAGGACATGCTGCCCTTCGAGGCGCTGGAGTCCGACGCCGTCTTCGACCGGGTGCTCTACGACGGCGCCGAGTTCGGTATGCAGGCCCACCCCGGGAGCGAGGAGGAGCGGGACTACCTCGGCATTCCCGGCCTGCTGGAGCCGGACCAGGTGCAGATGCTGCTCCAGAAGCGGCAGGCCCGGCAGATCGCGCACAGCCGGAAGAAGCCGGACACCGAGGCCGACCTGCTGGAGGTGCCGGCCGAGCGGCGGCCGGTGGTCACGCACAAGGAGCTGATGGAGCTGCGCAAGCAGCTCAACACGATGGTCGGCGCGTACGTGCACCAGAGCGGCAAGCCGCACGGGGTGATCCACACCGAGCTGCGGCGGGTGTGCGGGGGGCCGCCGAGCGCGGAGGCGACCGCGGGGCAGTTGCGGCAGCGCATTGCGAAGGTGCAGGAGTGGGCCACCCGGATGCGGTGACGTCCCCCCACGTCGGCGTCTGTGCGTATCCGGACGAATGCAGGCAGGCCGGCTCCGGGCCTGCCCGGATTCTGGACGAAGCCTTCCGCTCAGCGAACCGGTTTCGCTACTGTCCCGCTACGCACACGCCCCGTGGCAGCGCCGCCGCGGAGCGCAGCCGTGAAGCGACTCGGCCCGCCAGCCGCCGGGCCGTCCTGCCGATCGGCGGCCTCTGAAGCGCGTCGCCGACGGGACTCGACGACGCATCCGCCGCTCAGGGGCCGCCGGCCTCACCACCAAAGGAGTGGGCGTCGTGACCGCGGAGACCTCTCAGACGCTCGACCGGGGACTGCGTGTCCTCAAATTGCTCGCCGACACCGACCACGGACTGACCGTCACCGAGTTGTCCACCAAACTGGGCGTGAACCGGACCGTGGTCTACCGGCTGCTCGCCACCCTGGAACAGCACGCGCTGGTACGGCGTGACCTGGGCGGCCGGGCCCGGGTCGGGCTCGGGGTGCTGCGGCTGGGCCGGCAGGTGCATCCGCTGGTACGGGAGGCCGCGCTGCCCGCGCTGCGCTCGCTCGCCGAGGACATAGGGGCGACCGCGCACCTGACCCTGGTCGACGGCTCGGAGGCGCTGGCCGTGGCGGTGGTGGAGCCGACGTGGACGGACTACCACGTGGCCTACCGGGCCGGGTTCCGTCACCCCCTGGACCGGGGCGCGGCCGGCCGGGCGATCCTCGCCGCGCGGCAGTCGCCGTCCGCCGATCCCGGGTACACGCTCACGCACGGTGAGCTGGAGGCGGGGGCGAGCGGGGCCGCGGCGCCGCTGGTCGGGGTCACCGGGGTCGAGGGCAGCGTGGGCGTGGTGATGCTGACGGACTCCGTGCCGGAGCGGGTGGGACCACGGGTGGTGGAGGCGGCCCGCGAGGTCGCGGAGGCCCTACGCTGAACCCGGCGCCGAGCGCCGACCCCCTGCCGGGCCGAGCGCCGGTCCTACCCGGGCTGGGCATCGGCCCCTGCTGGGCCGAGCGCCGGCCCCCTGCTGGGCCGCGTGTCGGTGCCTGCCGTGCCGACGCGCAGGCCGTGCCCCGGGACTGTGCATCGGCTCCACTCCCGGGCCGCGCGCCGATCCCGCCCGGGCCGGGCACCGGGCCCCGCCGGGCCGAGCGCCGGCCTCCCCGCCGGACCGAGCGCCGGCCTCTGCCGGGCCGAGCGCTGGCCGCGCCCCGGGCCGCGCGCCGGCCGCGCCCCGGGACGGCGCATCGGCTCCACTCCCGGGCCGCGCGCCGGTCCCGCCCGGGCCGGGCGCCGGGCCCTGCCGGGCCGCGCGCCGGTGCCACCCCGCCCGCGTGCCGGTCGGGCGCCCGCGCGCCGCTCCTCCGCCCGTGCGCCTGTCCGGCTCGGGCCGGTCCTGGCGGTGGGGGCCGGCCGATGTGCGTGCGGTTCGCGTCGCGCGGGTGGGGTGGGGGCGCACGTTAGATTGACTCCGTGCTCTCACGTCTCACACGCCCCCAGGCCCTCACCGTCTGCGCGCTGCCCGTCGTGGCCCTGATCGCCACGGCCGTGTTCGCGCCGCTGCCGTTCTCGGTGGCGCAGCCCGGTATGACGGCGAACGTGCTCGGCGAGAACAAGGGCACCCCGGTGATCACCGTCTCCGGCGCGGCGACCCGCAGGACCAGCGGGCAGCTGCGCATGACCACGATCGAGGCGACCGGCCCGGACGCCAGCGTGTCCCTCGCCGACGTGCTCGGCAACTGGTTCCGCACCGACCGGGCGGTCATGCCGCGCGGCTCGGTCTACCCGAGCGGTGACACCGTCAAGGAGATCGAGAAGCACAACGCGGCACAGATGCGGCAGTCCCAGGACGCGGCGGCCCAGGCGGCGCTGAAGTACCTGCACCTGAGCGCCGACAAGGTCAGGGTCTCGCTCGAGCTCGCCGACGTGGGCGGGCCCAGTGCGGGGCTGTTGTTCACCCTCGGCATCGTCGACAAGCTGGACGGTGACGGCGGCGGCGGTGACCTCACGGGGGGCCGCACGATCGCCGGTACGGGCACGATCGACGCCGACGGCAAGGTCGGCGCGGTCGGCGGGGTGGCCCTGAAGACGCGGGCCGCGCGCCGGGACGGGGCCACCGTCTTCCTGGTGCCGAAGGCGGAGTGCGCCGACGCCGGGGCGGAGCTGCCGAAGGGCCTGCGGCTGGTCCCGGTGACCACGCTGAAGAGCGCGGTCGACTCCCTGGTGGCCCTGGAGAAGGGCAAGGGGCAGGTCCCGAGCTGCTAGCCCCCGAGGGCCGCCTGCTCCACCAGCGGGATGATCCGCAGCGGAACGGGGTTCTCCATGACGATCGTCGTGGACGCCCGGACGATGCCGTCGAAGCCGACGACGCGGTCGATCACCCGCTGGAGATCGGCGTTCGAGCGGGCCACCAGCCGGCACAGCATGTCCCCGTTGCCGGTGGTGGTCAGCAGCTCCAGCACCTCCGGCACGCTCGCCAAGTGGGCCCGTACGTCAGCCCCCTGGCCCTGGCGGATCTCCAGCGTGGCGAACGCGGTGACCGGGTAGCCGAGGGCCGCCGGGTCCACCTGGGGGCCGAATCCGCGGATGACTCCGTTCGACTGAAGCCGGTCCAGGCGCGCCTGCACCGTGCCCCGGGCGACGCCGAGCCGCCGGGACATCTCCAGCACCCCGATGCGCGGCTCCTCGGCGAGCAGCACGATGATGCGGCCGTCCAGATGATCGATCGCCACGGGACCCCCCGAGATGGTCAGCCTGTACAGAAAGTCCGCCGGAACGGGCGTACCACTGGTCTGATTGCCCAGTGAAGACGCGAACTATTGCGCAGCTTGCAGAGCAGCGCGACTCTTCCGCTATGACGCAGACCACAGACCACACTCCCGAGACGACCGCCCGGCAGGCCGACCCCTTCCCGGTCAAGGGAATGGACGCGGTCGTCTTCGCCGTGGGCAACGCCAAGCAGGCGGCGCACTACTACTCCACCGCCTTCGGCATGCGGCTGGTCGCCTACTCCGGACCGGAGAACGGCAGCCGCGAGACCGCGAGCTACGTGCTGGAGAACGGCTCCGCCCGCTTCGTCCTCACCTCGGTGATCAGGCCGGTCACCGACTGGGGCCGCTTCCTCGCCCAGCACGTGGCCGAGCACGGCGACGGCGTCGTCGACCTGGCCATCGAGGTCCCCGACGCCCGCCGCGCCCACGCCTACGCCGTCGAGCACGGCGCCCGCTCGGTCGCCGAGCCGTACGAGGTGAAGGACGAGCACGGCACGGTCGTCCTCGCCGCGATCGCCACCTACGGCGAGACCCGCCACACCCTGGTCGAGCGCACCGGCTACGACGGCCCCTACCTGCCCGGCTACACCGCCGCCGCGCCGCTCGTCGAGCCGCCCGCCCAGCGCACCTTCCAGGCCGTCGACCACTGCGTCGGCAACGTCGAGCTCGGCCGGATGAACGACTGGGTGCGGTTCTACAACACGGTCATGGGCTTCACGAACATGAAGGAGTTCGTGGGCGACGACATCGCCACCGAGTACAGCGCGCTGATGTCCAAGGTCGTCGCGGACGGCACCCTGAAGGTGAAGTTCCCGATCAACGAGCCCGCGATCGCGAAGAAGAAGTCGCAGATCGACGAGTACCTGGAGTTCTACGGCGGCGCCGGCGTCCAGCACATCGCGCTCAACACCAACGACATCGTGCAGACGGTCCGCACCATGCGCGCGGCCGGCGTCGAGTTCCTCGACACCCCCGACTCCTACTACGACACCCTCGGCGAGTGGGTCGGCGACACCCGCGTGCCCGTCGACACGCTGCGCGAGCTGAAGATCCTGGCCGACCGCGACGAGGACGGCTACCTGCTCCAGATCTTCACCAAGCCCGTCCAGGACCGGCCGACCGTCTTCTTCGAACTCATCGAGCGGCACGGTTCGATGGGCTTCGGCAAGGGCAACTTCAAGGCACTGTTCGAGGCGATCGAACGCGAGCAGGACAAGCGGGGCAACCTGTAGCCGCCGGGTCCCCGCCGGGCCGTCCAGGGGGGACCGTGGAGGAACGCATCGACCTCGCCGCACCGGCCGTCCGCTGGCTGCGGGAGAAGGACACGCTGCGCGAACCCACGGTCCTCCAGTCGTTCGCCTTCGACGAGGTCCACCACCACCTCTACGTCCTCCAGCTCACCCGGGGCGGCCGGGACGCCGGCGACCTGTGCCTCAACCGCCTCGACCTCCAGGGCCGGCGCCTCGGCCACATGTACCTCAGGGGCTTCGGGCACGGTGTGAGCATGGGCGTCCAGCACGACACCGACGGCACGGTGTGGCTCTGGACGGAGGCCGACGCCGCCGGCGGCTACGGCCGGGGCGTCACCCGCTTCCGGTTCGCGAACGGGGCCACCCGCACGGCCGGGGACGTCCGGATCCGCCACCCGGTCGAGGGCTCGCACGCCAACCAGCCCACGGTCTGCCCGGCCACCGGCCGCCTGGCCGTCCGCTACCGCCTGCGCGGCACCCCCCGCTACCGCGTCTGGGACCTGGCCGCCTTCACGGCCCGCGACTACGGCTCCCCGCTCGCCGACCTCCCCCAGACCGGCGCCCACCCCGACCCGGCCGCCCCCTTCCAGGGGTACGCCCTGCACGGCGACCACCTCTACCAGCTCGCGGGCTCCGCCTACGACCCGCGCACCAACCCGCCCGCCGGCCACGGCGACACCCACCTGTCCTGCCTGGACATCCGCACCGGCGAACTCCTCGCCCGCCACCGCACCGAGGCGGCGTACTCCCTCGACCACCGCGAGCCGGAGGGCCTCGCCGTCCGCCGCACCGGCACCCCGCGCCTGTACCTGGGGTTCGCGTCGGGCCGGGAGGGCGCACGCAGGTTCTCGCTCTACTACAAGTGATCCCTCTGCAAGTGATCCCTCACCGGCGCGGCTCCCCGCCGTCCTCCCCTTCCACGCCCTCCTCGCCGGGTGGTTCGCCGGGCGGGGGTTCGCCCAGTGTCCGCAGTGCCGTCCGGGCCGCCGGTACGCCCAGGGGCGAGAAGTACGGATTGATCCGCAGCGCCTCCTCCAGATGCCGCCGCGCGGGCCCGTACAGGTCCAGCTCGCCCTCGATCATGGCCCGGTGGAACGCGTACAGCGCGCTGCGCACCCCGCCGCCCTTGGTCTTGTCCGTCGCCGCGGTCGCGTAGACCAGCGCCTCCGTGTCCTCCCCGGCCCGGTGCAGCGCCCAGCCCAGCGCGTCGGCCACCTCGGTCCCCGGCTGCCGCCGCCACTCGTCCCGCAACCGCTCCACGGCGTCCGGCGCGTCCCCGTGGTCCGCCTCGAACCGCCCGATCAGCAGCTCCTCGTCGACCCCGCCCGCCACCGCCTGCCCCACCGCCGCCCGCAACCGCGCGTACTGCTCCGCGGCGAGCCGCTCCTGCCCCCGCGACTCGTACAGCTCACCCAGCTCCAGCAGGACCGCCGGGTCCGGCTGCCGGGCGAGGGTGGCGCGGTACTCGCTCAGCGCCTCCGTCGTACGCCCCAGCGCGGCCAGCGTCCGGGCCCGCCCGGCCGGCGCCGCCGGCTGCTCCGGGTCGAGGCGCAGCGCGGCCTCGAAGTGCCGCAGCGCGTCCGGCAGGTCCCCGCGCTCCCAGGCCAGCTGACCGACCCCGGTCAGCCACGCCGCCCGCTCGGCCGGGGTGCGGGCGGCGGCCGCCGCGTCGGTCAGCTGGGCCACCGCGTCCTCGCGCCAGCCCCGGTCCCGGTACACGGCCGCGGCCCGCGCCATCACGGCCGGCCGCGCCTGAGCGCCGGTGCGCAGGCCCAGCAGCTTGTCCAGGGCCCGCTGGGCCGCCTTGTGGTCGCCGAGCCCGGTGTACGCGTCGATCAGCGGCGGATACGCCGACCACCTACCGGGCGCAGCCTTCAGCGCCTCCTCGCCGTACCGTTTCGCCGCCGGAAAGTCCCGGCGGGCCAGTGCCAGCGCGGCCAGCCCGTCCAGCGCCTCGGTGTTCCGCGTGCCGCGCACCTCCAGCGAGGTCCGCAGCGCCCGGTCGGCCCGCGGGTAGTCCGCCGTGTCACCCGTCCGGCGGCCCCGCTCCGCGTACGCCGCCCCGAGCACCGCCCACGCCCGCGCGTCCCGCGGCCGCGCCCGCACCCGCTGCTCCTGGCGGGCCACGAGCGCCGTCAGGCCGGGCAGCGCGGCCGGCACCCCGTAGGTCACCGCCGTCAGCGCCGGCGCCCGCGGGGGCGGGCCCGCGGCGGGCGGCACAGCGGGCTGCCCCTCCTGCGGCAGCGGCATCAGCACCACGCCCGCGGCGGCACCGCCCGCGAGCGTGGCGACCAGCACCCGCCCCAGCGTCCGCCGGAAACGGCGCGGCGGCCCGGCCGGCAGGGATGTACCCGGCTCGCACAGTCGGTCGTTCACAGGTCCTACTGTGCGTCAATATGACGAACACATCCGGGTGGCCCAAGGGCGGCGCGGACGGGGTTCACACCGATGGCCGCGAGTGCGAACCTGTGATCATGAGCCGTATCGAAGCGACGCACGACGCGGAGACGAGCACTCTCACCGACCGGCTCCTGGCCGGCCTGCCGCCCGAGGCCGTCCTGACCGACCCCGACGTCACCGCCTCCTACTCCCACGACATGGCGAGCTTCTGCCCGGCCGGCGCCCCCGCCGTCGTCGTACTGCCACGCACGGTCGAAGAGGTGCGGCACGTCATGCGCACCGCCACCGAGCTGCGCGTCCCGGTCGTCCCCCAGGGCGCCCGCACCGGCCTGTCCGGCGGCGCCAACGCCACCGACGGCTGCATCGTGCTCTCCCTCACGAAGATGGACCGCGTCCTGGAGATCAGCCCCGTCGACCGGATCGCCGTGGTCGAGGCCGGCGTGGTCAACGCGGTCCTGTCCCGCGCGGTGGAGGAGCACGGCCTGTACTACCCGCCGGACCCCTCCAGCTGGGAGACGTGCACCATCGGCGGCAACATCGGCACGGCCTCCGGCGGGCTGTGCTGCGTCAAGTACGGCGTGACCGCCGAGTACGTCCTCGGCCTGGACGTCGTCCTCGCCGACGGCCGCCTGCTGACCACCGGCCGCCGCACCGCCAAGGGCGTCGCCGGCTACGACCTGACCCGCCTCTTCGTCGGCTCCGAGGGCTCCCTCGGCATCGTGGTCCGCGCCGTCCTCGCCCTGAAACCCCGGCCACCCCGGCAGCTCGTCCTGGCCGCCGAGTTCCCCTCCGCGGCCGCCGCCTGCGACGCCGTCTGCCGCGTCATGGCGGGCGGTCACGTCCCCTCCCTCCTCGAACTGATGGACCGTACGACCGTCAAGGCCGTCAACTCCCTCGCCCGCATGGGCCTGCCGGAGACCACCGAGGCGCTGCTGCTGGCCGCCTTCGACACCCCGGACCCCGCCGCCGACCTGGCCGCCGTCGGCGCCCTGTGCGAGGCGGCCGGCGCCACCCAGGTCGTCCCCGCCGAGGACGCCGCCGAGTCCGAACTGCTGCTCCAGGCCCGGCGGCTCGCGCTGACCGCGCTGGAGGCGGTCAAGGGCACGACGATGATCGACGACGTGTGCGTGCCCCGCTCCCGGCTCGGCGCCATGCTGGAGGGCGTCGAGCGGATCGCCGCCGCGTACGGCCTCACCATCGGCGTCTGCGCGCACGCCGGTGACGGCAACACCCACCCCACCGTCTGCTTCGACGCCGGCGACCCCGACGAGTCCCGGCGGGCCCGCGAGTCCTTCGACGAGATCATGGCCCTGGGGCTGCGGCTGGGCGGCACCATCACCGGCGAACACGGCGTCGGCGTGCTGAAGAAGGAGTGGCTGGCCCGCGAGATCGGCCCCGTCGGGGTGGAGATGCAGCGGGCGGTGAAACAGGTCTTCGACCCGCTCGGCATCCTCAACCCCGGCAAGCTGTTCTGACCGTCGGGCCGGGGTCACCGGGCGAGCAGCTCGTCGAGTGCGCCGTCGATGCCCAGCCGGCCGCCCTCCGTCCCCGGCGGCACCACCCGCAGCGTCCGCTCCAGCCACGCCGACACCTGCGGGGCCGGCGCCCGCAGCAGCGCGTCGCCGTCCGGGGAACTCAGCGCCAGCAGGACGACCCGGTGCCCGTCCGCCGTCGCCGGCCACACCCGTACGTCCCCGTCCCCGCACGGCCGGAACACCCCCTCCACGAGCAGCTCGCGGGCGAACGTCCAGCCGACCGGGTGCTCGGCGTCGATGTGGAAGGTGACGTGGACGGCGTAGGGGTCGTCGGAGCGGTGGTCCAGCCGGGCCGGGACCGGGATGCTCCGTTCCGGCGACACAATGAGTCTCAGCTCCAGCTCCCGTTCCACCACGGTGTGACGCATGACCTGGGTTCCTCTCCGGTCGGGGCCGCTCGGACCGGGCCCGTACCGGGGGAGAGGCGGCGGGGGCCGGGTCATTACGCGGGTCCGGGGGAGTTCTCGGCGCGGTGTCCGGGGGACGGGCACGGCGTTGCCCGGAAAGGAGTGGGTCCTGCGGGAGTGGCGGTGGGGGATGCCCGGGTCTGATAGATGTGGAGGCTCCCATCCCACCCCCGAGCAGATACGGGACGACGGACATGAGCGCCCCAACCCCGGCCGCAGGTGATGACAGGCCCCGCGAGGGCTACTACCCGGACCCGTCCATCCCCGGTTACGTCCGGTACTGGAACGGCGCCTCCTGGGTGCCCGGCACCAGCCGCCCGGCGCCGCAGGACGGCGAACCGCTCATCCCGCCGGCCGGTATCCGCCCCGCGGCCCCGTCCGTCGAGGAGACGGGCCCCCACTTCTTCGACGAGGACCCGGCCGACCCCGTACGGCAGCCGCACCCCGGCCCGACCGGTCCCGCCGACCCGTGGCCCCACACGGACGACGAACAGGACGCGCGGGGCGCGCCGTGGGGCCGGCCGGCCGACCCGGGCCGGTCCGACGGGGTCGGCGCGTTCGGCGGCACAGGTGGGTCCGGTGAGCCCGGTGGGTTCGGTGGCACCGGCGGGTCCGGTGCGCCCGAAGCGGCGGGTGCCTCAGGTGGCGCGCCGGGCGCGACCGGCGTTCCCGGGCCGGGGGAGCGGTGGGGCGGGGGCGGACAGCCGGACGGATCGGCCCAGCCCGGCCACCTGGGCCACCCGGGTCAGTCCGGCCACCTCGGTCACTCGGGCCTCCCCGCTCAGCCCGGCCACCCCGACCACCACCTCGGTCACCTGGACCTCCCCAGTCAGTCCGGCCACCCTGACCACCGCGGTCACTCCGGCCTCTCCAGTCAGCCGGGTCACCCTGACCACAGGGGCCACCCAAGCCTCCCCGGCCTGCCCGGTCAGTCCAGCCACCCCGGCTTCCCGGCTCAGTCCGGCCACCCTGACCGTCCTGGCCTCTCCGGCCTCCCCAGTCAGTCGAGCCACGCTGGTCACACTGCCCACCCCAGCCTCCCCAGTCAGTCCGGGCACCCCGGCATCCAGGGGGACGCCGGGCGGGTCGACGGCTGGGGGGTGGATCCCCGGGTTCCGGCCGGGCCGGCCGACGGCCGGGTCGGCTCCCGTACCGACGGCGCCGCGACGACGCCCCCGGTGGAGGACGAGGCCCCGGACCCCGGCACCTTCCTCTTCCGGCGCCCGATCCCCGGTCCGGCGGCCCGCACGGACGACGGCACGACGACCTTCCGCCCGGTACCGCCCGGCCCGGCCGGGGCGACCGGCGCGGAGGGCGGCGCGTCCGGCGGCCCGGACTCCGGTCCGGCCGGTTTCGGTACCCAGGGCCCGGTCGCCGCGCCCACGCCGACGGCCCCCGCCTCCTCGCCCCCGGCCGGCAACCACGGCTTCGGCGCCGGAAAGGCCGCCGCCGCCCGCGCCACCGCCGCACCGGCGCCCGAGGTCCCGCAGAACGCGCGGGGCGCGCGGCCGGGCCCGGCCGCGCCCGCCGTGACCCCGCCCGTGCCCCAGCAGCCCGGCGCCCCCGCCACCCCGCTGACCAGCGGCGCCGGCGGCGGTCAGTCGTCCTGGGCGCAGCAGGTGCACCAGCTGGCCGGGGGCGGGGACGAGCAGCCGCCGGCGCCGTGGAAGCCGCCGGTGGAGGACGTGTTCCAGGCCGCCGCCCGCCGTCAGGCAGCCGCGCGGCCCGCCGGGCTCGGCAAGCGGTTCGCGGCCCGGCTGATCGATCTGCTGGTGCTGGGAGCCGTGACGGCCGCAGCCGCGGTGCCGCTCGGCCTGCGGGCCGCGGACCATGTGCAGGAGAAGATCGACGCGGCCCGGCTGTCCGGCCGTACCGTCACCGTCTGGCTGCTCGACGGCACGACGGGCACCAGCCTCGGCATCGTCCTCGCCGTCCTGCTGCTCGCCGGAGTCCTGTACGAGGTGCTGCCCACCGCCCGCTGGGGCCGCACACTCGGCAAGAAGGTGTGCGGCCTCCAGGTGCGGGACATCGAGGGGCACGAGCCCCCGGCGTTCGGTCCGGCGCTGCGGCGCTGGCTGGTGTTCAGCGTGCCGGGGCTGCTCGTCGTCGGTGTCGTGGGCATGCTGTGGTGCCTGTTCGACCGGCCGTGGCACCAGTGCTGGCACGACAAGGCGGCCCACACGTTCGTCGCCGGCTGACGCGGCACGGACGGCCGTAGTCCGTACGGACGCCCTCCGGATGCGGAGCCGGAAGGGCCGCGGTGCACTCGGGCCATGATCAGCGAACCGCCCTCCGGCTCCGGACCCACGCCCCCGCCGCCCGGCGGCGGCCCGACACCCCCGTACGGCGGCGGCCCGTACGACGGCGGTGGCGGCCCCGGTTACCCCGGTGACCCCCTGGCCGGTATGCCCCCGCTCGCGGACAGCGCCCGGCGGACGCTCGCGAGGATCATCGACATGGTCCTCGTCGGTGTCGTCGTCTCGCTGCTCACCTGGGCCTTCGGGCTGCGGGTGTACTCCGTCGACAACGACCGCATGCAGGTCGGCCGGTCCGTCGCCCCGGCCGTCATCATGGCCGTGCTCTACGTCCTCTACGACACCGTCATGATCAGCAGATCGGGGCAGACCCTCGGCAAGAAGTGGCTCGCCATGCGGGTGGCCGACCTGGACAACGGGACCACCCCCTCCGTGCAGACCGCGCTGATCCGCTCCCTGGTGCTGTGGCTGCCGTTCGCCTTCTGCTGTTGCTGCCTGTGGACGGCGATCGCGGGCGGATGGAGCTTCTTCGACAAGCCGTACAAGCAGGGTCTGCACGACAAGGCGGCCAAGACGGTGGTGGTCAGCACCGGTTGAGACCGGCCGGCCGGCCGGTCGCCGCGCGGGCCGCGCGGACGCCGCGGGGGTGAGCAGCCGGGCCCGGCGCCCGGTCAGAAGGACGTGGGGACGCGCTCCTCGGCCGGTGCGGTCTCGGCGGGCGCCTGCGCCGGGCGGGACCGCGGGGCGGGGGCCGTCAGGGCGACCAGCAGGCCCAGGGCGAGGGCGGCGAGGGCGATGACGCTGATCCCGACGGCCGAACTCGCCTGCGACAGCAGCAGCATGGCGAACGTCGAGAGGATCACGGTGCAGACACCGTAGGCGAGCTGTGCGGCGGTCGGACGAGGCATGGCAATCGGTCCTCGGCGGTTTCGGGGATGGGGTGCCGTGGGGCTCTCTTGGCGTGCATGCCCGAGCGGGACGCCCGGTAAGCGTGGCCTAACCCACGGTACCGGTGCACGGGGGGCGCACGGAGACACCGGTCCCGCCGGACGGGCGGCTTCCTGCGCCGGTCGCCGGGGCGACACGTGTCCGTAAAGCGGACGCCATCTCCGCATAGTGCACTTGTCCTGCTCAAGTCAAGGTCTGTCTTTTCTGTCAAACCTCTAGTCAAATGTCGTCACTTGATACACGCGTTGATCGAGCGCGCACGGATTCCTCCATGCCCTGGAACCCCCTGTCCGTGCGCGCGGCGCGGGGGAGGAACTCAAGTGACCAGCAGATCCTGGACGTTCAGAGCGGCCGCCATCGGCGTGACGCTCGCGGCGGCCTCCGCCACGTTCGCCACCTTCGCCGTCGCGGAGGCGGGCACGCAGCGCCCGGCCGCGGCCGCCAACCGGCACGACCCGGCTCCGGTGAAGCAGCAGAAGCACGACCTGGACGGCCCCCTGAGCAAGACCCAGGACGCCCAGCGCGAAGAGGCCCTGAAGCAGCTCATATCGGGCAAGGCCACCGCGCAGGAGCGCAACGGCTCCAAGGTCGTCAAGCTCAAGAGCGGCAAGGGCCGGAGCAAGTACGTCGAGCTGAGCCGCGAGAAGACCGACAAGATCTTCACGATCCTCGTGGAGTTCGGGAACCGGACGGACCCCAAGTACGGGGGCACCGCGGGCCCGCTGCACAACACGATAGCCGCGCCGGACCGCAAGAAGGACAACTCCACGGCCTGGCAGAAGGACTACGACCAGAAGCACTACCAGGACCTGTACTTCGGCACCGGCAAGAAGACCGAGTCGCTGAAGAAGTACTACGAGAAGCAGTCCTCGGGCCGCTACTCGGTCTCCGGTGAGGTCACCGACTGGGTCAAGGTCCCCTACAACGAGGCCCGTTACGGCAACAACGCGTGCGGCCAGACCAACTGCCCGAGCGTGTGGAACGTCGTCAGCGACGGTCTGAACGCCTGGGTCGCCCAGCAGAAGAAGGCGGGCAAGTCCGACGCCGACATCAAGGCGGACCTGGCCAAGTACGACCAGTGGGACCGCTACGACTACGACGGCGACGGCAACTTCAACGAGCCCGACGGCTACGTCGACCACTTCCAGATCGTGCACGCCGGTGAGGACGAGTCCGCGGGCGGCGGCGCGCAGGGCAAGGACGCCATCTGGGCGCACCGCTGGTACGCCTTCGGCACCGACGCCGGCGCCACCGGCCCCACCAGCAACAAGCTCGGCGGCACGCAGGTCGGCGACACCGGCGTCTGGGTCGGCGACTACACCATCCAGCCGGAGAACGGCGGCCTCGGCGTCTACGCCCACGAGTACGGCCACGACCTCGGCCTGCCGGACGAGTACGACACCGCCGGCGGCGACAACTCCACCGGTTTCTGGACCCTGATGTCGTCCGGTTCCTGGCTGGGCACCGGCAAGGAGTCCATCGGCGACCTGCCCGGCGACATGAACGCCTGGGACAAGCTCCAGCTGGGGTGGCTGAACTACGACAGCGCCAAGGCGGGCAAGCAGTCCACGCACAAGCTCGGCCCGGCCGAGTACAACACGTGGGACAAGCAGGCCCTCGTGGTGTCCCTGCCGGACAAGGCCGTCACCACCACGATCACCCAGCCCGCCGAGGGTTCGACCCAGTGGTGGAGCGGCAGCGGCAACGACCTGAAGAACACGCTGACCCGGACCGTGGACCTCACCGGAAAGTCGTCGGCGAACCTCAGCCTGGACGGCTGGTGGGCCACCGAGGAGGGCTACGACTACGTCT
Organism: Streptomyces sp. NPDC006309; assembly: GCF_040613095.1. NCBI lineage: Bacteria > Bacillati > Actinomycetota > Actinomycetes > Kitasatosporales > Streptomycetaceae > Streptomyces > Streptomyces sp. NPDC006309. The sequence goes on along the minus strand of NZ_JBEXRO010000020.1, from coordinate 83,447 downwards.
ACACCGAGGTGTCGACGGACGGCGGCGCCAACTGGACGGCCCTGGACGGCACGGCGGACGGCCAGGCCCTGCCGCGTGACGCCAGCGGCAAGCCGGCGCTGACCGGCTTCTCCCAGACGCACAAGAAGCTGTCGTTCCCGCTCGACGCCTACGCGGGCAAGAAGATCGACGTGCGCTTCCGCTACGCCACCGACGGCGGTGTCGCGGAGAACGGCTTCACGGCCGACGAGATCACCGTCACCGCCGACGGCGCCCCGGTCTTCTCGGACAACGCCGAGACCGCGGACGCCGGCTGGACCGCGGCCGGCTTCTCCCGGGTCGGCGCGTCGTTCACCAAGAACTACGCGCAGTACTACATCGCCGAGAACCGCCAGTACGTGTCGTACGACAAGACGCTCAAGAGCGGCCCGTACAACTTCGGCTTCGCGTCGCGCCCCGACTGGGTGGAGCACTACCCCTACCAGAACGGCCTGCTGGTCTGGAAGTGGGACACCTCCCAGGCGGACAACAACACGAACGAGACCAACGGTCACCCGGGCACCGGTCTGATCCTGCCGGTCGACTCGCACCCGAAGGCGCTGAAGTGGGCCGACGGCACGCTGCTGCGCAACCGCATCCAGGCGTACGACTCCCCGTTCAGCCTCTACGGCACGGACGGCATCACCCTGCACAAGGCCGACGTCGCCCTGAAGATCAAGGCGTCGAAGGGTGTCCCGGTCTTCAACGACCACACCGGCACCTACTACGACGCCTCGAACCCCACCGGCGGCGTCAAGGTCACTGACACCAACACCAAGATCACGATCGTCAAGGAGGCCAAGGACGGCTCCACGATCCGGCTCAAGGTCGGCCCCGCGGTGAAGTAGTCCACATCACCGCAGGTCACAAGCGTATCGGCGGCAACCCCTTGGCGGGTTGCCGCCGGTCGTGTTTAGGTGCGTCCTGTGGACCGCTTATTGACACCGACCCGGACGGGGATGTGACCGCATGGCCGCTGGAGGCTTCTGCAAGCTGCCGGACGACACGGTGGTGGTGGCACTGAACCTGCCCAGCCCCGCCGGAGTGCCGGCCGGGGTGCGGGTCCTGGTGCACGCCCGGAACCGGGCGCGGGCCCTGACCCGGCTGCGCAACCTGGGGCTGCGGGCGGTCTACCTGCGGGGCAACGCGCTGCCTCCCACACCGGACGAGGTCACGGCGGTGCTGCACCATCCCGACGGCCTGATATGGCGCACGGCCGCGGACAACGGTGTCACCGTGACGGAGCTGTGGCAGCCGATCAGGGCCCTGCTGCGCCGGCCGGCCGCGCGCGCCTGAGCCCCGTCGCCCGGTCAGACGGCGGGCTTGCCGGTCAGCTCCACGCCCGCCTCGCGCAGCTCCCGCAGCGCGCGCGTGGTGGTCTCCTCGGCGACGCCCGCGGTCAGGTCCAGCAGCACGTGGGTACGGAAGCCCTCCCGCACGGCGTCCAGCGCGGTGGCGCGCACGCAGTGGTCCGTGGCGATGCCGACGACGTCCACCTCGTCGATCTCCCGGGAGCGCAGCCAGTCGGCGAGCGCGACCCCGTTCTCGTCGGTGCCCTCGAACCCGCTGTAGGCCGCCGCGTACGCCCCCTTGTCGAACACGGCGTCCACCGCGCCGGAGGCGACGGCGGGGGCGAAGTTCGGGTGGAAGCCGACGCCCTCCGTGCCCGCGACGCAGTGCGCGGGCCAGGAGCGGACGTAGTCGGGGTCGTCCGCGAAGTGGCCGCCGGGCGCGATGTGGTGGTCACGGGTGGCGATCACATGGCGGTATCCGGTGCCCGCCGCCTGGCCGATCAGCTCGGTGACGGCGGCGGCCACGTCCGCACCGCCGGACACCGCGAGGCTGCCTCCCTCGCAGAAGTCGTTCTGGACGTCTACGACGATCAGGGCGCGGCGCATGGCGGGTGTCCTTAGGGTGAGGAGGCAGGTGACTGAGACTAGGGACTTACCGGCCGGTGCGGGAGGGGACGGACGGCGCTCCCGCTCCCGGCCGTGTCGTCCTAGCTACCCGAGCCCCCGTGGACGTACTCCGTCGGGAGGACGGGTTCGCCCCGGGACAGCTGGGTGGCGGACAGCGGCAGCTTCGCGCGGGCCGCGATGTGGCGGTCGCGCGGTACGTCCAGCGGCTCGCGGGCGATCACCTCGCCGCCCTTGACCAGCTGGACCTGGAGCTCGCGGCCGGCCAGCCCGGACGGGACCGGCCCGGTGCCCACGACCTCGGCCTCGGCGACGCCCTCCGCGTCGGTGCGGCGCGCGGCCCACTTGCGTCCGCCGACGGAGGTCTTGCCGCCGCTGGACTTCTTCGCGACCGGCACCAGCGGCGCCTTGGGGTCGGCGCTCTCGGCGCGGGCGACCAGCTTGTAGACCATGGACGCGGTCGGGTGCCCGGAGCCGGTGACCAGCTGGGTGCCGACGCCGTACGCGTCCACGGGCGCGGCGGCCAGCGAGGCGATGGCGTACTCGTCCAGGTCGGAGGTCACGATGATCTTGGTGCCGGTCGCGCCCAGCTCGTCCAGCTGCTGGCGCACCCGGTGGGCCACCAGCAGCAGGTCGCCGGAGTCGATGCGGACGGCGCCCAGCTCTGGTCCGGCCACCTCCACCGCCGTACGGACGGCCTCGGTGACGTCGTAGGTGTCCACCAGCAGGGTCGTGCCGCGGCCGAGGGTGTCGACCTGGGCCCGGAAGGCGTCGCGTTCACGGTCGTGCAGGAGGGTGAAGGCGTGGGCCGAGGTGCCCACGGTCGGGATGCCGTAGCGGAAGCCCGCGGCCAGGTCGGAGGTGGTCGTGAAGCCGCCGACGTACGCGGCCCGCGCGGCGGCCACGGCGGCCAGCTCGTGGGTGCGCCGGGCGCCCATCTCGATCAGCGGGCGGTCACCGGCGGCGGAGGCCATGCGGGAGGCCGCCGCGGCGATCGCCGAGTCGTGGTTGAGGATGGAGAGGATCACGGTCTCCAGCAGGACGCACTCGGCGAAGCTGCCCTCGACGCGCATGATCGGCGAGCCCGGGAAGTAGACCTCGCCCTCGGGGTAGCCCCAGACGTCGCCGCTGAAGCGGTAACCGGCGAGCCATTCGAGGGTCTCCTCGTCGACGATCCCCTGCTCGCGCAGGAAGCCGAGGACGCCGGCGTCGAAGCGGAAGTTCTCGACCGCGTCCAGGACGCGCCCGGTGCCGGCCACCACGCCGTAGCGCCGTCCGTCCGGCAGCCGCCGGGTGAAGACCTCGAACACGCTGCGTCGTTCGGCCGTGCCGGCCTTCAGCGCGGCCCGCAGCATGGTCAGCTCGTACTGGTCCGTGAAGAGTGCCGTCGAGGGAACATCCACCGGCAGCCCAAGGTCCGCTGTGTTCATGGCAAGATAGTACCCCCATCTCGTCAGTGTGACGATTTATCCTGCGCGTGGCAGCATGGGCCTGTGACGTCACCCGCGCCCGTAGAGATCGAACGCACCGAGTCGGCGGAGGAGGTCTTCGCCGTACCCGAGCCCGACGTCCCCTGGGTCACGATCGTCCACAACGACCCGGTCAACCTCATGAGCTACGTGACGTACGTCTTCCAGACGTACTTCGGCTACTCCAAGGACAAGGCCACCAAGCTCATGCTCGACGTCCACCACAAGGGCCGGGCGGTCGTCTCCAGCGGGAGCCGCGAGGAGATGGAACGCGACGTGCAGGCGATGCACGGTTACGGTCTGTGGGCCACCCTTCAGCAGGACCGGAAGTAGCGACCGACCACATATGCCCGGACACTTCGAACCGCTCCCCGGCGGCGGCGCGGCCGTCGCGCTCGACGACGTCGAGATCTCCATCATCCGGTCGCTGGCCGTCCAGCTCCTGGAGCTGATCGGCCCCGGCCCCGGTGCCGACACCCCCGACGACCCCCTCGCCGAGCTGTTCGCCGAGGGGCCGAGCGAGCCGCCCGCGGACCCGGTGCTGCGCCGGCTCTTCCCGGACGCCTACACCGATCCCGAACAGGCCCCCGCCTCACCGGCCGACGCCGAGGAGCGACGGGCGCACTCCGCCGAGTTCCGCCGCTTCACCGAGAACGACCTGCGCGCCGGCAAGCGGGAGAGCGCGCTGACGGTGATCCGCACCCTGGACGCGCTCGCCCCGGTGGACGACGACGGGGCGGTGCTCGAACTCTCCCCCCAGGAGTCCCGGCAGTGGCTCGGCGCCCTCAACGACCTCCGGCTGGCGATCGGCGCCCGCCTGGAGATCACCGACGAGGACGACACCGACCTGCTCTACCGGCTCCCGGAGGAGGACCCGCGCAAGCCGATGGTGCTGGCCTACCTGTGGCTGGGCGGTCTCCAGGAAACCCTGGTCACGACCCTTATGCCGTAATCCGGTCATTTCTCTGCGTCACCGTTCGCTCAGAGGACGCTCAGATCCGGATAACGATCCCGTCACCGTTGCGGCCGGTTTTGACGCGTCCGGACACCTTTTGTCCACTTCTTCTTGTGTGATGCACCACACCGTGCCCCTGTGATCAGTGTTGCGGCCGTGATAAATCTTCACGACCGCCCGGCGAAGACCACCCATGTCTCGGCCGGGTGCGCCACCGAGCCGACGACCGTCGGCCAGGCAACAGCTCCAGAAATCCAGGGGGATCGAGACCCGGTCCGAGGCCGACGAAAGGCCCGGATCGGCATGGAGAAAGGCGCACCACACATGACCTCAGCGCAGGTCGACCAGCATCGCGACGGCAATGAGGCCGCGCGGGCCGAGGATCACGAGGGCGGCGAGGGGTACCAGCGCGGGCTCGGTTCCCGGCAGATCCAGATGATCGCCATCGGCGGTGCCATCGGCACCGGCCTCTTCCTCGGCGCGGGCAAGGGCATCTCCAAGGCGGGCCCCAGCCTGATCCTGGCGTACGCCATCGCGGGCCTCGTCATCTTCTTCATCATGCGGGCACTCGGCGAGCTGCTGATGTACCGCCCGGTGTCGGGTTCGTTCTCGGAGTACGCGCGCGAGTTCATCGGCCCGTTCGCCGGTTTCGTCACCGGCTGGACGTACTGGCTGTTCTGGGTGGTCACGGGCATCACCGAGGTCACCGCGGCCGCCGCCTACATGACGTACTGGTGGAACATCCCGCAGTGGATCTCGGCGCTGATCTTCACCGTCGTCCTGTACGGCGCCAACCTGATCTCCGTGAAGCTCTTCGGTGAGCTGGAGTTCTGGTTCTCCATGGTCAAGGTCACCGCCATCATCGGCATGATCCTGATCTGCGCCGGCATCCTCACGATCGGCTTCTCCGACGCCGGTGACACCGCCTCCGTCAGCCACCTGTGGAACGAGGGCGGCTTCTTCCCGCACGGCGTCGGCAGCACCCTGATGACCCTCCAGATGGTCATGTTCGCCTTCCTCGCCGTCGAGCTGGTCGGTGTGACCGCGGGCGAGTCCAAGGACCCCAAGACCGTGCTGCCCAAGGCGATCAACACCGTGCCGTGGCGCATCGCCGTCTTCTACGTCGGCGCGCTGATCATGATCCTGTCGGTCGTGCCGTGGACCGCCTTCCACCCGGGTGTCAGCCCGTTCGTGGCCGCGTTCCAGAAGATGGGCCTGGCCGCCGGCGCCGGCATCGTGAACTTCGTCGTGCTCACCGCGGCGCTGTCCTCCTGCAACTCCGGCATGTACTCCACCGGCCGCATGCTGCGCGACCTCGCGCTCAACAGCCAGGGCCCGAAGGTCTTCACCCGGCTGACGCCCAGCGGTACCCCGCTCGTCGGCACGTCGGTCTCCGCCGCGCTGATGCTGGTCGGCGTGTGGATCAACTACCAGTGGCCGGGCAAGGCGTTCGACTACGTGGTGTCCTTCGCGACCATCTCCGGCATGTGGGCGTGGATCGTCATCCTGTTCTGCCAGATCCGCTACCGCGCCAAGTCCGACCGCGGTGAACTGCCCCGCTCGGAGTTCCGTGCGCCGGGCGCCCCGTTCACCAGCTGGTTCGCGCTCGCCTTCATCGGCATGGTGATCGTCATGATGGGCATCGACAAGGACGCCCGGGTCTCGCTGTACTGCGCGCCGCTGTGGGCCCTGATCCTCGGCGTCGCCTACCTGGTGCTCAAGCGGCGCAACCCGGAGGCCGCGGCCTTCCGCAAGCGCTGAGGGGCCGGGGCACCCCGGAGAACACCCTTCCCAGGACGTCCTGCCGCCGGGAGCACTCGTGGCGCCCCCGGCGGCCGCCGCTCAGGACGTCCGGCATGTGGGCCGTCCCGTACCGACCCCCGGTACGGGACGGCCCCTCTGCTTATCCTGACCCCCATGCTGACCATCACCCAGGCCCTGTACGACCGAATCGTCGCCCACGCGCGCGAGGACCACCCCGACGAGGCGTGCGGCGTGGTCGCCGGCCCGGCGGGCTCCGGCCGCCCCGAGCGGTTCGTCCCGATGCTCAACGCGGCCCGCTCGCCCACCTTCTACGAGTTCGACTCCCAGGACCTGCTCAAGCTCTACCGCGAACTGGACGACCGCGACGAGGAGCCGGTGATCATCTACCACTCCCACACCGCGACCGAGGCCTACCCCTCCCGCACGGACATCTCCTACGCCAACGAGCCCGGCGCCCACTACGTCCTGGTCTCCACGGCCGACACCGACGGCGCCGGCGAGTTCCAGTTCCGCTCGTTCCGCATCCTCGCCGGTGAGGTCACCGAGGAGGAGGTCGAGGTGGTCGAGGCGTACCCCTCGCCGTGACCCCGCAGGCACCTCGTCTCACTCCACGAACGAATCCCGTCCGGGATGTGGGAAGACCCTCCGGGAAACGCCGCGGGAATCGATACGATGAGCGCATGGTTTTCCACGACGTGAGCGAGAAGACGCCGGGCGCACTGCTCGTGGCGCGGCTGCACGTCGACCTGTGCAGGCTCGCCAGCGCCATCTGTTGACGCCGGCCCCGCCGCCGTACGGCCGTGAGCCGCGGCGTCCAGACCCGCGTACGCCACCCGTGCGCCCCGCGCCGCCGCGCGCCCACCGACCCGACACCTTCCGACAGGAGCCCTGAGCCATGGCCATCGAGGTCCGCATCCCCACCATCCTCCGCACGTACACCGACGGCCAGAAGGCGGTGGAGGGCAGCGGGAACACTCTCGCCGAGCTGTTCGCCGACCTCGAGGCCCGGCACGCGGGCATCCAGGCCCGCATCGTGGACGGCGACCAGCTGCGCCGCTTCGTCAACGTGTACCTGAACGACGAGGACGTCCGCTTCCTGGACGGCATCAACACCAAGCTGTCCGACGGCGACAACGTCACGATCCTGCCGGCCGTGGCCGGCGGCATGCGCTGATCGGCCGCTGACCAGCGATGCGTTACGACTCCCCGCTGGCCGCGGTGGGCAACACCCCCCTGGTGCGCCTGCCGCGGCTGTCGCCGTCCTCCGAGGTCCGCATCTGGGCCAAGCTGGAGGACCGCAACCCCACCGGCTCGGTCAAGGACCGTCCCGCCCTGCACATGATCGAGCAGGCGGAGAAGGACGGCCGGCTGACCCCGGGCTGCACCGTCCTGGAGCCCACCTCCGGCAACACCGGCATCTCCCTCGCCATGGCGGCCAAGCTCAAGGGCTACCGCATGGTGTGCGTGATGCCGGAGAACACCTCGCGGGAGCGCCGGGAGCTGCTCGGCATGTGGGGCGCCGAGATCATCCCCTCGCCGGCCGCCGGCGGCTCCAACACCGCGGTACGCGTGGCCAAGGAGCTGGCCGCCGAGCACCCCGACTGGGTGATGCTCTACCAGTACGGCAACCCGGACAACGCGGGCGCCCACTACGCCACGACCGGCCCGGAGATCCTCGCCGACCTCCCCTCGATCACCCACTTCGTGGCCGGGCTCGGCACCACCGGCACCCTCATGGGCGTCGGCCGCTACCTGCGCGAGCACAAGCCGGACGTCAAGGTCGTCGCCGCCGAACCCCGCTACGACGACCTGGTGTACGGGCTGCGCAACCTCGACGAGGGCTTCGTCCCGGAGCTGTACGACGCCTCCGTGCTCACCACCCGCTTCTCCGTCGGGTCCGCCGACGCCGTCACCCGCACCCGCGAACTCCTCCAGCAGGAGGGCATCTTCGCGGGCGTCTCCACCGGCGCGGCCCTGCACGCGGCGATCGGCGTCGGCAGGAAGGCCGTCCAGGCGGGCGAGAGCGCCGACATCGTCTTCGTCGTGGCCGACGGCGGCTGGAAGTACCTCTCCACCGGCGTCTACACGGCGGCCACCACGGAGGAGGCCATCGAGACGCTCCAGGGCCAGCTCTGGGCATAGGGGATCCGACCGCGCCGGTGGTACGTCACAGCTGTACCAGGAAACACCGGGAAAGCGGACACCGGCAGAAAGGCGGACCCCATGCGCCGTACGACGCCCCTCGCCCTCACGGCGGCAGCACTGCTCCTCGCGGGCTGCGGCTCCCGGCAGGCGGACACCGGGAGCGGCGGCAAGGCGTCGGCGCCGCCGTCCCCCAGCCGGTCCGCGGGCGGCTGCACCGGCCACGCGGAGCTGACGGCCGCCGACCACGGCCGTACCGTCTGCGTGGCCCAGGGCGGTGAACTCCGCCTCACCCTGGACGGCACGCGGGCCCGCCCGTGGAAGCCGGTCAGCGCGAGCGGTACCGCTCTGCGGGGCATCAACGCGGGCTTCGTCCTGCGGCCGGGTGACGCCACGGCCGCGTACCGGGCGGTGGCCGCCGGCACGGTGAGGCTCAGCTCGTCCCGCCCGCTGTGCGCCGAGCCCACCGCACCGGGCGGGGTCTCCTGCAAGGGCATCGAGGAGTGGACGGTGACCGTGCGGGTGGGCTGACCCGCCGGTTCAGCCCGCGAGGTGGCGTACCTGGTCCCACAGGACCGGGTCGACCACGCCCACCCGGCGCCGGAAGTGGCCCACCGGGACCTCACGCAGTTCGTCGGTCTCCAGGAAGCTGGGCCGGCCCCGGGCGTCGCCGACCGCGCCCGGCGGCAGCGGGATCACCCCGCTGCGCTCGTCGCGGTACTTGCTGGTGATCTTCGCGACCGTCGCCCGGTCGCCGCGCACGGCCAGCACCAGGCAGGGCCGGTCCTTCACCGCGGCCCGGTCCTCGTAGGGCACGTCCGCCCACCAGATGTCGCCGGGGGAGGGCCGTGCCGCGTGGGCCGTCCGCGTGCCCGCCCGGCCCGGGGGCCGCAGCCGCCGCCCGCCCGGCCGACGGCCGCGGCCCCAGCCGTCGACGAGCGTGGCGACCAGCGCCAGCAGTACCACCGCCGCGAGCGCCAGCCACCAGGACGTGTCCATACGACGACGTTACCGGCGCGCGCCGCACATCGCGCGCCCTCCGGTGAATCCTCCGACCCGGGTCCAGCCGAACCGGTGACAGCACAGGTGAGTTCGCCCACAACGGCCCCTGGCGAAGGAGCGACCCGCGCTCGCGCGCCTTACGCTCGACGCACCGCACGACCCCCCTCAGCCCCCATCCCGACCGGCCTTCCCGTCCCGCCCACCGGTTTCCCGCCAGCGGAGGTTTCTGCTTCATGAAGCTCACCGTCGTCGGCAGCTCGGGGTCGTTCCCGTCCGCGGAATCGGCCTGTTCGAGCTACCTCCTCGAGGCCGACGGCTTCCGGCTGCTTCTCGACATGGGCAACGGCGCCCTCGGCGAGCTCCAGCGCCACTGCGGTCTCTACGACCTCGACGCGATCTTCCTCAGTCATCTGCACGCCGACCACTGCATCGACATGTGCGCCTACTTCGTGGCGCGCTACTACCGCCATGACGGCGGCCGGTGCGGGCCCGTCCCGGTCTACGGCCCCGAGGGCACCGAGCACCGGCTGACCACGGCCTACGCGGACACCCCCTCCGCCTCCTCCATGAGCGAGGTCTTCGACTTCCACACGGTCAAGCCGTCCACGTTCGAGATCGGCCCGTTCACCGTGCACACGGAGCGGGTCCGCCACCCCGTGGAGGCGTACGGCATCCGGATCGAGCACGGCGGTGCGTCCCTGACGTACTCCGGCGACACGGGCGTCACCGCGACGCTGGACGAGCTGGCCCGGGACACCGACCTGTTCCTGTGCGAGGCCGCGTTCACGTACGGCAAGGAGAGCATTCCCGACCTGCACCTCAACGGCCGTGAGGCGGGTGAGACGGCGGCCCGCGCGGGCGCCCGCCGCCTGGTGCTCACCCACATCCCGCCGTGGACCGACCCCCTGGTGAACCTGCGGGACGCCCGCCAGGTGTTCGCCGGGCCGGTGGCGCTGGCGGCGCCGGGACAGACGTACGACATCTGAAGCCGGCATGCGCGGGGCCCCGGAACCGTCCTGGTTCCGGGGCCCCGCGCGTCGTCCGGGCCGGCCGGGCTACTTGCCCTCGGCCTTCTGGAGTTCGGCCAGTTCCTCGTCGGACTCGCGGCCCGGCGTGGGCAGGTCGAACCGGGTGATCGCGAAGCGGAAGACCACGTAGTAGACGACCGCGAAGCACAGACCGACCGCGACCAGGCCCCACGGGTTGCTGGCGATGCCCAGGTTCAGGCCGAAGTCGACGACGCCCGCCGAGAAGCCGAAGCCGTCCTTCATGCCCAGCGCCCAGGTCAGCCCCAGCGAGAGGCCGGTGAGGACCGCGTGGATGGCGTACAGCACCGGCGCGATGAACATGAAGGTGAACTCGATGGGCTCGGTGACGCCGGTGACGAAGGACGTCAGTGCCAGCGAGAACATCATGCCGCCGACGACCTTGCGGCGCTCGGGCCGGGCGCAGTGGACGATGGCCAGGCAGGCGGCCGGCAGGGCGAACATCATGATCGGGAAGAAGCCGGTCATGAACTGGCCCGCGTGCGGGTCGCCGGCCAGGAAGCGCGCGATGTCACCGCTCTTGCCGTGGTACTCGCCCGCCTGGAACCACGGGAACGAGTTCAGCAGGTGGTGCATGCCGATCGGGATCAGCGCACGGTTGGCGACACCGAAGATGCCCGCGCCCACGGCGCCCGAACCGACCAGCCACTCGCCGAAGTTGTGCAGACCCGTGCCGAGGACCGGCCAGATGTAGCCGAAGACGATGCCGAGGAGGAGACCGGCGAAGGCCGACAGGATCGGGACGAGACGACGGCCGCCGAAGAAGCCCGCCCAGTCGGGCAGCTTGGTGCGGTAGAAGCGCTGGTACAGCAGGGCCACGACTATGCCCATCACCACGCCGCCGAGGACCTTGGCGTCCACCGGGGCGCTCACCATGTGGACCTTGCCGTCGACGACGGTGGCCACCTTCGGCAGGTTCTTGTCGGTGAACGTGCCGAGCACGTTCTTGAAGACCAGGTAACCGGTGACCGCGGCGAGGGCGGTGGAGCCGTCCGACTTCTTCGCGAAGCCGATGGCGATGCCCACCGCGAACAGCAGCGCCATGTTGTCGAGGATGGCGTTGCCGCCGGCGGCCATGAAGGACGCGATCTTCGTCAGGAAGGCCGGGAAGGACGGGCGTCCCAGCATGTCGGTGTTGCCGAGGCGCACCAGCAGGGCGGCGGCCGGCAGCACGGCCACCGGCAGCATCAGGCTGCGCCCGATACGCTGGAGGACGGCCATCACGCCGGCGCCCTTTTTCTTCTGGTCGGCCGCGGGAGCGGCGCTGGCCGTGGTCACAACTTCCTCCGGTAAGCAGGGCGCCGCCCGGGAACCGAGGAGGGGGACGGCAGCGTCTCTGGTCTACACCACTCACTGGTGTAGACCTGTTGTAGCACGATGAACGCTGGATAAGGAACCCACGAATCCGCGGTCAGGGCGCTACAGCGCGTACTCGTCCGGCCGGCCGCCCGGACCCCCGCTCACCGCACGTTGTCGCGGTCCATCTCCTCCGCCACCTCGGCCGGTTCCCGTCCCGGCGTCCGCAGGTCGAACCGCGTGATCGCGAACCGGAAGAGGGCGTAGTACACGGCCGCGAAGGCCAGGCCGATCGGGATGACCGCCCACGGTCTCGTCGCGAGGTTCCAGTTGATGACGTAGTCGATCAGGCCCGCGGAGAAACTGAAGCCGTCGTGCACCCCGAGCGCCCAGCTCGCCCCCAGGGAGACGCCGGTGAGCACCGCGTGGACGGCGTACAGCGCGGGCGCGACGAACAGGAAGGAGTACTCCAGGGGTTCGGTGATGCCCGTCACGAAGGACGTCAGCGCGACGGAGAGCATCAGGCCGCCGACCTCCTTGCGGCGCTCCGGCCGGGCGCAGTGCGTGATCGCCAGCGCGGCGGCCGGCAGCGCGAACATCATGATCGGGAAGAAGCCCGTGGTGAACTGGCCGGCGTGCGGATCGCCCGCCAGGAACATGTTGATGTCCCCGTGCACGGGCTTGCCGCCCGGTGGCGTGTAGGTGCCGAACTGGAACCAGACGGGCACGTTCAGGAACTGGTGCAGGCCGATGACGAGCAGCGCCCGGTTGGCCAGGCCGAACAGGCCGGCGCCCCACGCGCCCAGGTCCCGAAGCCAGTGCGCGAAGCTCTCCAGGGCGCCGCCGATCGGCGGCCAGACCCACAGGCACAGGGCCGCGAAGGCGATCGCGGCGAACGCCATGATGATGGGGACGAGGCGGCGGCCGTTGAAGAAGCCGAGCCAGTCCACCAGCCGCGTGCGGTGGTAGCGGGCCCAGAAGAAGGCCGTCAGCAGACCCATCACGATGCCGCCGAACACCCCGGGGTTCTGGAAGGTGAACGGCGCCACCGCGCCGACGCCCGCCCCGACGCTCACCTGGCAGCCGACGTCCGGGACCGTCGTGGAGCCGCCCGGGCAGCGCTGGGGGAACTGGTGCAGGACGTTGTAGTAGACGAGGAACCCGGCCACCGCCGCCAGCGCCGTGGAGCCGTCCGACTTCTTCGCCATGCCGATCGCGACGCCCACGCAGAACAGCAGCGGCAGACCGAGGGAGCCGTCGAGCAGCGCGCCGCCCGCGCCCTTCATCACCTTCGAGACGTCGGTCCAGCCCAGGCCCTGGTCGCCGAACACGTCGGGCTGGCCCAGCCGGTTCAGGATGCCGGCTGCCGGCAGCACCGCGATGGGCAGCTGGAGGCTGCGGCCCATCTTCTGGAGGCCCTGGAACAGCCGGTTGAAGTGGGCCCGGGCGGGGCTCACCACGCTCTCGGCACTCATGGCGTCCTCTCCGGGGCGCCCGACCGGGAGGCGGTTTGGCGACCTTCCCCAGGGTGGTGTAGACCAGTCGGCGGACGGTTCCGCTGTCGTGAACGCCATCATTCGGCACGGACGGCATGACCGCTCGCCAAGATGGGCCAACTGTGGGTTACTGCGACAAAGCGGTTCGGATCAGGGAGAAGGAACATGGCCAGCAAGGCTGAGAAGATCGTCGCCGGGCTCGGCGGCATCGACAACATCGAGGAGATCGAGGGCTGCATCACCCGGCTGCGCACCGAGGTGTCCGACCCCGAGCTCGTCAACGAGGCCGCCCTGAAGGCCGCCGGTGCCCACGGCGTCGTCAGGATGGGCACCGCCATCCAGGTCGTCATCGGCACCGACGCCGACCCGCTCGCCGCGGAGATCGAAGACATGATGTGAGCACCCCGGCTCACCGGTGAACCCGGTTCACCCCGAGGGGCTCTTCCCGATACGGGAGGAGCCCCTTCCGCCTGTGCCGATAGGCTCGTCGGCATGTCTCGCATCGACGGCCGTACCCCCGAACAGCTCCGCCCGGTCACCATCCAGCGAGGATGGAGCAAGCACGCCGAGGGCTCCGTCCTCGTCTCCTTCGGTGACACCCGGGTCCTCTGCACCGCCTCCGTCACCGAAGGCGTCCCGCGCTGGCGCAAGGGCAGCGGCGAGGGCTGGGTCACCGCGGAGTACGCCATGCTGCCCCGCGCCACCAACACCCGCGGCGACCGTGAGTCCGTCAAGGGCCGGATCGGCGGCCGCACCCACGAGATCTCCCGGCTCATCGGCCGCTCCCTGCGCGCCGTCATCGACTACAAGGCGCTCGGCGAGAACACCGTCGTCCTCGACTGCGACGTCCTCCAGGCCGACGGCGGCACGCGCACGGCGGCCATCACCGGCGCCTACGTCGCCCTGGCCGACGCCGTCGCCTGGGCCCAGGGCAGGAAGCTCGTCAAGGCCGGCCGGCAGCCGCTCACCGGCACCGTGAGCGCCGTCTCGGTCGGCATCGTCGGCGGCGTCCCGCTGCTCGACCTCTGCTACGAGGAGGACGTGCGCGCCGAGACCGACATGAACGTCGTCTGCACCGGCGACGGCCGCTTCGTCGAGGTCCAGGGCACCGCCGAGGCCCAGCCCTTCGCCCGCGCGGAACTCGACGCCCTGCTCGACCTCGCCGTCGCCGGCTGCGCCGACCTGACCGCACTCCAGCAGGCCGCCCTGGCGCGGACCCAGGAGAGCTGAGCGCGTCCGTCCGGCGGTGGGCGGAGACGCCGGCGGCCGGGCGGGGACACCGGCGGGTGCCGGGGTGCCGGGGTGCCGGCGCCGGGTGTCGGCGAGGGTCGGCGGTGCCCGGCGGCAGCTGACCTCCGGCACCGGGCGGTGGTGACGGCGGCGTGGGGGGCCGCGGTTACGGGGTGACGTTCCAGCGGCCGTCGGTGCCCGGAACGTCCGGGGAGACGGCCAGGGTGCGGTCGGGGGTGTCTCCCAGGTCAAGGCGCCGGTGGGGGAGCGCTCGAGGTACGTGTACCGCACCGTGGCGCCGGCGGGCAACTGGACGCTGCCCGCCGGTGCGGGCAGGCGCTCGCGGTGGTGCCCAGGGGGGCGGCCTCGGCCGGGTCCCGGCCGCCCGGCTGCGGGGCGCTGCCCGGAGACCCTGCCGGAGACCAGGAGCGCCTCGCCCTCCGTGGTGGCCGGCACGCGGAAGGTGACGGATGCGTCCCCTGCCGTGGCCGCTCGGGCGCGGGGAGCCGTGCCCGTGCCCGGCGCGATGCCGAACCCCCGGACGCCGGCGGCAACCCGGCGGGGCTCCCCGGCGTCCCTGTGAGTACGGGCGCGCGACCTGTCGGTGTGCGCCCGGCCAGCCGTACCAGGGAGGGGACCCCATCATGGCCGCCAGCCGACGCGCACGCCGGCGCCGCGTGACCGCCATCGCCGCCGCCGTGGCCGCCGCCGCGCTCACCGCCGGCCTCACCACGGGCTGCGACGCCGTGAACAAGGCCCTGGACTGCGTGCAGTCCGCCGACGCCATCGCCGACAGCGTCACCGACCTCCAGCAGGCCGTGGAGAACGCCGCCGACGACCCCTCCCGGACCGACGCCTCGCTCGACTCCATCGAGAAGAGCCTGCGCAAGATCGGCGACAAGACGGACGACACCGACGTGAACAAGGCCGTGGACGACCTGAACCAGGCCATCGGCAACGTCCGCGCCGCCATCCGCGACGGCGACCGGACCCCCGACGTCGGTCCCGTCACCGACGCGGCCGGCGAACTCACCAAGGTCTGCACGTCGTAGGGGCGTAAGGGGGGCGGGCCGTGGGGGCTCGCGTCGGTGCGGGGCGCCTCAGTGCTCCCCGCCGCGACACCGCTCCCGCTCCCGCCGCGCGTCCCGGCGCCCGGCCCGGCGCGCCGGGTCCAGCTCGTGCCGCTCGGCGCGGCGCGCGTGCCGCAGCTCGTGCCGGGACTCCCTGCGCTCCAGCTTCTCCCGGCGGCGCCACTTCCTCAGCCGCTGCCGCTCCGCACGCGGAAGCTTGCGCTCCACGCCGACCCCGCCCCAGAACGCGAAACCGCCGACGACCACGCGCGGGGCACCCGGCGCGGGCGGACCGTCGTCCGCCGGATGCTCGAAGGCGCCCATCGCCCCGATCCCGCGCACGACGACCTCGACCCCCGGCGGCACGACGATCTGGAGGCCGCCCGTGACCGCCACGCAGACGATCTCCACCTCACGGTCCGCGAAGTCCGCGTCCCCTGAGATCGATGACGCCGCCGCCCATGAACGCGAAGCAAGCTGAACCGTCCGGGCATCGTCCAGCGGCCCTTGCGCTCGAACCCCGGCAGGGTCGCGACCGCCGTCGAGGACGCCGCACCCCCGGTGATCCGCTGCGCCCGACGGTCGTCGCCCACCGGCTCCTCGGCGAAGGAGACCGGCGCCGGCGCCACGGTGCCGGCCCCGGGCGGATCGCGGGTCAGCGGCGCCGGCTCGCCGTACGTCCGCGCGGTGCAGGCCGCCTCCAGCCGCTCCTCGAACTCCTCCATGACGAGCCGTCCCCCGGCCAGGGCGTCCCGCAGGATCTCGGCGAGTCGCTCACGGCCGGCGTCGGACGCGCGGAGGTCCGGGGCTGCGTCGTCGCTCGTGGCGACACCCTACGAGACGGCCCTCTCCGCGTACATCCTGGCGATGACGGCCTCGATGTCCGGTTCCCGCACCGACAGATCCACCAGCGGGTACCGGGCCGCCAGATCCGCCACCAGGGGCGCCGCCGACTGCCCCGCCGGGAACGCCAGCCACTGCCGCGGCCCCTCCACCCGCACCACCCGCGCCGACGCCACCTCGACCGGCGGCAGCTCCCGCTCCAGGTCCACCACCAGCGTCCGTTCGCTCTCCCCGGCCTCGTGCAGCCCGTCGAGCGAGCCGTCGTACACCAGCCGCCCGTGGTCGATCACCATCACCCGCGAACACAACTGCTCGATGTCCTGGAGGTCGTGCGTGGTCAGCAGCACCGTCGTACCGCGCTCGGCGTTCACCTCCCGCAGGAACTCCCGCACCCTGGCCTTCGACACGACGTCCAGACCGATCGTCGGCTCGTCCAGGTACAGCACCTCCGGATCGTGCAGGAGCGCCGCCGCGATGTCCCCGCGCATCCGCTGCCCCAGCGACAGCTGCCGCACCGGCACGTCCAACAGGGCGCCCAGATCCAGCAGGTCCACCAGCCGGTCCAGGTTCTGGCGGTAACGGGCGTCCGGGATGCGGTACATGCGGTGCGCCAGCCGGTAGGAGTCGGCCAGCGGCAGGTCCCACCACAGCGTGGTCCGCTGCCCGAACACCACCCCGATCCGGTGCGCCAGCCGCGCCCGCTCCCGCGCCGGATCGATGCCGGCCACCCGCAGCCGCCCCGCGCTCGGCGTCAGGATGCCGGTCAGCATCTTGATCGTGGTCGACTTGCCCGCGCCGTTCGGCCCGATGTACCCGACCATCTCCCCGCGCGCCACGGTGAACGAGATCGAGTCCACCGCCCGCACCTCGTGCCGCTCCCGCTTGAGGAACCCGGCCTTCCGGCGCACCTCGAAGACCTTCTCGACCTTCTCCAGTGCGATGAACTCACTCACGCTAACTCCCTGTGCCGCGATACGAACTCAGTCCCGCCCGCCAGGCCAGCCCCGCGAGCGCACAGCACCCCACCGCCACCAGCGGCGAGATGAACGCGGCCCACGTCGGCAGGTCCAGCGGATACGGCCGCCCCAGCACGTAGCACGCGGGCAGCCAGTTGACGAAGGCCAGCGGCAGCACGAACGTCACCCCGCGCACCAGTTCCTTGGCGAACACCGACGGTGGATACTGCAACAGCGTCGTACCGCCGTAGGTGAAGGCGTTCTGCACCTCCGAGGCGTCCTGGGCCAGGAACTGGAACGCCGCCCCCGCCACGAACACCGCGGCGAAGATCCCGAAGCCGCTCACCACGGTCACCGGGATCAGCAGCACCTTCGGCACCGTCCACGCGATGTCCAGCCGGGTCAGCGACCAGCCCAGCACCAGCGCCCCCTGCGTCACCCGGCCCAGCCGGCGCAGCGCGAACCGGTCGGCCGCCACCTGCGCCAGCACCGGCGCCGGGCGGACCAGCAGCGTGTCCAGCGTGCCGTCCCGCACCCGCCGCCCCAGCCGGTCCATCGAGCCGATCACCAGGTCCGCCAGCCCGAACGAGGTCGCGGACAGCCCGTACAGGAACGCCACCTCGGGCAGCGAGTAGCCGCCCAGCGTGTCCACCCGGGAGAACATCAGCATGATCGTGACGAAGTCGAAGAAGGTCGCCGCGAAGTTCCCGAACGTCGTCATGGCGAACGACGCGCGGTAGGCCATCGTCGACCGCACCCACATCCCCGCCACCAGCCCGTACGCCCGCACCCACCCGACCAGGCGATCCGCCGCCCCCGGCACCGCCGGACCCCCCTCAGCCACCCTGCACCACCACCCGGCGCGTCGCCGCCGACTGCACCAGCCGCCCCGCGCCCAGCAGCGCCGCCGCCCACGCCGCCTGGAACAGATAGGTGGGCAGCGGATCCCCGTGCCCCAGCAGGATGTCCGCCGGCGCCTGGAGCAGCGCAGACCACGGCAGCGCCCGTACGACCTCGCCGAACGCGCCCGGGAACACGTTCAGCGGCAGCAGCATCCCCGAGCAGAAGTACCCCAGCAGCCACGCCATCTGCCCCACGCCGGTGCCGTCCAGCAGCCAGAACGCGCTCAGCGCCACCAGGTACCGGATGCCGAAACCCACCAGCATCGCGAGCAGCACGGCGACCAGGAAGGCCACCCAGGTGCCGGCGTCGGACGGCAGGTACACCGGGAAGCACAGCGCGCCGAACAGGAAGGGGACGAGTCCCCGGCCGAGCAGCTGGAACAACGCCCGGCCCAGGTCCGCCGCCAGCCACCACAGCTGGAGGTCGGCCGGCCGGTACAGGTCGATCACCACATCCCCCGTACGGATGCGTTCGATCAACTCCTCCTCGACGCCGCCGCCCCCGATCGCGAGCGTCGACAGGAACGCCTGGCCGAGCCAGACATAGGTGACGACCTGCGCCTGGTCGTATCCGCCGAGGTGCGGCTTCTGGTCCCACAGCGCGCGGTAGGTGTAGACGAGGATCAGCCCGAAGGCCGTGTTCGTGAACACCCCTGCCGCAGTGGCGGCCCGATAGGTCGCGTACCGTCTGAAGCCCCCTGCCGCGACGGCCGCGTACAACCGTCCCGCACCCACGTCAGTCGACCTCCCCGGACTGCTCGACACCGAAGCGCAGGAGCCTAGTCCGGAGCCCCGGTGGTCGGCCACGCATTATCCGGCCGGAAGCGTGCCGGAATCCGGGAACGGAACGCCAGGTGCGAGAGTCTTCAAACAGGGGGCGCAGAAGGCGTACGAGGCGTACGGGAACGTACGACGCGAAACAGGAGTCCGTGCACGACATGAGCGACGAGCCGCAGCCGCAGCAGCCGAACGAGGGCGCGGCACCGAAAAGGCCGCTGCCGGCTGAAGGGTCCGGTAACCCGGGGCGCCGCGAGCCGCGCGGGGGGACGAGCGGGTCCGACGACACCGCGAGGCGGCCGCCCCGCGAGCCGGCCGCCCGCCGCCCGCACACCACGACCGGCCCGGCCGGCCCCACGAACTCCGGCAGCGGTGCCGGTCCCGGGGCCCGCGGAGCCGAGGGCACCCGGGCGGGCACGCCCGGACCCGACACCGACCGCGACACCTCAGGAGCACCCGGCCGAGACACGAACCGGACATCCCGGTCCGGTTCCGATGCCGCGGGCGCGTGGTCCCGTTCGGGGCCCGGTCCGGCGGGTTCGACGTCCCGGTCCGGCTCGGCTCCGACGGACCCGTCGTCCGGTTCCGGTTCCGATGCGGCGGGCTCGTCGTCCCGGTCCGGTTCGGGTTCGGCGGGCGCGTCGTCCGGTTCGGGTTCGACGGACTCGATGTCCCGGTCCGGGTCTGATGCGGCGGGCTCGATGTCCCGGTCCGGTTCCGGCTCGGCCGGCCAGGACCGTACGGCCTCCATCGCCCGTGCCCGCCAGGCGGCCCGGGCCCGGACGGAACGGTCCGAAGCCGCGGACACCGGCAGGCCGGGAAGCACGGGCGCCCCTGCGGGCTCCGGTGGCGGCAAGGGGGCTGGTGGGGTTGCCGGTTCGGGTGGCGCGGGCTCCGACGGTGCCAAGGGTTCCGGCGGGGCTGCCGGCAAGGGGTCCGGCGCCGGTGATGCGGGTGCCTCCCAGGGCGCGCCCGTGTCGGAGCAGGCTCAGTCGGCCGAGAGCACCCAGGTGCTCCGGCGCATCACCCCGCCCAGGCGACCCGAGGCGTCCGCGGCCGGGTCCGCGTCCTCGGCCCAGTCCGGGAAGGGCCGCAGGCAGCCGCAGCCCGGTCAGGCGCCCGGTGCCGCGGAGGCGTCCGGCAAGGCGGCCGGTGCCGCCGCGGGTGCCGGTACCGCTGCCGCTTCCGGCAAGGCGCCCGGTGCTGACCCGGGTTCCGGCAAGGCGCCCGGTGCCGGTGGGGCGCCGGTGGCCGAGACGACGCAGGTGCTGCGGCGGGTCGGTGCGCCTCGCTCGGGGGAGCCCGGCGAGGCCGGCGCCTCCTCGCCGGCGAAGCAGGATCCGGCCGGACGCACTTCCCGTACCTCCGTGCCCCGCCCGGCCGGCCAGAACCCCGGCACCGACGCCGCCAAGAGCACCGGCGCGGCCGCCGGTTCCGCCGCGGCGTCCTCCCCGGCCGCCGCACGGGCCGCCCGCGCCGCACGAGCGGCCGGCGCCGTGGGGGCGGCCGGTGCGGCCGCCTCGGCCGCCGCTCAGGCGTCCCCGGCCGCTGCCGCCGCCGCCGCCCCCCGCTCCGGGGGTTCCGAGGCCGAGACCACCGCGCTCGCCGCCACCGACGGCCCGGCCGCCGGCGGCAACGGCGGCGGCGGTGACGGCAACGGCGGTGGCGGTGACGGCAACGGCGGTGGCAAGGGCAAGAAGGGCAAGCGGCCCCGGCGGACCGGATGGCGGCGGCTCCTGCCGACGTGGCGCATGGTGCTCGGCACCGTCGTCGTCGGCCTGCTCCTCGTCGTCGGCCTCTTCTTCATCGGCTACTCCCTGGTCGCGATCCCGTCGGCCAACGCCTTCGCCACCAAGCAGGCCAACGTCTACCTCTACGCCGACGGCTCCCAGATCGCCCGCGACACACGCGACAGCCAGGTCAACCGCGAGAACGTCGGTCTCGCCGGGATCTCCAAGGACGCCCAGCACGCCGTACTGGCCGCCGAGGACCGCGACTTCTACACCGAGTCCGCCGTCGACCCCAAGGCGATGCTCCGCGCGGGCTGGAACACCGCGACCGGCAAGGGCAAGCAGTCCGGCTCCACGATCACCCAGCAGTACGTCAAGAACTACTACCTGGGCCAGGAGCAGACGCTCACCCGCAAGGCCAAGGAGTTCTTCATCTCGATCAAGCTGGACCGCGAGAAGACCAAGAACGAGATCCTCGAGGGTTACCTCAACACCAGCTACTTCGGCCGCGGCGCCTACGGCATCCAGGCCGCCGCCCAGGCCTACTACAGCCGTGACGCCGCCGACCTCGACCCGGCCCGCGCCGCCTATCTCGCCGCGCTCGTCAACGCGCCCAGCGAGTACGACGTCGTGGCGCACCCGGAGAACAGGAAGGCGGCCGTCGCCCGCTGGAACTACGTCCTGGACGGCATGGTGAAGAAGGGCTGGCTCAGCGCCTCCGAGCGCGCCGGCGTGAAGTTCCCCATGCCCAAGGAGCAGATACTCTCCACGGGCCTGTCCGGTCAGCGCGGTTATCTCGTCGAGGCGGTCCGGCACTACCTGATCACCAACAAGGTCGTGACCGCCGACCAGCTGCAGGCCGGCGGCTACCGCATCACCACCACCATCCAGAAGAGCAAGCAGGACGCCTTCGTCAAGGCCGTCGACGACCAGCTGATGGCGAAGCTGGACAAGAAGAACCGCAAGGCCGACACCTACGTCCGGGCCGGTGGCGCCTCCGTCGACCCCAGGACCGGTGAGGTCGTCGCCATGTACGGCGGCGTCGACTACGTGAAGCAGTACACCAACGGCGCGACCCGCGGTGACTTCCAGGTCGGCTCCACGTTCAAGCCGTTCGTGTTCACCGCGGCGGTGGAGAACGGCTCGACCACCCAGGACGGCCGCACGATCACCCCGAACACGATCTACGACGGCACCAACAAGCGCACCGTCCAGGGCTGGAGCGGCGCGCCGTACAACCCGGAGAACGAGGACCAGAAGTCGTACGGTCCGATCACCGTCGGCAAGGCCACCGACCTGTCGGTGAACTCGGTGTACGCGCAGATGGCCGCCGACGTGGGTCCCGCCAAGGTCAAGCAGACCGCGGTCGACCTCGGCATCCCGGCCGGCACCCCGGACCTCTACCCGTCCCCGTCGATGGCCCTCGGCACCGCCAACGCCAGCGTCCTGGACATGGCGGAGGCCTACGCCACGCTCGCCAACCACGGCAAGCACGGCACGTACACGCTGGTCCAGAAGATCACCAAGGACGGCACCGCGGCGATCGAGCTGCCCGGACGCCGGGTCAGGCAGGCCGTCAGCCGGGAGGCAGCCGACACCACCACCTCCGTGCTGCGCAGCGTGGTCCAGAGCGGTACCGCCACCGCCGCGCAAGGCGCGGGCCGGGCGGCGGCCGGCAAGACCGGTACCGCGGAGAGCGACACCGCCGCCTGGTTCGCCGGATACACCCCCGACCTGGCCACCGTGGTGTCCGTCATGGGCCAGGACCCGGTGACGGCCAAGCACATGCCGCTGTACGGCGCCCTCGGCGTGGCCCGTATGAACGGCGGCGGCCCGCCCACCCAGATCTGGGCGCAGTACACGCGCGACGCGCTCAAGGGCAAGCCGGCCGGCGACTTCGACCTCCGGCTCCAGTCCGGCGCCGACCAGCCGCAGCCGCCCGGCACCACCGCCCCGACCCAGCCCGGCACGGACGCCGGCCAGGGCACCGGCGGCACCACCACGGACGGCGGCACGAACGGCGGCGGCGCGACCGCCACCCCGACCGACGGCGGCACCACCGGCAGCACCCCCACCGACGGCGGTACGGCCACCGGCGGGGGCACCCCCACCGGCGGCGGCACGACCACGGGCGGGGGGACCACCACCACCGGCGGTGACCCGACCGGCGGCGGTGGTACGGCCACGGGCGGGGGCGTTCCCACCGGCGGCGGCACGACCGGCGGCGGTGGTACGACCACCGGTGGCGGTGGCGGTGGCACGACGGGCGGTGGCGGTGGCGGCACCCAGGGCGGCAACGCCACCGGGACCGACACGGGCGGCGGCGGCTTCCCCGGCACCTGACGTCAGTGGCCGCCGGTCGCCTTCGGTCCCACCACGGCGGCCAGCAGCAGGCACACGAAGAACAGCCGGGTGAATCCCTCGCTGTTCCTCATCCCGACCGACCAGCCGACCTCCAGACCGGCGAATGGCGAAACACGGCGAAGAGGGCCGGTGACATGGTCACCGGCCCTCTTCGCGTCGCTCCGGGGAATCAGAGATACAGGCCCGTGGAGTCCTCCGACCCCTCGAACCGGTCCGCGGCGACGGCGTGCAGATCACGCTCGCGCATGAGCACGTACGCCACGCCCCGCACCTCGACCTCCGCCCGGTCCTCCGGGTCGAACAGGACCCGGTCCCCGGTCTCCACCGTCCGCACGTTCTGGCCGACCGCGACGACCTCGGCCCAGGCCAGCCGCCGCCCGACCGCCGCGGTGGCGGGGATCAGAATGCCGCCCCCCGACCGCCGCTCACCCTCACCGGTCTCCTGCCGCACGAGAACCCGGTCGTGCAGCATCCGGATGGGCAGCTTGTCGTGATGGGGGGTGCTGTGCTGGTTTCTGTTGGCGCTCACGCTGTGAACCTACCTGTCCTCGCCCCGCCCGTACGTGCCCGGGTCACCGCTCCCCTCAGCCCTTGCGCCGCCGGGACGTGAGAGCCAGCAGGCCCACCACCCCCACGGCGACGAGCGCGACCGGCACGACCCGCTCCAGCCGGGGGGCGCCCTCCTCGTCCACGAACTGCGCCCGTACCTCGCTCACCAACCGGTTCACCTGCACGTATGCGCGTCCGACCGTGTGATCGACGTTCGCGACGACCTTGGCCTTCGCGTCCCCGACGATCGTCTTCGGGTGTACCCGCACCCCGATCTCGTCGAGCGTCTCGGCCAGCACTTCACGGCGGCGCCTGATGTCCGCCTCGATCTGCGCCGGGGTTCTGGTGTCCGACGTGTCCGCCACCGTACGGCCTCCGAAGTCTGCTGATGCTGTTCCGGACAGTCTGTCAGCTCCTGCCCGCACCGCACCGCAAGGCCCCCCGGTTACGCTGGTCCGATGAGCGAGCGACTCCAGCCCGGGGACGTTGCCCCCGCCTTCACCCTCCCCGACGCCGACGGCAACGATGTCTCCCTGTCGGACCACGAGGGCCGCAAGGTCATCGTCTACTTCTACCCGGCCGCCCTGACCCCCGGCTGCACCAAGCAGGCCTGCGACTTCACCGACAACCTGGAGGTCCTGGCCGCCGCCGGCTACGACGTCATCGGCATCTCCCCCGACGAGCCGGCGAAACTCGCGAAGTTCCGCGAGAAGGAATCCCTGAGGATCACCCTGCTGGCCGACCCCGACAAGCGGGTCACCGAGGCCTACGGCGCCTACGGCGAGAAGAAGAACTACGGCAAGACGTATCTGGGGGTCATCCGCTCCACGGTGGTCGTCGACGAGCGGGGCAAGGTCGAGCGGGCCCTGTACAACGTCCGCGCGACAGGACACGTAGCGAAGATCATCAAGGACCTGGGCATCTGACGCCCCGCTCCGCGGCCCCACGGCCCGTACCGCGGCGACGCGGTGCGGGCCGCTCCCCGTCCGCCGGGAATCCCCGTGGCGCGGTACCCGTGACCGGTAGCATGTGCGTGCACGCGGCCGTGGCGGAATTGGCCTACGCGCAACACTTAGGATGTTGTGGGAGAAATCCCTTGAGGGTTCGAGTCCCTCCGGCCGCACACGTGTGAAGCGAAGGCCCGCCCGGCACCCCCGGGCGGGCCTTCGCGCTCTCGTGGTCAGCCCACCAGCTCCCGGACCACCGGCACCAGCGCCCGGAACGCCTTGCCCCGGTGGCTGATCGCGTTCTTCTCCCGCGGGCTCAGCTCGGCGCACGTACGGGTCTCGTTCTCCGGCTGGAGGATCGGGTCGTAGCCGAAGCCGTTCGTACCGGCGGGGGCGTGCCGCAGGACGCCCCGCAGCCGGCCCTCCACCACCCGTTCCGTGCCGTCCGGCAGCGCGAGGGCGGCGGCGCACGCGAAGTGGGCGCCGCGGTGTTCGTCGGCGATGTCGGACAGCTGGGCCAGGAGCAGGTCGAGGTTGGCGCGGTCGTCGCCGTGCCGGCCGGCCCAGCGGGCGGAGAAGATGCCGGGCGCGCCGCCCAGGACGTCGACGCACAGGCCGGAGTCGTCGGCGACGGCCGGCAGGCCGGTGGCCCGGGCGAGGGCGTGCGCCTTCAGCAGGGCGTTCTCGGCGAAGGTGACGCCGGTCTCCCTGACGTCGGGGAGGTCGGGACAGGCGTCCGCGCCGGTCAGTTCGTGCGGCAGCCCTGCCTCGGCGAGGATCGCCCTCAGCTCGGTGATCTTTCCGGCGTTGCGGGTGGCGAGGATCAAGCGGGTCATGCCCGCCAGTATTCCCCGCCCCCCGGTCACAGCTCCGTCTGCCCCGCCCCGCGCAGCGTGCGCAGGTCGAAGACCTCGGCCATCCTGGCGAAGCCCAGGTCGCTGGGGTGCAGATGGTCGCCGGAGTCGTACTCGGCGCGCAGCCGGCGCGGATCGTAGGGATCCCGCAGGGCCCGGTCGAAGTCGACGACGGCGTCGTACACCCCGCCGGCCCGGATCCGGGCGTTGACCTGCTGCCGTACGGCCTCACGGGCCGGGGTGCAGCCGCGGTGGCCCCGGAAGGGCATCAGGGTCGAGCCCACGGCCTTCAGACCGCGGGCGTGGGCCTGGCGGACGAGGGTGCGCAGGCCGGTGACGATGCGGTCGGGGTCGGCCAGCTCGCGGTTGCGGAGGATGTCGTTGACACCGAGATCGATGACGACGGCTCTGGCGTTGGTCCGGGAGAGCGCGTCACGGCCGAACCGGCCGAGGCCGCTCTGGTTCTCGGCGGGCCGCCCGAGACCGTCGGCGAGGACCTGGTTGCCGCTGATGCCCTCGTTGACGACGCTGTAGCGCGGCAGTTGACGCCCGCTCTCCAGGGCGCCGCGCAGCCGGCCGGCGAGGATGTCGGGCCAGCGGTGGTTGGCGCCGGGGGTGGAGGTGATGCCGTCGGTGATGGAGTCACCGAAGACGACGACGGTGCCGTCGGCCTCGTTGCTGAGGACGTCGAGCGCCGTCAGATACCGCCAGTACGGCGTCTGTTCGGTGTACGGGGCGCCGGTCACGTCCTCGGCGCGCTCGCCGTCGGCGACGAAGGACGTCTGGCGGGCGTGGGGGTGGTAGGTGACCGGCCCGGAGGGAGTGGGGGAGTAGGTGGTGACCAGGACGTCGCTGCCGCGCGGGATGGCGAGACGTACGGCGTCGCTGACGATCTGTCCGCCCGCGGGGATGACGACGCCGGTGCCGCCGTCGAACGTGAGGCGCCGCATCGTCGACGCGTCGGCCGCCGCGGTGCCGTCCCCCGCCGAGAGCGCGATCGTGGCGTGGGTGAGGGTCAGCGGTGACTGGCCGTACAGATTGGAGAGCGTGATGCGGGCACTCGTACCACCGGTGGCCGTGTGGACGACGTTGCGGACCGAGCGGCCCGCCATGCCGGCCGTTTCGGTGCCGGGTTCGCCGCCGACCGGGGCGGTGGCCCAGGCGCCCACCCAGGTGCCGGTGGAGGCGGGGGCGGCGGCGCTGTCGCGGTGCGGGCGGCTGTCGGCGAGGGTGCCGCGGACGGCGCCGGTGGTGCCGTCATCGGCCGCCACGGTGACGTAGATGGCGGCGGACAGGGCCGCGACCAGGGCCACGAGTGCGCACAGGACGGCATAACCATGACGCTTGGTCATGCTTGTGTTGTTCTCCTCGGGAGATGGGAGCCCGAGGCTCCGATCTTGCTGAGCCCATGATCCGTCATGGGCGGGGGAGATCTGACAGGACCCTGCCACTACTCCCGTCCAGACAGACGCCGGGAACTCCGGTTTCGTTCCAGGCATCGGCCGGACAGGGACAATTGTGTGCGGGATCACCGAACGGGTGGAGCAAATGGAACCTACCGATACGGGAACGACGGGACGGGGCACGTCGTACCGGACCATGACCGCGTTCACCCCGGCCGACGAGGAGCGCCGGCGCGGGGTGCGGCGCATGAAGCTCACGGCGGCGGGGCTGCTGGTGCTCGTGGCCGTGGTGTACGTGCTGGCGAAGGTGGCCGGCCAGGCGGGAGCCGGGACGTGGACGGGATATGTGGCGGCGGCGGCCGAGGCGGGCATGGTGGGCGCGCTCGCCGACTGGTTCGCGGTCACGGCCATCTTCCGGCATCCGCTGGGCCTGCCCATCCCGCACACCGCGATCATCCCGAACAAGAAGGACCAGCTGGGCGTGTCGCTGGGCGAGTTCGTCGGGGAGAACTTCCTCTCCGAGGACGTCGTACGGCAGCGGCTGCACGCGGTCGGGATCGGCAGCCGGCTCGGCACCTGGCTGGCGGAGCCGGAGCACGCCGACCGGGTGACGGCGGAGCTGGCCACCGCGCTGCGCGGCGCGCTGACGGTGCTGCGGGACTCGGACGTGCAGGCGGTGGTCGGCGAGGCGATCACCCGGCGGGCGGACGCCCGGGAGATCGCGCCCGGACTCGGCAAGATGCTGGAGAAGGTCGTCGCCGACGGCGGACACCGGCGCGTGGTCGACCTGGTGGTGACCCGCGCCCACGACTGGCTGGTGCTGCACCGCGACGACGTGATGGTGGCCGTGGAGGGCGGCGCCCCCGGCTGGACCCCGCGCTTCGTGGACCGCAAGGTCGGCGAGCGGGTCTACAAGGAGCTGCTGCGCTTCGTCACCGAGACGCGGGACATGCCCTCCCATCCGGCGCGCGGCGCCCTCGACCGTTTCCTCACCGACTTCGCCGCCGACCTGCAATCGGACACGGACACGCGTACCCGGGTGGAACGGCTCAAGACCGAGGTGCTGGGCCGGGGCGAGGTGCAGGAGCTGATCGCGTCCGCGTGGACGGCCGTACGGTCGATGATCGTGGCGGCGGCGGACGACGAGCGCAGTGAGCTGCGGCTGCGGGTCCGGGCCGCCCTGCTGTCGCTGGGCACCCGGATGGCGACCGAGGCGAAGGTGCAGGGGAAGGTCGACAGCTGGGTGGAGGGCGCGGCGGTGCACGTCGTGACGACGTACCGCAAGGAGATCACCTCACTGATCACGGACACCGTGGCGGGCTGGGACGCCGAGCACACCACCCGCAAGATCGAGGCGCACATCGGCCGCGACCTCCAGTTCATCCGGATCAACGGCACGGTGGTGGGCTCCCTGGCCGGGCTGCTGATCTACACGGTGTCACGGGGGCTGGGGGTCTGACGGGGCCCCGGCGCGCCGGGGCAGGCTCTTCCGGCCGGGCGGGCCGGGGTTCTTCCGGCCGGGCGGCCGGGACTTGTCCGTCCGGGCGGACCGGGACTCTGCGGCCGGGCGGTCCGGGGCGCTTCTGTCCGGGCGGGCCGGGGTTCCTCTGTCCGGGCGGCCGGGACTTGTCCGTCCGGGCGGGCCGGGACTCTGCGGCCGGGCGGTCCGGGGCGCTTCTGTCCGGGCGGGCCGGGGTTCTTCCGGCCGGGCGGCCGGGACTTCTCCGTCCGGCGGGCCGGGATGCTTGCGGCGGGGCGGGCCCGGGCTCTTCCGGCCTGGGCGGATGCCGGGCCGGACTGTTCCGGCAGGCTCAGGGCACCCGGTATCCCGTCCTCGGCGAGGAGGGAGCCCATGAGCACAGCGCAGGCCGCGAGAGGCCGGACCATCACCACCGACATACCCGCCCGGCTGGACCGTCTGCCCTGGTCCCGCTGGCACTGGACCATCGTGATCGGCCTGGGAACCGTATGGATCCTGGACGGTCTGGAGGTCACGGTCGTCGGCAACATCGCCAGCCGCCTGTCCGAGCCCGGCAGCGGCCTGTCGATCAGCTCCGGACAGGTCACCGGCACCGCGGCCGCGCTGTACGTGGCGGGCGCCTGCGTGGGGGCGCTGTTCTGGGGCCGGCTGACCGACCGGTTCGGCCGGAAGAACCTCTTCATGATCACCCTGGCGGTGTACCTCGCCGCGACGGCCCTGACGGCCGTCTCGTGGGAGGCCTGGTGGTTCTTCCTGTTCCGCTTCCTCACCGGCTTCGGCATCGGCGGTGAGTACGCGGCGATCAACTCCGCGATCGACGAGCTGATCCCGGCGAACTACCGCGGCCGGGTCGACCTGATCATCAACGGCAGCTTCTGGCTGGGCGCCGTCGGCGGCTCCCTGCTGTCGATCGTCGCGCTCGACACCGACGTGCTGGCCGCCGACGTCGGCTGGCGGCTGACCTTCGCGCTGGGCACCGTCCTCGCCCTGGTCATCCTGCTCGTACGACGGCACGTCCCGGAGAGTCCGCGCTGGCTGCTGATCCACGGCCGGGACCGGGAGGCGGAGGAGATCGTCACCGACATCGAACGCCGGGTGGAGGCGGAGAGGGGCGAGCGGCTCCCCAGGCCCGAGGGCGAGCTGGAGATCCACCAGCGCGAGAACGTGACCTTCCTGGAGATCGCGCGCACCGTCTTCGGCCAGTACCGCAAGCGGGCCGTCCTCGGGTTCTCCCTCTTCGTCGGCCAGGCGTTCCTGTACAACGCGATCACCTTCGGCTTCGGCGCGATCCTGACGAAGTTCTTCGACGTGCCCGCCGACCGCACCGGCTACTACTTCGCGGTCATCGCCATCGGCAACTTCTGCGGCCCGCTGCTGCTCGGCAGGTTCTTCGACACGGTCGGCCGCCGGGTGATGATCTCCTCGACGTACATCCTGTCCGGTCTGCTGCTGTTCGGCACGGCATGGCTGTTCGACCGGGGCTCGCTGAGCGCGGCCACCCTGACCGCCTGCTGGTGCGCGGTGCTGTTCTTCGCCTCCGCGGGCGCCTCCAGCGCCTACCTGACGGTGTCGGAGATCTTCCCGATGGAGACACGGGCGATGTCGATCGCCTTCTTCTACGCCCTTGGCACCGCGGCCGGCGGCATCAGCGGCCCGCTGATCTTCGCCGACCTCACCAGCACCGGCCGGGTCGGCGACACGGTCCTCGCCTTCTCGATCGGCGCGGGGCTGATGTGCGCTGCCGGCCTGGTCGCGGCGGCCCTGGCGGTACGGGCCGAACGCCGCTCCCTGGAGGACGTCGCCCGCCCGCTGAGCGCGGTCGCCGGCCGGGCGAAGACGGCGGCGTAGGGCTCCCGGTGGGTACGGGGCCGCGTCGGACGCCGTGACCTGCTAGGCGCCCGTCGTGGAGCCGGGCCGGACGATCATCAGGACCGTCACGGCCGCCCACAGCAGGTTGAACAATCCCGTGAACATGGCGAGCCGCACGATCAGCCCGGCCCGGTCCGCGTTCCCCTCCAGGAGCGCGGACTGGGCCGGCAGCACGAACACGGCCAGCACGACCGCGGCCAGGACCGTCAGCCCGATCGACACGACCAGCCAGGCACTGCCGAGCACGCCCAGCTCACGGGCGGTGGCGAATCCGAAGACCGGGACGACGACGCCGACGAGGGCGTACACGCGGCAGATCCGGTGCAGCAGCCGCAGAGCGGTGGTGCCGGCGTCGGTCCCGGTGGGGGTGCCCGGGCCGCCGGTTGGGCTCGGGGCGCCGGGGTCGCGGGTGGGGCCGGGGACGGCCAGGACGCGGCGCGCGGCCGGCGGGAACATGCTGGCGGCGACGGCGACGGGCCCGACGGCGAGGATCGCGGCGAGGACGTGGACGGCAAGGAGGAACTTGGTCACGGGGTGACCGTAGGCGCGGCGGGGATCTCGCAGGAGTGGCGGAAATGCCGACTGCCGACGGATTCCCGCCAGGCGGGTGCCACCGGGGCCGGCACACGGCAGCACCGCTGCCGCACGGCCGGCGGCGACCCGTCGTACGGCTAGGTTCCTGCCATGCACACCGTGGCCGTACTGGCGCTGGACGGCGTCATCCCGTTCGATCTGTCCGCCCCCATCGACACCTTCGGCCGCGCACGGCTGCCAGACGGCCGGACGCCGTACCGGGTGCGGGTCTGCTCGGTGCGGGAGGAGGTGAGCGCCGGCGCCTTCACGATGCGGGCGCCGTACGGCCTGGACGCGCTCGCGGAGGCCGACACGATCATCCTGCCGGGCGTCGCGGAACCCCCGGAGGCACTGCCCCCGTCCGTCGCGGAGACCCTGCGCGCGGCGGCCGCGCACGGCACCCGCATCGCGTCGGTCTGCGTGGGCGCGTTCCTGCTCGCGGCGACGGGCCTGCTGGACGGCCTGCGCGCGACGACCCACTGGTCGGCGGCCGGACACCTGGCCGAGCGGTACCCCGAGGTGACCGTCGACCCGGACGTCCTCTACGTCGACAACGGCCAGTTCCTCACCTCCGCGGGCGCCGCCGCGGCCCTCGACATGTGCCTGCACATGATCCGCCGGGACTTCGGCTCGGCGGTCGCCGCGCACACCGCCCGCATGTCGGTGATGCCGCTGGAACGGGAGGGCGGCCAGGCCCAGTTCATCGTCCACGAGCTGCCCCCGGCCCCGGCCGGCGCGACCCTGGAACCCCTGCTGGCCTGGCTGGAGGACCACTGCGACCGCGATCTCACGCTGGGGGAGATCGCGGCGCGGGCGGGCATGAGCGCCCGCACCCTCAACCGCCGCTTCCGCGAACAGACGGGCACGACACCGCTGCGCTGGCTGCACCGGGCACGGGTACGGCGGGCCCAGTACCTGCTGGAGACCACGGACCACCCGGTGGAACGCATCGCCGGCCGGACGGGCTTCGGCTCCCCCACCACCTTCCGCGAGCGCTTCCGCCGCGTGACGGGAACGAGCCCCCAGGGGTACCGGCGGGCGTTCCGGGCGGGCGAGGGGACACGGTGAGGCCGTAGGCGGCCGGCGCTCGCAGCCGGCCGCTGCGGACGCAGCCCGGGCCGCCGGCCGCCGTCTAGGCCTTGCGGTCGGCGACGGCCCAGGAGGTGAGGGCGACGGCCCCGGCGACGCCGAGGACGGACGGCCAGGCGCCGACCTTCTTGGCGAGCGGATGAGAGCCGGCGAACGCGGCGACGTACGCGGCGGTCAGCGCGCCCGCGGCCGTCCCGCCCGCCTGCCGCTGCCACTGCCGCGCCGCGGCGGCACCCCCGACGGCCAGGACCACCCCGCCCAGCTGCCGCTTCTTCGTCCAGCGGGCGACGCCGTAGCCGCCGACGAGCCCGGTCGCGGCGACGACCGCGCTGGGAACCCTGGCCATGAGTGCCTCCTCCTGTGTCCCTGCTGCTGCCCCGAGGTCGGCTCCGAGGCTAACGCGCGGGACGCCGCACGAACCGAACCTGAGTCGAGGCTTGTCAAGTTTCCGGCGGAGAGTTATATAAGAACGCGTAGGGCATCGCACCCCGGTTCCTGAAGAGAGGAGTGACCCGTGATGCTCATGCGCACCGACCCGTTCCGCGAATTCGACCGACTCGCGCAGCAGGTCCTCGGGGCCAACGCCCGCCCGGCCGCCATGCCGATGGACGCCTACCGCTCCGGCGACGACTTCCTCGTCCACTTCGACCTGCCCGGCATCGACCCCGAGTCGATCCAACTCGACGTCGAGCGCAACGTCCTCAACGTCCGCGCCGAACGCCGTGGCGTCGCACCCGAGGGCGCCGAGATGCTGGTCGCCGAACGGCCCACGGGCACGTTCACCCGCCAGCTGTTCCTGGGCGAGACCCTCGACACCGAGCGCATCGACGCCTCGTACGACGCCGGGGTCCTCACCCTGCGCATCCCGGTGGCCGAACAGGCCAAGCCGCGCCGCATCCAGATCAGCGGCGGGGGCGGCGGCCGGAAGCAGCTCAGCGGCTGACGAGGGCCGGCGAAGCCCGTCCGGGCAGCCGGCACCGGCCACACGCACGCGTCCCGCGGCCCGAACAGGGCCCGGGACGCGCCCCTGCCCACGCGGCACGAGTGCGCCGCACCGCACGCCACCGCCGGGGCAGCCCCCACGCCAGTTGCCCCGTACGCCCTACCACCCACCCACCACCACGGCCCGCAAGCCACCACGGCCCGCACACCGAGCCGCCCATGGCGCACATCACGCCACATGCCTCATCTCGGCCGAACTCCCGCTCATGCCCGCCGCATTACGGGGTACCGGGCTTGCGGTGCCCCGAAGCGTTCCGGAGGAGGAGCCAGCACGATGACCGTGACAACCCCGCAGCCGAGAACCACCATCCCCACCCCGTCCCTGCGCCCCCGCGTCGAGGACGTGCCCGAGGACGCCGGCTGGCGGGAACTGACCGAGGCGGTGCGTGAGGCGGGCCAGTACCCGACGAGGACGGAGGCGGAACACGTCACCCGTACCGTCCTGTCGGCCCTGGGCGGCCACGTCACCGGCGAGGAGCGGGTGGCCCTGGCCCAGGCCCTCCCCCTGGAGGCGGGCCGGCTGATCGCCTCCCAGGTCCCCGAGAGCGCCCCCCTGACGGCCCGTGAGTTCGTCGACGCGGTGGCGACCCGCATCGAGGGCTCGACCCCAGCGACGGCCCGCTGGGACGTCAGCACCGTCCTGAGCGTCCTCTCGGACCACATCGGCGAACCCCTGACGACCCGCGTCCTGACCCAACTCCCCCCGGGCTACGCCCTCCTCTTCGGCCGAGCGGACCTGGCAGCAGCAGCCTGACCCCAACAGGGCGCCGCCATCTCATGCGGCGCCCTGTGGCGCTATGCCGCTGAGCGTCTAGCCTGCTGCGATCGAGGAGTACGTCCACACATCTGCTGGGAGCTCATGATGAAGATCCCAGATAACCGCCATCGGTTTGCTCCCCGAGTGGTCCGCATAGGTGGCGGGTCCTAGGAACATCCACGGCGCGGCTTTGCCGATGCTGTTCTCCTTGTAGCGGCGTAGGAAGAGCAAGACATGGCTACCGCGTTTGCTGTGCTGTGTGTAGCGCACCCCCGTGGGTGAGGTCGCCGATGTGTTGTTCTGCGATTCCCAGTGGAAGCGTGTCGGACTGATCGCATAATCCTTGTAGCGCACGGTGGGGGAGAAGTCGCGTTCGTTCTTTTCTAGAGTGATGAGCAGTGCATCGGTTGTGAGGTCTTCGACCCACGTCACTCCTTGGCTGAAGACGCCAGGCATTTGCCCGCCCAGACGGGCGACTCCGAGGGCGGTCAGGACTTCGGATCGGTTATAGGCGCTGTGCACCTTGAGTGGAAGATGGTTGAGGGGGCCACCTAGGGCGATGGGGTAATGGTCGGTCCGGTCGATGACGTACCTCAAGACCTGGCGCAACTCATGGCGAAACGCACGCTGGTCCCGCAGGAAGTTCAAGCCTTGGCGATAGCTGGAGAAGCCGCCTGCCTTGTCCCACAGATTAAAGAACAACATGCGGGCGTACATCTGGTCGGTAGGGGAGAGTGCCTCGTAGTCGGGGGCGTCGTCTCGCAGTAGGCGCTGGTACGCCTGGGCTCGTTCCGGGTCGTCCACATGGAGGAAGGCGTGCACGCGCTTGAGGAGGTCCTCCTCTCCGGGCGGTGCGTGCTCTGTGGTCAGGCCCGCCTTGCGTAGCACCTTCGTCCACGAGTTGTCACTCTTGTACAGTTCGTGGATCTCTCGGCGGCTTTCCCGTAGATATTCTCCCAACGTGGGCGTGCTGTAGTCCCTGACTTCCTTGGCCAGCGTCGTGATCGTGGCCTTGAGCTGGGTTCGGACATTATCGAGCACGAGGTCTTTGGACTTGCCTTCCAGGATGATGTGACAGCCGGAAGGTAGCTGAGGGAAGTCTCGTTCAATGTTGTCGACAAGGCGGTTGCGTGAGAGATTCGTCAAGGCGCGGAACTGCTCCTCGAAGCGAAATTCAGCCCTGTGCTGTCCAATGAAGTCGAGCACGGTGAGTACGGGTTTGTGTGGCGTGCGACGCAGGCCGCGGCCGAGTTGCTGAAGGAAGACGGTTGCACTGTTGGTGGGTCGCAGCAGGAGCAACGTGTCTACATCGGGAATGTCTAGACCTTCATTGAACAGGTCCACGGAGAAAATGACCTGAATGCGGCCGGCCTTGAGATCCGCCAGGGTGCGGTCGCGGACCTCGGAGGGCGACTCACTGTCGAGGTGCGCTGCTTGGAATCCTGCTTCCCGAAAGCATGCGGCCATAAAGCGGGCGTGCGCCTTGGTCACGCAGAAGCCGAGGGCTCGCATTGCAGCAGGGTTGGAGATCTTGTCCTGGACCTGCTTGATGACGATGCGGGCTCGTGCGTGGTCGCCCGTGTAGAGGTTGCCCAGCTGCTCTCGCTCGTAGCTGCCTGACCGCCAGCTCACCGTCGTCAGATTGGTGCCGTCGGGTAGCCCGAAGTAGTGGAATGGGCACAGAAGATCGTTCTCGAGAGCTTCCCACAGTCGTAGTTCTGCCGCGATACGCCCGTCGAAGAACTCATCCTGCACATTGCGGCCATCCATCCGCTCTGGGGTAGCTGTCAACCCCAGGAGCTCGGTGGGCTGGAAATGTTCGAGCACTCGACGGTAGGTGTCTGCGGTCGCGTGATGGAACTCGTCGATGACGATGACGTCGAAGTGGTCAGGATCAAGCTGTTCCAGCCGGCGCAGGTTGAGGGATTGCACGCTGGCGAACACATGCGTCCAGCCGCGGGGTTCTTGGCCGTTGTGCAACAGCTCGCCAAATGAGGCGTCGTCCAGTACCTCGCGGTAGGTCCGCAGGGACTGCCTCAGGATCTCCTTGCGATGAGCGACGAAGAGGAGCCGTGGGAGGGCGCTTCCGCGGTCCTTGTGGAGGTGTCGGTAGTCCAAGGCGGCCATGACCGTTTTGCCGGTACCGGTGGCGGCGACGAGGAGGTTCCGGTGGTGGCCTCGAATATCGCGTTCCACACGCAGCCGCTCGAGCATGTCCCTCTGGTGGGGCAGCGGATGCACCTCTAGACCAGACAGGCTGATCTTGAGTTCACCCACTGTTCCCGTTCCGCCGGCGTGAGCCAGGGCTTCGGTGAGCCGTTCACCGTCGCGTTCGGGGTCGTACGTCTCGAAGGCGGCGTCGGCCCAGTAGGCGTCGAAGGTCGCTTCGAACTTCTCCAGCACCTTGGGGGTAGCGGCAGAGGCCAACCGTACGTTCCATTCCAGGCCGTCGAGCAGCGCACTCTTCGACAGGTTCGAGCTACCGACGTACGCCGTATCGAAACCGGTCTCGCGGCGGAACAGCCATGCCTTGGCGTGTAGGCGTGTGGACCGAATCTCGTAGTTGACCTTTACCTCGGCGCCGAACTCGCGGACCAGGCGATCCAGGGCATAACGGTCCGTAACGCCCATATACGTCGTAGTGATGACGCGAATGGGAACCTTGCGCTCCTTCGCCGCGCGAAGGGAGTCTTCGAGGACGCGTATGCCATACCACTTCACGAAGGCGCATAGCAGGTCGATTCGGTCTGCCGTGGCCAGTTCCGCCCTCAGCTCCGCCCCAAGGCTGGGGTCATCGGGGGCGTTAGTGATCAGCGCTGTCTCGGAGAGGGGGGTCAGCGGACGCATGGCGTAAACACCTGCTGCTTCCCGCTTGGCCAGTGCGAGAAGCTGCCGAGGGCCATCAGCGATGGCGTCGACCAGCTGGTCCATCTCGGGATCAGGGGCGTGAGATGCCAACGAGCGGATGACTGCGTTGGCCGCGTCGACCTGCTTGTCGCGCGGGAGCTGGCTCAGCCGGATGCGCACCGCTTCGCTGATGTAGCGAGCGAGCACGTGTGGGGTGGACTCCTCGCTGACCTCCGCATCCACTGCCTTCCAGGTGGCGGAGTCCAACTGGTGCAAGCGGTGCTGTAGGCGACGGGTGACAAGTTGCTCGTACACGCCTGCCACTGGCGGTGTCTGGTCTGGCTGCGTCACGTCCGCCCCCTTGATCCGTTTGTGACACGACCAGTTGTAACAGGCCGCACTGACAGTCCGTACCTGCCTGCGATGCCGACTCGATGCGGTCGCTATAGGGCGCCAGATGTGTCATGTTGCGAATCGAGAGTGACAAGTTTGATCGTTTCGATTCAGTATGGCGCCGTGGGAGAACAGAGGATCGGTCACATCGAGGGCATCGCTCCGGGCGCGGAGTTCTACCGACGCGTGCAGGTGAAGCGCAACAACCTGCACAGCAACACCGTCAGGGGGATCTCGAGACTTGTCGACGACGACGGCGTCTACGTCGCGGATGCCATCGTTCTGCACGGGGGGTACGAGGACGATCACGACGACTGGGGCAGCATCCGCTACACAGGGGCCTCACCCGACGTGGACAAGTACAAGGTCAACGGGGTGCCACGGCTCCGGCGTAGCCAATCTTGGGACTACGCGGACAATGCTGCGTTGAAGCGGACGTACCAGCGCGGTCATCCCGTTCGGGTCATTCGCGGCTGGAAGGGAGATGCTCGGTACTCACCGATCGATTGCTACCGCTACGACGGCCTGTACGTCGTGACGGACATTCGGACCGCCGTCGCACAGTCACCAGCACCCGACGGCACCCCGATCGAAATCTGTCAGTTCGATCTGAAGCGCCTTCCCGAAGAGCAGCAGGATCCGACCTCTCTGGAACACCAGATCGTTAACTTGCTAGAGCGGCAGGGCACGGTCTCTGAGGAAGGCGCAGACGACGAAGGCGCGGCTGAACAGTCAGAGGAAGAAGGGGAAGCCGCGGAGGATGGGCCTGTCCAGGCCGAAAGGTTCCCCGAGACGCGAACGGCCCGGGTGCAGCGTCTGGTTAGGGATGACGCAGTGATACGGAACGTTAAAAGGCTCCATGGCGGAGAGTGTCAAGTGTGCGGCCTTCGCCTGCTCGGCCCGAACGGCAAGCCG
Source organism: Streptomyces sp. NPDC006309 (assembly GCF_040613095.1). NCBI lineage: Bacteria > Bacillati > Actinomycetota > Actinomycetes > Kitasatosporales > Streptomycetaceae > Streptomyces > Streptomyces sp. NPDC006309. The sequence continues at coordinate 45,793 of NZ_JBEXRO010000020.1, read as the reverse complement.
TACAGCGAAGGTGCCCACATTCGACCCCTGGGTAAGCCCCATAGGGGCCCTGACGTCGAGCCGAACGTCCTCTGCCTCTGCCCCAATTGTCACGTTCGCCTAGACATAGGCGCCATCGTCATCGAAGACGATTGGTCCATCGTCGTGCGGGCAGGGGCATTCGGCTTCGACGTTCGGCCCAAACTCAAGCGGCATCGAAGGCACACGATTCACCTGGATTACGTCCGCTACCACCGCGAATGGTGGTTGAGTCGCTAGTCCGTCCCGTGACACTCCGCATACCCCGACCCCGCCCCGCACCAGCATTCCGCCCCCCGCTGGGGCGGCCAGGCGATGGCTCGGCCGCGGGCTGCCAGGGTGGTCGCGTACTGGGGGAGGAGCGTGGTGTCCTCCGGGGAGGTGCCCTCCGATGCCGCGAAGGCCTCGTACGAGGGGACCGTGCCGGTGACGATGCCCAGGTTCGCCGTGCCGGAGGAGGCGAGTTCGCGCAGGGAGGTCTCTATGGTCGACAGGTGGGACTCGTGGGAGGGGTATTCGGAGGTCAGGGTCGGGTACGCCGCCAGCAGCTCGGCCAGTTCGGGGGCCGGCCAGTGGAGGACGGCCACCGGGTAGGGGCGGGAGAGGGCTTCGCGGTAGGCGCCCAGCTCCGCCCGGAGGCGGGAGATCTCCGCTGCCAGTTCGGCCGGGTTGTCCGAGCCCAGGGACCACACGCGTTTGGGGTCGTGGAGTTCGTCCAGGCTGACCGGGGACGTGTGGAGGGTGTCGGCGAGGGCGTCCCAGTCGTCGTGCGGCAGGCCCCGCATGCGGCGGACGCGGTGGCGGCCGTAGAGGAGGGGATGGGTGGAGGGGGCGGGCTCGGCCGAGTCCGTCAGCAGGAGGCGGGCCGCCTCGCTGAACGTCTCCTCCGCCGCCTCCAGCTCGTCATGGGCCTCCAGTGCCTCCGCGATGATCACCCAGGGTGCCGGGTCGCGCGGGGCCGACGTGCGCAGGCCCTCGATGATCGCCCGTGCTTCCGCCTCGTGGCCGTACTCCCACAGGTTCGACGCCTTCAGGGCGCGGACGAGGGCGGGGTTGTCCACACCTTCGTCGGAGGACAGGAGGCGGTCGTAGAGGGTGGTCGCCGCGGGGCGGTCGCCGGACAGTTCCAGGTGGGCCGCCGCCCGGAGGAGGAGGACCTCGGCGTCCTCGGGGTACAGGCCGGCGGTCCGCTCCAGGCGTGCCGCTTCGGCGGTGTGGTCGACGTTCTCGGCAGGCGTGTCGGGGCGCATGGGGGACACCGTACTGCCGGCCGGTGACGAAAGTGAGGTGTGGTGGGGCTGCGGAGGGGGGCGGCGGCTGCCCCTGGGGGTGGACTTCCGGCCGATGCGCGGCCCCGGTCGTACGGTGGCGCCGTCCACCTCGCCCGGGTAGCGGAGGAGCGAACCCCCGCGGCCACGAACCCCGTTCGCGCAGCCCCCCGGTACGTTCGCCGCGCCCGCGAGCGCCAGCCCCGCCGACACCAGCAGGGCGAGGTCCGCGTCGTGGGCCGGGCTGCCGGACGACGTGGCGAGGGCGATGGTCGGGGCCACGCCGGCGCTGGAGCCGACGTAGCGAAGGTCTGCTGGGCGCCGGAGCCCCTCGCGGCCCGCTCGCGGGGCACGGACTCGACGCCGAGCAGGGGCAGGGCCCCGTTCAGCAGGCCGCTGCCGATGCCGCCGGCGCCGTCGCCCGCGCGCTGGACGGCGTCGGCGAACGGTGGACGCTGCTCGTCGTCCGCGACGCGATCCACGGCGTCCGGCGCCACAACGACTTCCTCGTCCACCTCGGCATCCCGCGCGCCGTCCTCTCGGCCCGGCTCAGGACACTCACCGACGAGGGCGTCCTCGAAAGGCGCCGCTACCAGGAGACGCCGCCCCGGGACGGGTACGTCGTCACCGAGCGCGGCATCGCCCTCTGGCCCGCGCTGCGCGCCCTCGGCCGGTGGGGGCGCGAGTACGTCGACGACACCCGGCAGCGCTCGTTCCGGCACGCGGACCGCGGCGGGGACGTCGGGCCGTACGGAATGTGCGCGGGGTGCGGAACTCTCGTGCCGGTCCCGGACGTTGTCATGGTGCCGGGGCCGGGACTCGATCCCGCGCCGGCGGATCCGGTGAGCAGGGCGCTGCTGCGGCCCGAGCGGCTGCTGGAGCCCCTGGTGCCGGAACCGGTGTATCAGACACACTGAACGAGGGTCGAAAGAGAAGGCCGAAGGGGGGAGCGCCGATGCGTGGCCGGGCTGCCGTCACACGTCCCCTCGTCATCGCGCTGATCCTCGTGCAGTTGCTGCTGCTCCAGGCCGCGTTGCTCGGTACCGGTGGCCTGTCCACCGCCGTCGCCCTCGCCGCGACGGCCACCGTCGCCGCCGGCCTCGCCGCGAGCGCCCTGCTCGCCGCCCGCGGAGCACCCGCCGTCCTCCCCACCCGCGTCCGCGAGGCGATACGCGACAGGGCCCGCCGTACGGCATTCCTGCCCCAGCGTGACCCCGACGCGCCCGGCCGGCGGCGGCCCAGAGCGCCGGGACCCGCCCGTCCGGCGACCGCCGCGTAGGGCACGTTCTCCCGCACTTCAGCGCGTGACCCCGCGCGGGTCGTCCTGCCGATGTCCCTTCACTTCCGGCACGACGAGACCCCCGGAGGGCTCAGCCATGTCCCTTGTCAGTCACCTGGTCGAACAGCTCGCCCACCTGCTGACCCCGCTCTTCCACGCCTCCGCGGCAGCCGCCGCGATCGTTCTGTTCACCGCGCTCGTACGGCTCCTCCTCCACCCGCTGTCCCGGGCCGCCGCCCGGGGCCGGCGCGTCCGCGCCGCGCTCCAGCCGAGAGTCGCCGCGCTGCGCGCGAAGCACGCCGGTGATCCGCAGCGTCTGAAGCAGGCGGTGCTGGACCTGCACGCCGAGGAGAAGGTCTCGCCGCTCTCCGGTCTGCTGCCCGGCCTGCTCCAGCTCCCCGCCTTCTTCGTCCTCTACCACCTCTTCTCCAGCTCCACGATCGGCGGCGAGAGCAACGGCCTGCTCAGCCACCGGCTCCTCGCGGCACCGCTCGGCGGACGCTGGTCCGACGCGCTCGCCGACGGCGGGGTGTTCGGCCCGGCCGGCCTGGTCTACGCCGCTGTCTTCGTCCTCGTCGCGGCCGTCGCCGCCGTCAACTACCGGCGCGCCCGGCGGACGATGGCCGAGCAACCGGCACCGGCGGGCGGGGGTGACGCGGTGCCGGGGCTCGGCGCGGCCACCCGCGTGATGCCGTTCCTGTCCTTCTTCACGCTCGTCACCGTGGCCGTCGTCCCACTCGCCGCCGCCCTGTACGTGGTCACCAGTACGGCGTGGAGCGCCGCGGAACAGGCCCTGCTGTCCCGCTGAACGGGCCCCGCGTCCCGCTGAGCCAGCCCCGTTCTCCCGCTGAGCAGGCCCTGGCCGCGGTCCTGGTCCGGTCCGGTCCGTGGCCGCGGTCCTGGTCCAGTCCGTGAACAGGGTCTTGCGGACTGGACGGCGGAATTGGAGGATCGTCCAGCCCTTCCGGCGGCTGCACCCGCCGGCCGGGCGCCCGCGATCGAGGGAGATTGTGACCATGAAGCTGCTGCGAGTCGGTACGGCAGGGGCCGAACGCCCCGCGCTGCTCGACGCCCGGGGGATCCTGCGGGACCTGTCGGGCCTCGTGGACGACATCGACGGCGCGCTCCTCGCCGACGACACCGCGCTCGGCCGGGTACGGGCGGCGGCCGAGGCCGGTGAGCTGCCCGTGCTCGACGCGGCCGGACTGCGGATCGGACCCCCGGTCGGCCGCATCGGCAAGGTCGTCTGCATCGGGCTCAACTACCACGACCACGCCCGCGAGATCGGCGCCGAACCGCCGCCCGAGCCGGTGGTGTTCCTCAAGGCGCCGGACACGGTCGTCGGGCCGTACGACACCGTGCTGGTGCCGCGCGGCTCGGTCAAGACCGACTGGGAGGTCGAACTCGCGGTCGTCATCGGCCGTACGGCCCGCTATCTGGAGTCGGCGCAGGAGGGCCTCGCCCACGTCGCCGGGTACGCGGTGGCGCACGACGTCTCCGAGCGGGAGTACCAGATCGAGCGGGGCGGGACCTGGGACAAGGGCAAGAACTGCGAGACGTTCAACCCCCTGGGCCCGTGGCTGGTGACGGCCGACGAGGTGCCGGACCCGCAGCGGCTGTCCCTGAAGCTGTGGGTGAACGGGCAGGTCGAGCAGGACGGTACGACGGCCGAACAGATCTTCCCCGTGGGCGAGGTCGTGCGCTACCTCAGCCGGTTCATGACGCTGTATCCCGGAGACGTCGTCAGCACGGGGACGCCGGCGGGGGTGGCCATGGGCCGGCCCGAACCCAAGCCGTATCTGCGGGCCGGGGACGTGGTGGAGCTGGAGATCGAGGGGCTCGGGCGGCAGCGGCAGGAACTCAAGGACGCCTGAGCCCCCCACGGTCAGACGGACAGGAACTTCTCCAGGGCCTCCACCACCAGCTCGTGGTCCTGGAGTTGGGGCAGGCCCGAGACCGTGACCGCGCCGACGACACCCACGTCCTCCACCCGGACCGGGAAGGAACCGCCGTGCGCCGCGTATGTGTCGGGGTCCAGGCGGGAGGATTCCTCGAACGTCGTTCCCTTGGCGCGGAAGCGGGTCCCGACCAGGTAGGAGGAGGCGCCGTAGCGCTCCACGACCCGGCGCTTGCGGGCGATCCAGGCGTCGTTGTCGGGCGTGGAGCCCGGCAGCGCCGCGTGGAAGAGCTGCTGGCCGGCGCGGTGGATGTCGATGGCGACCGGCGCGCTGCGCTCCCGCGCCAGCCGCACCAGGAGCGAGCCGAGAGCCCAGGCGTCGTCGTAGGTGAACCGCCGGAAGACCAGGCGGCGTTCCTGCGCCTCCAGCTCCTCGGGGCCAGGGGTCTGGTCGGGGGTGGTCTGCGGGTGGGTCATCAGAGGGTCACCGTCACCTTGTCGCGGGCGGACCTGCGGGCCGCTTCCAGTACGTCGAGCGCGGCGGCGGCCTCCAGGGCCGTCACCGGGTTGGGGCCGGCGCCGGTCAGGGCGGCGGCGACGGCCGCGTAGTAGGCGGGGTAGTCGCCGGGGAGCGTCGGCACGGGGGTGCCGCCGCCGGTCAGCGGGGACTCCCCGGAACCGAGGCGGCCCCACAGCGCCTCGTCCTCCGCGCCCCAGTCGGGCACGGTGCCGGGACGGCTGCCCTCGCGCAGGGCCGCCTCCTGCGGGTCCAGGCCGTACTTCACGTAGCCCGCGCGGGAGCCGAGCACCCGGAAACGGGGTCCGAGCTGGGCGGTCGTCGCGGAGACGTAGAGGTGGGAGCGGACGCCGCTCGCGTGGGTGAGTGCGAGGAAGGTGTCGTCGTCGGTCTCGGCGCCGGGGCGGCGGACGTCCGTCTCGGCGTAGACCTCGGTGACCGGGCCGAAGAGGACCAGGGCCTGGTCGACGACGTGGCTGCCGAGGTCGTAGAGCAGGCCCCCGATCTCCGCCGGGTCGCCGGACTCGCGCCAGCCGCCCTTGGGCTGCGGGCGCCAGCGCTCGAAACGGGATTCGAAGCGCCAGGCGTCGCCGAGCTCGCCGTCGGCCAGGAGCCCGCGCAGGGTCAGGAAGTCGTTGTCCCAGCGGCGGTTCTGGAAGACCGACAGCAGCAGGCCGCGCTCGTCGGCGAGGGCGGCGAGAGCGCGCGCCTCCGCCGCCGTACCGGCGACCGGCTTGTCCACGACCACCGGCAGGCCCGCTTCGAGCGCGGCCGTGGCCAGCGGTACGTGCGTCTTGTTCGGGGAGGCGACGACGATCAGGTCCAGCTCGCCGGCGCGGTCGAACAGTTCGTCGGGGGTGGTGGCGAACCGGACGTCCGGGAACTCGGCGCGGGCCTGGTGCCGCCGCTCCGGCTGGGAGGTGACCACCGTGTCCAGGGCGAGGCCCTCGGTGGCGGCGATCAGCGGGGCGTGGAAGACGGAGCCGGCGAGGCCGTAGCCGATCAGGCCGACGCGGAGGGGGGCAGTAGTCATGACACCCACTTTGGCAACGCTGTTGCCAAAGTGCAAGCGGCGGGGACAATGGGTCCCGTGAACACGACGAGGAGCGGCGGACCGGCGGGAGCGAACCTGGGCGCGGTGCGCAGTCACAACGGCGCGCTGGTGCTGGGGCTGCTGCGGGACGCCGGGGCGGAGGGCATCAGCCGCCTGGAACTGGCCGAGCGCACCGGGCTCACCCCGCAGGCCGTCAGCAAGATCACCGCGAGGCTGCGGGAGGAGGGCCTCGCCGCGGAGGCCGGACGGCGCGCGTCGACCGGCGGCAAGCCGCGGACCGTGCTGCGGCTGGTACCGGAGGCGGGGCACGCGGTGGGCGTCCACCTCGACCGCGACGAGCTGCGGGTGGTACTGGCCGACCTGGACGGGGCGGTGGTGGGCGAACGCCGCACCGCGCTGGATCTCGGGGCGGGCGGGCGGGCGGTACTGGACGCGGTGTGCGGCGCGGTCGGGGAACTGGTGGCGCAGAGGCCGGACGGGCCGGCGGCCGGTGACGGAGGGCTTGCCGGGGGCGGATCATTGCTGGGAGTGGGGGTCGCGCTGCCCGGGCCGCTCGACCATGCCCGCGGGGTACTGCACCGGGTCACCGGGTTTCCCGCGTGGGACGGCTTTCCCCTGCGGGACGCGCTCGCGGAGCGGCTGGGGGTGCCGGTGGTGGTGGACAAGGACACCAACGCCGCCGCGCTCGGACTGGCGGTCGGCAACGAGGAGGGGGCCGCGGCCGGCTCCTTCGCGTACCTGCACCTCGGCACCGGACTCGGCGCCGGGCTGGTGATCGGCGGGCACGTGCACCGGGGGGCGCGGACCGGGGCCGGGGAGTTCGGCCACCAGGTGATCCAGCTGGACGGCCCGCTGTGCGAGTGCGGCAACCGGGGGTGCGTCGAGGTGCTGTGCCTGCGGGCCGCGGCGCGGGGGGAGGTGGCCGAGGCGGCACGCGTGCTGGGGGTGGCGGCCGGGAACCTGGTGGGACTCCTGGACATCGACGTGGTGCTGCTCGGAGGGCGTACGGTCGCGGACGCGCCCGAGATCTACGTGCGGGGTGTGGGGGAGGTGCTGGCGGCACGGGCCCGCCGCGAGGGAACGCGCACCGGGGGCGTACCGGTACGGGTCGCTCCGCACGGCGAGCGGGCGGTGGCCGAGGGAGCGGCCCAACTGCTGCTGGCCCCCCTGTTCGGCCGCGGAGAAACCTGACCGCCGTCAGGCACCATACGAACTCCGCCCACTCCGCCTCCGGCGCCCATAAGGCGTGCGTCGCCCCCGACCCCTAGGGGCGCGGGGAACTGCGCGAGCAGCCACGACGTGCCCGCGGCCCGCGACGCCGACCGGCCCCACGCCCGCCGACGCCCCGGCCCACTCCGCCTCCGGCGCCCATAAGACCTGCGTCGCTCCCAACCCCCTAGGGCGCGGGGAACGGCGCGACCAGCCACGACGTGCCCGCGGCCGAAACTTCGGCACAACCCCCGGCTGCGCTGATCGAGCGGACTTGACCCCCGCCCCGGAGCGTCGGCGCCGTACCTCCCGTCCCACCCGGCATGGTCATGTGTTCATGCGACTGCGCACGTCCCTGTCCCTCTGCCTCGCCACAGGCGCCGCCACCGCCATCGTCGTCGTGCCCGTGTCGCCGGATGCCGCCTTCGCCGACCAGGTCCCCTCCTGCTCCGGCGCCGACGCGCGGACCTTCCCGCTGGCCACCCGGATCCGCGGCGGCCCCGACTCCTATGAGGCGGGCGGCGGATACGGCACCTGGTACATCGACCTGACCAACACCACCCCCCGCGCCTGCGCCCGTATCCATCCGGTCGTCGTCCTGACCGACGACCGGCGCGCCCTGCGGCCGGAGCAGCCCCAGCTGGACTTCTACGAGGGCTCCCGCGTCCGGCCGGTCACCTTCGAGAGCACCGACGCGCACGAACTGGTCGGGGTGCTGGACGGCGCCGGGTTCGACGGGTTCACCGTGCCGTCCGGAGGCACCGTGAGCGTCCGGGTCCGTCTCGCGCTCACCTCCGACGCGCACGCCGGGAAGGTCACCGCCAACGCCGCCGCCGTACAGCGCCGGGGGCAGGACGGGGACTGGGTCGGGGAGTCCAACACGTACCGCTTCTCGATCGACGGGGACGAGGAGGACACGCGGAACACCGGGGAGCCGACGGCCACCCCGTCCGGCAGCGCCCCGGCCAGCCCCACAAGCACCGCCACCCCGCCTTCGTCCCCGCCCTCCGCACAGGAGGCGCAGGAGGCGCAGGAATCCGAAGAAGCGGAGGAGACACAGGCGGCGGAGGCGACGGAGGGGGCCGAAGAGGCAGAGGATGCCGAAGAGGCTGAAGTGGCGCAGGTGGCCGAGGAGGCACAGGAAGCCGGGGAACGGGCGCGCGAGCTGGCGCGTACGGGGCCGGGACTGGCCCGCGGGCTCCTCGTGGCCGTCGCGGCGCTGCTCGGCGTAGGCGCCGCCGCGTTCCTGCTGGTCCGGGGCCGCCGCCGCTGAGGAAGGGCCCCGCGGGCCACGTCGTGCCGCTCGGCGGGACCCCGCGTGTCCACGGTGCCCGCGAGACCGTACGGCGGCCCCGGGAGATGCCGGAGCCACGAGAAGGCCGTCGCCGGCCCGCTGCCGACAGGCGCGGCGGGCCTCCTGCCGGAGCCGGGCTTCCGGTCCCGACGGTGACGTACGCGCTCTGGGGCCCTGCCCCCGTCGCCCGGCGGCAGCCCGCCGTCGCCCGCCGAGGGGGCCCCCGCCGCCCGGTGAGGCGGCCCCTGTCACCCGGCGGCAGCCCCTCGTCACCTGGCGGCATCCCCCCGCCACCCGGCGAGGTAGCCCCCCGTCACCTGGCGGCAGCCCTCGTCGCCTGGCGGTAGCCGCCCGTCGCCCGGCGAGGCAGCCCCTCGTCGCCTGGCGGCAGCCCTCGTCGCCTGGCGGTAGCCGCCCGTCGCCCGGCGAGGCAGCCCCTCGTCGCCTGGCGGTAGCCGCCCGTCGCCCGGCGAGGTAGCCCCTCGTCGCCTGGCGGCAGCCCTCGTCGCCTGGCGGTAGCCGCC
>NZ_JBEXRO010000020.1:0-36634 GCF_040613095.1 Streptomyces sp. NPDC006309 | reverse complement strand
GCCCTCGTCGCCTGGCGGTAGCCGCCCGTCGCCCGGCGAGGTAGCCCCTCGTCGCCTGGCGGCAGCCCTCGTCGCCTGGCGGTAGCCGCCCGTCGCCCGGCGAGGTAGCCCCCCGTCGCCTGGCGGCAGCCCCCGTCGCCAGGCGGCAGCCCCCGTCGCCCGGCGAGATAGCCCCTGTCACCTGGCGGCAGCCCCCGCCACCCGGCGAGGTAGCCCCCCGTCGCCTGGCGGCAGCCGCCGTCGCCCGGCGAGGTAGCCCCTGTCGCCTGGCGGCAGCCCCCGCCACCCGGCGAGACAGCCCTGTCGCCTGGCGGCAGCCCCCGTCACCCCGGCGGCAGCCCCCCGTCGCCCGGACGGGGTGCCCACCCCCCGGTGATCGGCAGGGTACGGATCACGCCATGCTGACTAGGCTGGGGCCGTCGGTACGCCGTGGTTCCGGCGCCCCCGCTTCTCGCCCGTACGTACGCCTGGAGACGCTCAACATGGCAGACCGCAAGCCCATCGAGTCATGGCTCACCGACATGGACGGCGTCCTGATCCACGAGGGGGTGCCGATCCCCGGTGCCGAGGCCTTTCTGAAGCGGCTGCGCGAGTCCGGCCGGCCCTTCCTGGTGCTCACCAACAACTCCATCTACACCGCCCGTGACCTGCACGCGCGGCTGCGCCGCATGGGTCTGGACGTGCCGGTGGAGAACATCTGGACCTCGGCGCTGGCGACCGCCCAGTTCCTGAACGACCAGCGGCCCGCCGGCAGTGCCTATGTCATCGGCGAGGCCGGTCTGACCACGGCCCTGCACGACATCGGTTACATCCTCACCGACCACGAACCCGACTTCGTGATCCTCGGCGAGACCCGTACCTATTCCTTCGAGGCCCTGACGAAGGCCGTCCGCCTCATCAACAACGGCGCCCGGTTCATCGCGACCAACCCCGACAACGTCGGCCCCTCCGTCGAGGGTGACCTGCCCGCCACCGGCTCGGTCGCCGCGCTGATCACCGCCGCGACGGGCAAGAAGCCGTACTTCGTCGGCAAGCCGAACCCCCTGATGATGCGGGCCGGTCTGAACGCGATCGGCGCGCACTCGGAGACGTCCGCGATGATCGGCGACCGTATGGACACCGACGTGCTCGCCGGCCTGGAGGCCGGGATGCGGACGTTCCTGGTGCTCAGCGGTGTGACCCGGCCGGACGACGTGGACCGTTACCCCTTCCGTCCCTCCCAGGTCGTGGACTCCATCGCGGACCTCGTCGACCTGGTCTGAGGAGCGGCCCGCGGCCCCGCTCCGTCCTGGCCGGCCGAAACCCGGTGTCACCCGTTCGGAGCAGCTGAGCGTGTTCCTGGGATGCGTGGGCGTCCCGCGCGGGGGAGTCTCCTTGGTGACTGGAGGTTCACGATGGGCTCACTACGCCTCACTCTCTGTACCGGATTCGTGGCCGTGGCCGCGCTCGCCCCGGCGGCCCACGCCGTCGCGGCGGACGGCGGCTCCGTCTCCGTGATCCCCGCCTCCCCGGCGCCGGGCGCCGACGTCACCGTGCGGGTCACCGGCTGCACGGGGCGCCAGGGCACCGCCGCCTCGGCCGCCTTCGTCGCCGACGCCCGGCTGGCCGGTGCCCAGGGGAGCCTGTCCGGTGAGACCCGGGTCCGCACCTCCATCGAGCCCGGCGCGTACGAGGTGCGCGTCACCTGCGCCGACTACGCGGTCACCGGCAGGATCACGGTGGCGCGGGCGGGAGCCGGCCGGCGTGAGGAGACCGTCCGGCTGCCCGCGGCGGCCGCCTCCCCGGTCGCCCCGGTCCCCGCGGGCGGCGGCGGCACCGCGCACTTCGCCACGGTGGCCACCAACGGCTCCGGGCCCGGCACCGCGCAGGCGGCCACCGGTCTGGCGCTCGCCGGCATCGCCGCGGTCGCCGTCGGGCTCCGGGCCCGCCGGAGCCGCGGTACGCGCTGAGACCCGCCATGGGCGACGACCACGGACGCACCACCCACGCCGGACGGCTCGTCACCGGCCTGGCCTGGGCGGTGCTGCTGTTCGGGCTGTGGCTGTGGGGGCGGGGGGTGACCGGCGTGCCGCACGGCGCGGACGGCCCCGCCACGGGCGATGTCTTCGGCCTCGGCCGTGCCGCCGACCCGGCCCGGCTGCCGCCCCCGGCGGCCCCCTTGCGCGCCGCGCTCCCGCAGCGCATCGACATCCCGCGGATCGGCGTGCAGGCGCCGGTGGTGGCCCGGGGTCTGGACGCCCGGGGCGCCGTGGATCCGCCGCCCTACGCCCAGCCGGGCGTGGTCGGCTGGTACGGCGCCGGTGCCACGCCCGGCGCCCGGGGCGTGGCCCTGCTGGTCGGCCACGTCGACACCCGGGCCCGCCCCGCCGTCTTCTACCGGCTCAGCACCCTGAAGGCGGGCGGCACGGTCCGGGTGGTCCGCGCGGACGGCAGGGTCGCCGAGTTCACCATCGACGACATCCGGGTCCTGCCCCGTGAGGACTTCGACGCCCGGGAGGCCTACGGCCCCCGCAAGCCGGGCCGCGCCGAACTGCGCCTGATCACCTGCGGCGGCTCCTTCGACCGGGCCACCGGCAGCTACACGGCGAACGTGGTGGTCTCCGCGTACCTCACCGGCACCGGCCGCTGAGGAGGCGCCTACCCGTTGGCCGCGGCCACCGGGGACAGGCGGGTGCGGATGTTGCCGAAGTGGTCCCGTATGGCCCGCTCGGCCCGCAGGGAGTCGCCGGAGCGCACCGCGTCGAGGATCTCCCGGTGCTGGCGGCAGGTGATCCGCGGGTCCTGCGGCAGGTGCACGAGGTCCCGCTGCACCCGGTGGAAGGCGTCCCAGAACGCCTCCAGCACCTCGCCCAGCAGCACGTTGTCCAGCCCCCGGTAGAGGGTGGCGTGAAAGGCGCGGTCGGTGTCGGCGAGGCCCGCCCCCTCGGCGGCCTCCCGTTCCATGCGGTCCACGAGCGCGTCCAGTGCCGTCAGGTCCGCCTCCGGCAGCCGTCCGGCCAGCCGGGACACCAGTCCCGTCTCGACGGCCTCGCGCAGCTCCAGCAGCTGGAGCAGGGAGTCCTCGCCGCGGCGGTGGCCGGCGACGGTCCGGAAGGCCAGCCCCTCGATCATCGGCGCGAACGACATCGCGCCGACGTACGTCCCGAATCCGTGCCGGATCTCCACGATGCCGACGGCCTGGAGCGCCTTCAGGGCCTCCCGCACCGAGTTCCGGCTCACCCCGAGGAGCCGCATCAGCTCGGGCTCGGTGGGCAGCGGGGCACCCGAGGGCAGCCGCTGGTCCACGATCAGTTTCTTGATCTGTTCCTGAAGGTCCCGGGCTGCCATGGCGAGAGGGTATCCGGCCATTGTGGGGCATGCGGAAGGCCCCCCGCTCGCGCGAGGGGCCTTTCCGGTCGGTGCGCCGCCAGGGACTCGAACCCCGGACCCGCTGATTAAGAGTCAGCTGCTCTAACCAACTGAGCTAGCGGCGCCTGCTGACGAAGAGAACTCTACCCGACCCGCCGGCGTGCTCGGACCACCCCCGGAGGCATGGCAGCCGGCCCGGGGGACGGCGTACATCATTCGGACCGTCAACATGCGCGTCCCGCCGACGGTTGGAAAACTGATCAACGTGCACACGCGCGGACATATCACCCCTGAATGTGAGGCACGTCGCATGACCGCTCCGGTGTTCGAGGGCGTGGACCCGGCGAGCGACTGCGACTGTCCCGGCCGCGTCCCGCCGGGCAACGAGTGGACGGGAAGCCTCGGCCGGTACTGGGTGCGGATCACCAGGGAGGAGCTCCTGCCCGGCGACCTCCTGCTGCACCACAACCCCGACGACCCCGAGCGCGGCTCCCGCTTCGTGATCTTCGGCGGCTGGACGGACCGCACGCACACTTCTTGCACGGTTCACGAGCAGACGCCCCCGGCCACCCGCCGCCGGGCCGCGCCCTACCCCTACTGGAGCAACACCGACAAGTACGTCCCCTACCGCCACAAGGGCGTCACACCGGACACGGCCGGCGCCGCGGCGGCGCCGGTGGCCCGTCCGGGCGTGGCCTCCTTCGGGCCGGGTGCCGACAACGCGTACGTCACCCCGCTCGGCCGGATACTGACCGCCCGGGGCGTCGGCGCCGACAGGGCTGCCCGGACCGGGCACCTGGAAGCTGCTCGTCACCGGCGGGACGAGGACGCCGGGGCCGGGACGGCCGGGCCGGCGGCAGGCGCCCGGACACCCGGGCCGGCGCTGGTCCGGCCGGGTGCCGCCAACGGCCACGTCACCCGGCCGGGCGCGCAGCCGGTGCGGAAGGGATTCGGCCGGTTCCACCCGCTCGGTCCGGGTCCGCACCGGGGCGACGCGGGCCGGCGGGCCGTGGCGGCCCTCCGGCGCCCCCACGGCCGGCGGGGCGGCGCGGCGGACGGCTGTCCGGGCCCGGACACCCGGCGCCGCCCGTTCGCCTGACCCCCGCACCCCCGCACCCCACGTATGACGCACGCGTACGACCCCTTCCCCCTGTTCATGACGCATCTGGCGCGGAGGCTGGAGGCTCGCATGAGTACCACCACATCGCACACACCGCCCGAATCCGAGGGGCATCCGGACGGCGGCGCCGCAGGTGCCGCCGCCAGGCCCGCCCGCCTCATCCAGAACGAGGTGACCACCGAGATCCCCGTCCACCTGCTCTTCCGGGACGATCCCGACCCGGTTCAGGTGCCGCTGAGGCCGTCCGTCGTGGCCCGCCGGCAGGGCACCGGCGAACAGCCCCGCCAGCGCCGACCGACCCCGGTGCGCGGGCGGCCCCGGCCGGAGGTCGACCCGGCTCTGGTGGAGCGCCCGGCGCGGGTGCTGCCCGGGGCGGCCGGGGTGCTCGCGGGGGTCTGCGGGCTCACCGGCTGCCTGGCCGCCACCTGGTGGGCGGGCATGCTGCCGCCGTACGTGTCCCAGGCGCTGCGGTTGCCGGCGTACGCGGGCGCGGGCCTCGGTCCGGCGCAGTGGGCGGCGTACGCCGGGGCCGGGGCGCTCGGCGCGTTCGGCTTCAGCGGGCTGACCCGGTGCCGGACCGGGCGGGCCTGGGTGCTCGGCCTGTTCGGCCGCTACCGGGGGACGGTCCGGCGCACCGGGCTGCTCTGGGTGAACCCGCTGGTGCGGCGCCGCCTGATGGACGTGCGGCTGCGGCACTGGCGCAGCGAGGCGATGACGGCGACGGATCCCGACGGGATGGCCCTGCGGGTGGTCGTGCTGGTGGTGTGGCGGGTGCGGGACACCGCACGGGCCCTGCTCGGGGTCGAGGACCACGAGGGCTATCTGCGCGAGTGCGTGGAGGCGGCGCTGGCCCGGGTGCCGGTGGAGCCGGCGGGCGGGACGCGGGGCGGGGTGACGGCGGCCGGGGACGCGCTGACCCGGCTGGTGGCGACGGAGACGGCGCCGGTGGGCGTGGAGGTGTTCTCGGTACGGCCGGTCCGGGTGGAGTACGCCCCCGAGGTCGCCCCCGCGATCCACCGGCGCCGGATCGCCGCGCTGGACGCCCGGCAGCGGGCCAGCATGCTCAACTCGGTGGTGGACTCGGTGGTGGACTCGGTGGAGGACACGGTCACCCGGCTGACCGTGCGCGGGCTGGTCGAACTCGACGACTACGAGCGCAAGGTGCTGGTCCGTGACCTGACGGTGGCGTTCTGCTCAGGACGCGGGGAACCGGTCTAGGGCGATCGCCGATTGGTATGGACATGTTCAACTAACGGCAATAACCTGAGACTTGGTCTAGACCTACCCTGCACCAGCTCATCGAACTCCCCACGTTCTCCAGGAGCGGCAGCATGCGAACCAAGACCAAGTTGTCCGCAGTCGTGCTGGGCGCGGTGACCGCGGGAGCCTTCGCGCTCTCCACCGGCGGCGCCAGCGGACACGGCTACACCGACCTGCCCATCAGCAGGCAGAAGCTCTGTCAGAACGGCACCGTGGCGAACTGCGGCCAGATCCAGTGGGAGCCGCAGAGCGTCGAGGGCCCCAAGGGCTTCCCGGCCGCCGGACCCGCCGACGGCCAGCTCTGCAACGCGGGACACGGCGAGTTCGCCCAGCTCAGCGCGCCCACCACGCCGTCCGGCGCGGCGTGGCCGACCACCAGGGTGACGGGCGGTCAGTCGTACACCTTCCGCTGGCAGTTCACGGCCATGCACGCCACGACCGACTTCAAGTACTACGTCACCAAGCCGGGCTGGAACCAGAACCACGCCCTCACCCGCTCGGATCTCAACCTCACCCCGTTCCTGACGGTGCCGTACAACGGCCAGCGCCCGCCGTCCACCCTCAGCCACAGCGGCACCCTGCCGACCGGGCTGAGCGGTCACCACGTCATCCTCGCGGTGTGGACGGTCGCCGACACGGGCAACGCGTTCTACGCCTGTTCGGACGTCACCTTCTGATCCACGTCCGGGCACGATCCGGACACTGAGCTTCCCCTGAGGTCGGCGGACCGGCCGGTCGGATACATTCCGGCCACGCCGACCGACCGAAACGGCGTACCGACCTCGGGGGAACCTCATGGAACTGTTCTTCTACGCCGTGCCGAGCCTGATGCTCGCCGCCTTCGCGTTCGCCGCGTTCCGCCTGGTGCGCCGCGCCCGGCGGATCAACAGAACGTGGGCGAACGGCCTGACGGCCGAGGCGCGCTGCCTGCGGATGTACACGACGACCAGCGGCGGTGGCGGGGACACCTCCGTGCGCACCACCCTGCATCACGTCTACGAGTTCACCACCCGCGAGGGACGCACGGTCCGCTTCGCGGAGGAGGACGGCCCCGCGACCGTCCTGGAGGGCGACTTCACGACCGTCCGCTACCTGCCGGAGGCCCCCGAGCGGGCCACCGCGCTGCCGCCCGCGCCCGGCAGGCTCGCGGCCGGCACCGGCTGCCTGCTGGTCTTCCTGTGCGTGGCCGCCGCCATCTGCGTCGGCTTCATGTTCCTCGCCCACTCGATCTTCACGGCGTCGGACGGCCTGACGCCGTAGCCCTAAGGAGGCCGCCGGAAACGGCGAGGGGCCCCTCGCTCGCGCGAGGGGCCCCTCATCCGTGTGCGCCGCCAGGGACTCGAACCCCGGACCCGCTGATTAAGAGTCAGCTGCTCTAACCAACTGAGCTAGCGGCGCATGACTCCCGCCGTCCGCTGCACGCGGCCGGCGACGAAGAAAATAATACCTGGTCCCGTCGGGTGCCGGTGACCACCCGGGGCCGCCGGGGAGAGCGCTCAGAGCGCCATCGAGAGCAGCACGGGGGCCACGCTGCGGTTCAGGGTCCGTGCCGCCTGCCTCAGCCGGTGCGCGTCCCGCACCGGCAGCGACAGCGCCAGACAGCCCACCGAGGAACCCGCCGTGATCGGGACGGCCGCGCAGACCGTGCCGACCGCGTACTCCTGGAGGTCGAGCACCGGCACCGTCGGCGGCTGGGACTCCAGACGGGACAGCAGCAGCTTGTCGCTGGTGATGGTGTGCGAGGTGAGACGGGCCATCCGGTGCCGGGAGAGGTGATCGCGGCGGCCGTTGTGGTCCAGCTGGGTCAGCAGGCTCTTGCCGACCGCGGTGGCGTGCGCCGAGCAGCGGAAGTCCACCCACTCGTTGACCGCCGGGGTGGCGGGCCCGGCGGCGTACTGGGTGACCCGGACCTCGCCGTCCACGTACCGGCTGAGGTAGACGGCCGCGCCGACCGCGTCCCGCAGCCGGTCCAGGGTGTGCTGGAGCCTGTCGCGCAGAGCCCGCTCCCGGCCGTGCGCCGAGGTGAGCCGGCGCAGCGTGTCGCCGGTGACGTACGCCCCGCCGGTGATCTGCTCCACGTAGCCCTCGCGGCGCAGCATGCGCAGCAGCGCGGTGAGCCGCCCGGGGCCGAGCGCGGTGCGGCGGGCCAGCTCGGTGTCGGTGACGCCGGCGGGGTGCCGGGCCACGGTCTCCAGCACGCGCAGCGCGTCCTGGACGGAGTGGTACGGGGTGGTCGGCTCGATCCTCATGGCGCTCCCCCTCGGCCGCGATCCGGGTCGGCGGATCCCCACCACGATAGCCGTCGGGCGCCCTCCGGGAAGAGGGGCTTGGGGAGATCACGTCCGTGCGTTCGACCGCCCGGCCGGAACCCGGCTCTTCCTCCCCGCGCGCCGTGTGCGGAGAACCGCGCCGAGGAACTCCCGGGTGCGGGCCTGCGCCGGATCGCCGAAGATCTTCTCCGGCGGCTCGGACGCCAGTACCTGGCCGGAGGGTGCCCCGCCCACCCGGGGGTCAGTGACCGGGTACGTACCCGCGCGTCTTGTCGACCACGTTCGGCAGCGGCCGGCCCGCCTCCCACCGCTCGTACGACTGGACGAACTGCGCGCCCAGCTCGTCGCGCCAGCCGGCCGTGTCCCCGCTCATGTGCGGGGACACGATCAGACCCGGCAGCTCCCACACGGGGCTGTCCGCGGGCAGGGGCTCGGCGGCGAACACGTCCAGGGCGGCGCCCGCGATCCAGCGCCGGGCCAGCGCCCGGGCGAGGGCCTCCTCGTCGACCAGCCCGCCCCGGCCGACGTTCACGAAGAACGCCGAGGGCTGCATCACGCCGAACCGGTGCGCGTCGAACATGCGGTACGTCTGACCGGTCAGCGGGGCCGCCGCGATCACCCAGTCCGCGCGGGCGATCAGCCGGTCGAGGTCGGCCGGGCCGTGCACGCCGGTCCGCGGCACCCGCCCGACCAGCGCCGTCGTCACCCCCAGGGCCTTCAGCGTGCGGGCGGTGGCCCGGCCGATCGGACCGGAGCCGACCACGCACGCGCGCGTGCCCGCCACCCGCCGGCCCTCCCGGTGCCGCCAGGTCCGCTCCCGTTGCAGTTCCAGGGTGCGCGGCAGATCCTTGGCGACCGCCATGACGAGGGCCGCCACGTACTCGGCGACCGGCTGGTCGAAGATGCCGCGCGCGTTGGTGACGACCGTGTCGGACGCGGCCAGTTCCGGGCACATCAGATGGTCGACGCCCGCGCTCGCCGTGTGCACCCAACGCGGCCGGGGCCCGTCACCGGGCCAGGCCTCGCGCACCGCGTGCGAGGTGAAGTCCCAGACCAGCAGCACGTCCGCCGCCGGCAGCCGTTCGGCCAGGTGCGCGGCGTCCGTGTGCACGATGCGGGCGCGGCCGGTGAGACGGCCCAGCCGGGGCGGCGGATCGGCGTCGAGGACGAGGACGGTCGGCGTCATGC
This sequence comes from Streptomyces sp. NPDC006309, assembly GCF_040613095.1. NCBI lineage: Bacteria > Bacillati > Actinomycetota > Actinomycetes > Kitasatosporales > Streptomycetaceae > Streptomyces > Streptomyces sp. NPDC006309. The sequence continues at coordinate 27,448 of NZ_JBEXRO010000020.1, read as the reverse complement.
GGGGCGGCTCCCGGCGTCTGGCCTGCGCGGACGGCCCACGCTCGCACCCGGACCCACGGTCGTCAACACGGCCGATGGTGCGATCCGCCGCCCCCTGCTCCCGGCGCGTCCGCGACGGCGATGTGGGCAGCACCGCGCCGAAGGGGTATCCGCACCATGAGGCCGTACCGGGCGCCGCCGCACGCGGCTGCCCGCCCACGGCCCGTACCGCCGGACGCAACAGCAGGAAGGCTGGACATGACCGCACTCGGACTCCTCACCCCGGGCCACTCGGCAGAGGACGACTATCCGCGCATCGAGCAACTCCTGGGCAGCGACATCCGGGTGGACACGGCGCACACCGGCATCGGCGAGGACACGTCCCGCGCGGACACGCCGGGCGGGACGGACTCCGCCGAGCGGCTCGCCGAAGGAGTGGCGGCGCTGCGGCTGGCCGGGGTGGAGGCGGTGGTGTGGGCGTCCACCAGCGGCAGCTTCGGGCACGGCTGGGAGGGCGCCCAGGAACAGGTGCGGACCCTGGCCCGGCTGGCCGGGATGCCGGCGTCGTCGACGTCGTTCGCCTTCGTGCACGCGGCCGGGGAGATGGGCGTCCGGCGGGTCGCCGTCGGCGCGACCTACCCGCCGGACGTGGCCGAGCTGTTCGCCCGGTTCCTGCGGGCCGGGGGCCTGGAGGTGACCGGGGTGCGGTCCTCGGGGGCCGGCACGGCCGCGGAGGCCGCCACCTGGGAGGAGGAGGACCTGCTGACGCTGGCCCGCGCGGCCGACACCGCCGACGCGGAGGCCGTGGTGCTGCCGGACACGGCCCTGCGCACGGCCGCCCACCTCCCGCTGCTGGAGAAGGCGCTGTCCAAGCCGGTGCTCACGGCCAGCCAGGTGACGGTGTGGGAGGGGCTCAGGCTGGCGGACCGGCGGGTGAACGCGCCGTCGCTGGGGACCCTCTTCACCCGGGAGCCCCGGGTCCAGGCGTAGCGACCGCGTACGGCCGGGGGGACGCCCACGGAATAAACGGAGACCGCCTCCTGTTAGGCACCGCGGGACGGCACACGCCTGCCGTCCCACGCCTGACAGCACGCCCGATCACAGGAGGCCCCCACCGTGTCCGCAGCCGAGGCAGACGAGATCCGGGGCACGACGCACGGAACCGCGCCCGCCCCCCTGTCCGTACTGGACCTGGTGACCGTCGGCGCGGGCAGCACCGCCACCGACGCGCTGCGCACCAGCGTCGCCCTCGCCCGGTTCACGGAGTCCCGCGGATTCCACCGGTACTGGGTCGCCGAGCACCACTCCATGCCCGGCGTGGCCTCCTCCTCGCCCGCCGTGATCCTCGCCCACCTCGCCGCCCACACCGACCGCATCCGCCTCGGCTCGGGCGGCGTCATGCTGCCCAACCACGCCCCGCTGGTGATCGCCGAGCAGTTCGGCACGCTGGAGGCGATGGCGCCGGGCCGCATCGACCTCGGCCTCGGCCGGGCGCCGGGCACGGACGGCGCCACGGCCGCGGCCCTGCGCCGTACGGCCACCCTCGCCGAGGGCGCCGACGACTTCCCGCAGCAGCTGGCCGAGCTGATCCGTTTCCTGGACGACGACTTCCCCGACGGCCACCCGTTCCGCCGCATCCACGCGATCCCCGGCCCCGTCCAGGGCAGTTCGCCCAGTGGTGTGCAGTCCCCGCACCGCCCGCCGGTCTGGCTGCTCGGCTCCTCCGGCTTCAGCGCCCGCCTGGCCGGGACGCTGGGCCTGCCCTTCGCCTTCGCGCACCACTTCTCGGCGCAGAACACCCTGCCGGCCCTGGACCTGTACCGGCAGACGTTCCGCCCCTCCGCGGTCCTCACCGAGCCGTACGCCGTCATCGGTGTCTCCGCGCTCGCCACCGACGACGAGCGGGAGGCCCGCCGCCAGACCCGGGCGATGGCGCTGAACATGATCCGGCTGCGCACCGGCCGCCCCGGTCTGTTCCCCGACCCGGAGGAGGCCGAACGGCACGAGTTCAGCCCGATGGAGGAGGAGTTCGCCGCCTCCTGGACGACCAACATCGTGCACGGCACGGCCGACGAGGTCCGCTCCGGCCTGGACGACCTGCACAAGCGCACCGGCGCGGACGAGCTGATGCTCACCTCGCACGCCCACCGCGGCGAACTCCGCCTGCGCTCCTACGAACTGATCGCCGACGCCTACGGGTTGCCGACCGCGTAGGTCTGCGCCTGAAGCAGCTCGGAGATGCGGTCCGGCGGCACCGGACGGGAGTACAGCCAGCCCTGTCCGGTGTCGCAGCCGATCCGGCGCAGCCGGGTGGCCTGGGCGGAGGTCTCCACGCACTCGGCGGTGACGGTCAGGCCCAGGCGGTGGGCCAGCTGGATCATCGCCTCCACGATGACCTCGTCGGCGGGGTTGGGGGCCAGTGCCTTCTTGTCGCCCTCGTACTGGAAGCCGCGCACGAAGGAGCCGTCCAGCTTCAGGACCGACACCGGCAGCCGGCTGAGATAGGCGAGGTTGGAGTAGCCGGTGCCGAAGTCGTCGATGGCGATGCGCACACCCATGTCGCTGAGGGCCTGGAGCGCCTGGAGCGGGCGGCCCGCCGAACCCATCACCGCCGACTCGGTCAGCTCCAGCTGGAGCAGATGCGGGGCGAGCCCGGTCTCGGCGAGGGTCTGCGCCACGTCGGCGACCAGGTCGGAGTCCCACACCTGGCGTACGGCCACGTTCACGCTGACGAAGATGGGCGGCTCACCGGGGTTGTCCGTCTGCCAGCGGCGGGCCTGCCGGCAGGCGGTGGCGAGCGCCCAGCGGCCGAGCTGCACGATCGAACCGTCCTCCTCGGCCAGTCCGATGAACCGATTCGGCGTCAGCGTGCCGAACTGCGGGTGGTTCCAGCGCACCAGCGCCTCCACCCCGCTGAGCCGTCCGTCCTCCATGCCGACCAACGGCTGGTACTCCAGGGCGAACTCGCCGCGTTCGACGGCGGGGCGGAGCGTGGACGACAGGGCCTGACGGGTCATGCGGTGGGCGTTGCGCTCGGGGTCGAACAGCGTCCAGCGGCCCTTGCCGTCGGCCTTCGCCCAGTACAGGGTCGTGTCCGCCGCCTGCATCAGACCGGTCGCGGAGGTCCCCGCCGCATGCCGTTCGACGACGCCGATGGACGCGGTCGACGACAGCCGCTGCCCGCCCAGGTCGAAGGGCTCCTCCAGCGCCCTCAGCGCCGACTCGGCGAGATCGGCGAGCTGTTCGGTGCCGGTGGAGTCCTCCACCAGCAGGGCGAACTCGTCACCGCCGAGCCGGGCCACCAGGGGAGTGGCGGCCCGTGCGCGTCCGGCCTCGTCGGCGACCCGGGTCAGGCGCTCGGCGACGGCCGCGAGGAGCCGGTCGCCGAAACGATGGCCGAGAGTGTCGTTGACGGCCTTGAATCCGTCGAGGTCCAGATAGCACAGGCCGATCCGGCCGGTACCGCTGCGCTCGTACGACTCCGCCTCCAGCGCGGCCGTCAGCCGCTCGAAGAACAGCGCGCGGTTGGGCAGCCGGGTCACCGGGTCGTGCATCTCCAAGTGCCGCAGCCGGGCCTGGAGTTCGCGCCGGGCGCTGATGTCGGTGGCCGACAGCAGGACGCCGGGCTCGCCGCCGGCCAGCGGGGCGACGGTGACCTGCACCCACACCGAGTGCCCCTCGGGGTGTTTGAGCCGGCGGGTGCAGCGCAGGCGGCCCTGCCCGTCGCGCAGCACCTCGCGATAGGCGTGCCGGCTGCGGGCGTCCGAGGCCAGGCCGACCAGGCCGGCGGCGGGCCGCCCGGTGAGCGTCGCCGGATCGGCGCCGATCAGGTCGCCGAAGGCGGCGTTGGCGCTGACGACGAGTCCCTCGGGGTCCACGACGGCCATGGCGAGCGGGGCCGCCGCGAAGACGCGATGGTAGGAGATATGGTCACTGACTGTGACGGCTGACCGGTCGAGGTCTGCCGCGGGCGTCGGCCCTTCGGACGTTCCGCTCACCGCTCGCTCCCGCAGTGCACTCGATCTCTGTCCGTGCCGGAAAGTGTGCCGATCATAGAGGCTGGCCCCCCGCCCTTCCAGCCACTGTCCAGTGTCCCGGACGGGACACAGGTTCTGACAGATCGTTTCTGCCCGCACCTGGACGGGTTCTTCAGGCCTCCGACCGGTTGTGACGTTCCGTGAGTGTTTCGGGGTGTCGGGCGCCGGAAGGCGTCGGCGGCCGACGGCGGGGTGCTCACCCTTCTGGTGCAGGCGAACGCGGCAAAACATGACAAATGCCAGCAATCTGGTTGCGGGTCCCCGAACCGCGTCCGGAGGTCATGTCCGTGCCCAAGCTGCGCAGCACCGCCGCCGTGTTCACCACGATGTCGGCGCTCGCCGCGACCTCGATCCTCAGCGGCCCGTCGGTCGCCGAGCCGTTCTCGACGGCGCCCTGTGCCCTGCACCGGACCGAGGCCCACCACTCGGAGGGCCTGGACACCTGGAACACCGCCTACACCCGCCCCACCGGCACCGTCGACGCCGTCCTGGTCTTCCTCTCCTTCCCGGACGCCACCCCGCGCACCAGCCCCGCGCGGCTGACCGCCGACCACTTCCCCGTCACCAGCCGCTTCTTCGCCCAGGCGTCCTACGGCCGGTTCGCCCTGCGCCCGCATCCGCTCCCGCGCTGGCTGCGCATGCCGCGCCCCTCGACGGCGTACGCCATGCGGCGGGACTGGAGCGCCGAGGACCGGGCCGCCTATCTGCGGGACGCGTTCGCCGTGGCCGACCAGCAGGTCGACTTCTCCCGCTACCGGGTCGTCTATTTCGTCGCCGACCCGGACGCGCCCGGCGTCGACTCCGACGCCACGAAGGTCGTGAACCTCGACACGCCCCTGCACGTGGACGGCACCGACATCCACCGGGTCGTCACGGTGTTCGAGAAACACCCGCCGGACCGTCTCGTCCTCGCCCACGAGACCGGCCATGTCTTCGACCTGCCCGACCTCTACCACCGTCCCGTCGACGGCAAGGGCGACTGGGACACCTACGTCGGCGACTGGGACCTGATGGGCAGCCAGTTCGGACTCGCCCCCGACCTGTTCGCCTGGCACAAGTGGAAACTCGGCTGGCTCGATCCGCGCCAGGTGGTGTGCGTGCACGGCACCGCGCCGACCCGCCTCACCCTGGAGCCCCTCGCGGCCGGGCCGGGCGTCGCGGTGCGGGCCACGGCCGGCGCCCCCGCCTTCGGCCTCGGGCACGGCGCGAAACTGGCGGTCGTGCGCACCGGCCCGGACAGCGCCCTGGCCTTCGAGGCGCGCGGCCCGGCCGGCAACGACCGCGCCTCCTGCCGGCAGGGCATCCTGGTCTACCGGGTACGCGGCGGCGCCGAGTCCGGCGGCGGCCCGGTGGAGGTCGTGGACGCCCACCCGCGCACCGAGGCGTGCTGGGAGAACTCGGTCTATCCGCCGCTGGCCGACGCGCCGGTCTCCCTCGGGGAGAGCTTCACCGTGCCCGGGGAGGGCGTGCGGGTGGAGGTGGAGGACCGGACGGCCTCGGGGGCGTGGACGGTGCGGATCACCCCGGCCTTGAGTGACTGAACCCCCGGCCGGCCCGGGAACGGGAAAGGCGGGCCACATCCGGCATCAACCGGTTGTGACCCGCCCTCGTCATGTGCGCCGCCAGGGACTCGAACCCCGGACCCGCTGATTAAGAGTCAGCTGCTCTAACCAACTGAGCTAGCGGCGCCTGCTGACGTCGTAGACCTTAGCATCCTGGTCGGCAGGAGGAAAAATCGATATGCGTACGGCCGCCCGGGCCGCCCGGACGGCCGCCCAGAGCACGGTCTCGGGGCCGGGCAGCCAGGGGTGCCGGGTGTCGGGGGCGACCAGCCAGCGGGAGGCGCCGGGGGTGTCGTTCCCGGCCGGGGCGGGGGCCGGCACGGTCACCGCGTCCCCGGTGCCGTGGCACAGCAGCGGCGGCACCGCTCGCGTCCGCCGGGACCCCCACTCCTCCCAGGCCAGCAGCGAGGGCAGCCGCTGGGCCGTGCCCGGGGCGGTGAACATCAGGGTCCGGCCCCGGAACACCGCGACGGGTCCCGGCCCCGGGCCCTCGTCCCACAGCCGGTCCAGCATCCGGCGCCCGAAGGCCACCGGGGCGCTGACCACGTCGAAGACGGCACCGCAGGGCAGGACGACCGGGGCGTCCGGACGTTCCTCCCAGAGGGCCAGGGTGCTGCGCGGGTACGTTCCTGCCGAGGCCAGCCAGGCGACGCCCTCGGCACTGACACGGGTGACGTTCGGTGCGCTGCTCATGTGACCCAGGTGTACAGGCAGTGAGCGGACGGTCCTCCAGAGTTGCCGAAAACCGGGACAGGGCCGGAGGGGAGGAGTATCTTGCCCGCCTGGCATATGCCTGGGAGGTACCCGGGCGGCGGGCGCGGCGTGCGGTCACCCGGGATCGACGGGCGTGCGCCCCTCGACGTTCCCCCGCAGCAGGTCCCGCCCGAACTCCACCATCTTCTTCGCGTAGTCCTCGGTCCACTCCGCCCGCTCGGCGATGTCCGCCGTCGTCAGCCGGTCGAACCGGCGCGGGTCGGCGAGCTGGGCCGCCGCGAGAGCCTGGAACTCCACGGCCCGGTCGGCCGCCGCGCGGAACGCCTGGGCCAGCTCCGTCGACCGCGCCAGCAGCGCCCGCGGATCCTCCATCGACTCCAGATCGAAGAAGTGCTCCGGGTCGGCAGCCGCCTCCGCGGGCTCGAAGAGCAGGGGCGCGGGGCGTAGCCGCGGTTCGTTACGACGCGGCGTGGGCTCCGCCATGTTGTGTCTCCTCCTCGTACGGTTCGCTGGGCACCGCCATCTGGTGGGCCACCGTCCATTGTCCCGCGCCCCCGCAAGGGCCCGTCAGCACACGGACGACCACCGCACGGCCGGGCGGGCGCCGCGGGCCGTGGTCAGGGGTGCCGGTCCACTCGGTGTTCGGCGAGATGGGCCGGTACGGCGTGGTCGGCCGCCCGGCCGTCCGGGCCGTGGCTCTCGGCCGCCTCCGGCGGCGTGCCGGGCTCCGTCCGGCGGGTCCGGCGGGTCCGGCGGGGCCGGGGGTGTCGGGGTGACCTCTGGCGGGCGGGCGCCGCGGGCCGTGGTCAGGGGTGCCAGTCCACTCGGTGTTCGGCGAGGTGGGCCAGTACCGCGTGGTTCGCCTCCCAGCCGTCCGGGAACTTCACGAGGGTGCCCAGCTGGACCGGTTCCGTGGACGGGTAGTCGTCCAGGAGGTCGCTCACGCCGGCGCGGCAGACCACGATGCACGCGTGGCGGTGGCGGGAGGCCAGGACGCACAGGCGGCCGGTCTCCAGGTGGAACGCGGTGGCGTCGGGGCGGCCGGAGAGCGGGTGCAGGACGACCGTGACGTCGTACTCGCGGCCCTGGAGGCGGTTCGCGGTGTCGACCGTCACGTCCTGGACACCGAGGCCGGCCAGGGCCGCGCGGACCGCCGCCGCCTGGTCGCGGTGGGCCGTGCCCACGGCGACCCGGTCGGCGGTGAGCGGCGTGGCACTGCTCCCGGTGGGCGGGCGCGGGGACGGGGGCGGCTCCGAGACCGCCGCGCCGCCGCGGTCCAGCAGGCGCCGGACCACCGCCGCCACCGCCCGCACCGCCTCCGGGTCCGTGCGCGGGGTGTACCGGGCGGGCAGCTCCAGCAGGCCCCAGCCGGTCTCCGCCGCCTCGTCGATGACCCGGTCGGGGCCGGAGCCGTCGGAGGGGACCGCGAAGGTGAGGCGGCGGTCGCCGTGGTCCGTGCCGCTGCGGAACGGGGTGTACGGGTAGAAGGCGCGGGAGACCAGGGGGGCCGCCGAGGCCGGCAGGCGCCAGGACACCGGCAGGCGGTGCTGCGGCAGGCCCGGGTTGTGCGCCAGCAGGGTGGTGACCGCGGACGCCGACGGGTCGTACGACAGGCCCGCCCACTGGTCGCCGCCGACGGTGGAGAACGGGTCCAGCTGGCCGGGGTCGCCCACGAACAGCGCCCGCTCGAACAGGCCGGCCACGGCGAGCAGGGAGTCCGAGCGCATCTGGTACGCCTCGTCGACGATCGCGTGCCGCCACGGCTCGTCCACCGTCACGTGCGCCCACTTCGCGGCGGTGGACAGCACCACCGGCAGGCCGCCGAGGTCGGCGGCCTTCGCGGACGTACGGACGTTCGGCAGGGCGTCCAGCGCCGTGTCGTACGGGTCGCTGTCGCTGCTGTGCAGGCGGCCGACCGGCAGCTCCGGGTCCTTCGCGGCGAGGCGCAGGACGAGGTCGTCCACCTGGGCGTTCGTCTGGGCGACCACCATCAGCGGGCGGCCGGCGCCGGCCAGCTCCAGGGCCGCGCGGACCACCAGCGTGGACTTGCCGGCGCCGGGCGGGGAGTCGACCACCACGCCCCGCTCGGTGCCGTGCAGCGTGTCGTGGAGGATCGCGTCGGTGGCGCGGGCGGCCGCGGCCGCGGGGTCGGAGCCGACGGTCGTCACAGCACGTCCTCCTCGGTCACGGTGTCCGGCGTCTCCGCCACGGGCTCGCCCGGCGGCCCGCCGTGCGTCCACGGGGTCTCCTCCGGGCCGGGCAGCTTCGCGCCGCCGCGCTGCTCGTGCTCGAAGAGGGTGAAACACACCCGGTCGCCCTTCTCGGGCACCGACCCGGGCTCGGGTTCCTTCCCCCGTCCCATCCGGTCCAGGATCCGCAGCACCAGCACGCCCTCGCCCTCGGCGCCGGCGAACTCCGCCGACTGCGGCCTGCCGCCCACCGAGCGGTACACCCGGGCCCGTTCCCCCAGATGCGGCCGGTCCTCCGTGCGGACGGTCACCAGCGGGCGCGGGCTCGGCCGTCTGCTCTCGCTGTACGCCATCACCACCTCGGTCACGTCACCGGCGAACGTCTCCCCGGCCAGCCGCCGCCCCGCCATCACCAGCGGATCGTCCAGCGCCTCCTGCGCCTCCAGGCGGGCCTGCTCCCGCTCGCGCGTGGCCAGCTTGTTCGCCGCCGTCACCGCGTCGTCCCGGCGCGGCTGCGGGGGCTCCCCGGCCAGCACCCGGTCCCGGTGCCCGGTGAACGACCAGCGGTCCCGCGTCCAGCGCTCCTCGACATGGGCGCCCTCCGGCAACGCCCGCAGCAGGTCCAGGCCCCGCCACACCGCGTCCCAGGTGGGCCGGGTGCGGCTCTCGACGAGAGCGCGGACGTCCCGTTCGGCCGCGGTGAGCGCGGCCAGCCGGTCGTCGGCCTCCAGCGGGTCCTGGGCGGCGGCCAGGGCGGTACGCGCGCGGTCGTACCGCTCGATCGCCGGGGCCAGCAGCTTGTTGTCGAACGCCGGATCGGTCGCGGGGCCGGCCGGCGGGCACAGCAGCTGTCCGGCCGCGTCCCGCGCCAGTTCGGCCCGGCGCGCGGCGTCCGCGCCGCTCTCGCCCCCGGGCGGGTCGATCCAGGCGAGCAGCGCGCCCAGATGCTGGTCCTCCAGGCCGGACTGGCCGGTCGCCCAGTGCCGGGCCAGCAGGTCGGTCAGGGCCAGCAGCAGGGAGGAGCCGGGCACCCGGGACCGCTCGCCGTAGTGGGTCAGCCAGCGGCCGAGCAGCGGCACCCGGGGCGGCGCCGGGTAGGGCGCGTCCGGATCCTGCTCGGCGGTGCGGCGAAAACGCGTCGAGCGGCCGAGGATCCGTACGAAGTCCAGGCCCGCGCGGCTGGGCACGATCAGCTGGGGCGCGTCCGCGCACAGCTCGGCCTCCACCTTGACCCGCTTGCCGGTCTCCGGATCGGTCTCCGTGCGCTCGGCCGGCTCCACCGACTCCGCGAAGGAGTCCAGGTACGGCAGGACGGCGTCGGCCAGGTCGGCGAGGAACGTGAACCGCAGATCCCGGTCGCGGGGCTGCGGTACGGCCAGCAGCCGGGGCGCGTCCCGGTCGGTGCCGACCAGCGCGCCGAGCGGGGCGCCGGTCTCACCGGCCGTGGTGAGCGGCACGAACACCAGCGGACGGTCGGACAGATGCCGGTGCCGGACGGTCGCGGCGGGCTGCGCCCGGCCGCTGCCGACGGCTTCCAGCCGGGCGAGGGTGTCGATCAGGGACACGTGGCCACCTCCCGGGCGGCCGCCAGGGCCTCCGCGCGGAGCCGGGCCGCCCGGCGCAGGGCCGCCACCGCCGGGTCGTCGGGGTCGCCGCTCTCGCCGCGGGCCGCCGCGAGGACCTCCTCGACCGTGGCGAGGCCGCCCAGTTCGGCCCGCAGGGGCCGGCCGAGGCGGGTGACGGCGCCGGCCGCGCGGGCGCGGTCCCGGCAGTGGAAGGCGAGTTCGCAGGCGGACAGGCACTCGGGCGCGTACGTCGCCGGCACCGCCTCCACGGCCGCCGTCAGCTCCTCGGCGGGCCGGTCGGGCGCGAAGCACGTGCCCTCGGGCAGCGCGGCGGCGATCTCCTCGACCCGGGTCAGCCGGGCGAGCTGGCGGGCGGTGACCGCACGCTGCTTGCGGACGTCCACGGCACAGCCCGCGGGCAGGTTGGAGAAGTCCTTCGGGCACACCAGCAGCACCCGGTGCCGCACGCGCGGGGCGGGATCGAGACGGGCGGCGACGTCCTCCAGGGCGAGCACGTACACCGCGGCCTGCCGGGCCGCCGCGCCCACCTTCGACGGGTCCGCGGAGCCGTCCACCATCGGGAACGACTTGATCTCCACCACCGACCAGCTGCCGTCGGGGTGCACCACCACCGCGTCCGGCTCCACGAAGGCGAGCGAGCCCGCCACGTCCAGGGCCAGCATCGGATGATCGAGGAGCGTCCAGCCGCCGGCCCGGGTGGCCTCGCGCAGCGCCAGCGCCGTACGGGCCGTACGTCCCTGCGGGCCGTGCGCGGTCAGGTCGGGCCGGGCCGCCTCCGCGGGCGGTTCGGCACCCGGATCGAGGCGGGCGTGCGCCAGCCGCAGCAGTTCCGCGCCGCCGTCCGCCTTCACCCGCGCCTCGAAGGCGTTGCCCCGGGTCAGCGCGAACTGCGACTGCCCGAAGCCGGAGGGCGCGCCCAGCGCGGTCGCCAGCCGGGCCTTGTCCACCCCGGCGCCGTCCAGGATCGCCCGCCGGGAGCAGCCGGGGTTGGCGGCGAGCGCCGCGAGGGCGCGCGCGTCCAGGGCCTTGGCCGGTACGTCGGGACCGCGCAGCTCAGCGAGCCGGTGCCGGAGCCCCTTCTCCCGTGTTGGTGGGGGAGACGTCCGGTCCGGCCGCGAGGTCGGGCGATGACGCGCGCTGCCGTGGAATTCGCTCACCCGCGGAAGTCTGGCATCCGGCACTGACAATCGGGGAACCGGTGGCGCCCGGGACCGCCGGGGCGGGCCGGGACAGGCGGGACCGGACCAGGTCCGCGGCCCGCGTCACCCGCGGCGCCAGCAGGAAACCGGCGCCCATCACGGCGACGCCCGCGACCGCGTCCAGGAGGTAGTGGTTGGCGGTGCCCATGATCACGAGCGCGGTCAGCAGCGGGTAGGCGACGCCGACGATCTTCGTCAGGCGTGAGCCGCCGTACCGCCAGAGCATCACCCCGCACCACAGCGCCCAGCCCACGTGCAGGCTCGGCATCGCCGCGTACTGGTTGGTCATGCCGCCCATGCCGCGCGGCGCGCTGGCCTGGGCGCCCCACCAGCCGTACGAGCTGTACTGCGCCATCGTGTCCACGAAGCCGTGGCCGGCGGAGAGCAGGCGGGGCGGGCAGGTCGGCAGCAGCGTGAAGCCGATCAGCCCCATGAACGTGGACGTCATCAGCCAGGTGCGGGCGGCCCGGTAGTGGCGGGCACGCGCGCGGAACATCCAGACCAGGATGGCGGGCGTGACGAGGTAGTGCAGCGAGGCGTACCAGAAGTCGGCCGGCACGCCGAGCCAGGTCTCCCGGGTGAACAGCCGGTTCAGCGGGTGTTCGGCGTTCAGGTGCAGGGCCTTCTCGATGCGCAGGATCGCCAGTCCGTGGTCGACGGCGCTGGTGACGTCACCGCGCGCGAGGAGCCGGCCGGCCGAGTAGCAGCCGTAGACCAGCAGGATCAGCGGCAGTTCCGTCCACCAGCGCAACCGGGATCGCGGGGCCTCCTCGGTGTCCGGTGTCTCGGTCTGCGGCATCCGATCGCCCTCCCCCTTCTGCTGTACGGCGCGCCCCGGCGGGCGACCGTGCCACTTTACGGTGTCCGAACACCGCCCATGAGGGCGCTCCCACTTGCGCACCGGTGGCCGTTCCAGCCCTCGAAGACGCCGGGATCGCCCGCCGGGTTGCGCCGGAGGGCGGTGCGCGATGATGGAGGGACCGCATGCACACGTTTTTCGTGGCGTCCGTGTCGGCGCCACCGTCCCGGAAGGTCTCCCATGGCACCGCGCATCCTGCTGGCCCGGCACGGACAGACGGCCTGGTCGCTGTCCGGCAAGCACACCGGCAGGACCGACGTGCCGTTGCTGGAGGAGGGCCGGCGCGGGGCCAAGCTGCTCGGCAAGCGGCTGCACCGCGCTCCGCTGGACGGGCTGGCGGACGCGGAGGTGCGCACCAGCCCGCTCTCCCGGGCGCGCGAGACGTGCGAACTGGCCGGCTTCGGTGACCGTGCCACGGTGTGGGACACGCTCATGGAGTGGGACTACGGCGCGTACGAGGGCATGACCCCCGCCGAGATCCAGGCCGCCCGGCCCGGGTGGCTGATCTGGCGGGACGGCGTCCCGGAGGGCGAGACCCCGGCCGAGGTGACCGCGCGCGCGGACGAGGTGGTGTCCTGGGCGCGCTCGGCCGACCGGGACGTGCTGGTCTTCGCCCACGGGCACGTCCTGCGCTCGATCGGAGCGCGGTGGCTGGGCCTGCCCCTGGACTTCGCCGCCCGGATACGGCTGAACCCGACGTCACTGTCCGTACTGAGCTGGGCCTACGGCGAACCGGCGATCGAGACCTGGAACGACGTGGGCCATATGGCGGTCTAGGGCCACCACCGGAGCGGGGCCGGGTGGCGTAGGTCCCGGCAACGGTCATGCCCGCCGGGGTCGGCGGACGGGGCGGCGCGCGGTGACGTACGCCTCAGGGCGGACGCCCGCCCCGGATGTGCTCCCCGGTCCGTCGACCGTGTCCTACGCCCGGCCGGTTCGCGGCAGCGACGCGTGGCGGTCCAGGAAGTCCGTGACGCCCGGCGCGCGGCGGTGCGGGAGCAGGGTTCGGGCCGTGACCGCCAGCATCGTCCGGATGCGGGAGGACTGGACCTGGTCCAGCAGGCCCAGTACCCGCAGCCCCGCCTCGGCGGCCTCGTCGGGACGGCCCTCGTGGGCCAGGTCGCCGGCCAGTTCCGCGGTGTAGAGCGCGATGTTGCGGGTGAAGTGCGGATCCTGGAGCCGCGCCGCGCGCCGCGCGTGCCGGGACGCCCGCCGCCAGTCGCCCAGGGCGGACCAGCACTGCGCTTCCAGTCCCTCCAGTTCGGCCTCACCGTAGAAGCTCATCCACTCGGGGTCCGCGTCCGAGCGGCCCCGCGCGAACAGGGCCTGCGCGCGGGTCAGCGCCTGCTCGCAGCCGGTGCGGTCGGCGAGCCCCGCCCAGCCGCCCGCCTCGCGCAGCGCGAGCAGGGACATCAGCCGGTCGGAGCCGAGGGCGCGGCCGGCGCGCTGCGCGGCCTGCGCGGCCCGGACCGCCTCCCGCGGGCGGCCGGCGTCCCGGGCCAGGAACGCGCTGTTGCAGAAGGCGTGCGCCTCCAGCCCCGGGTCGCCGGTCATGCGGGCCGTGGCCAGCGCCTCGGCGTAGTGGGAGCGGGCGTCGTCGAAGCGGCCGGAGTCGTGGGCCAGCCAGCCCACGGAGATGGCGAGTTCCCCGGCACCCGCGTGCAGCCGGTCGGTGGTCGTCTGCCGGGTCGCGCCGGCGTCCAGCAGCGCGTACGCCGCGCGCAGCGGAGCCGCCGCACGCCGGTAGAGGCCGTCCGCGCCGTGCCGGTCGTCGAGCAGCCGGATGCGGCGGACGGCCTCCTCCAGGGCGGCCGCCTCGGGGACGCCGACGCGGCGGGGCGGCCGCCCCGCCGCCGCGGCACCGGTGGTGAGCCCCAGCGGGGCCAGCGTGGCGGCGGCCACCGTGGCGCCTGTGCCGGTCATGAACGCGCGACGCAGCACGTCGCTCTCCTCGTGGTTCCAGGGGTCGTTCTCGTACGGTTCGTGCGGGTCGCCCGAGGGATCCGGGCCGGCCGGGTCGTGCGGGTTCTGTGTGTCATACGGACCGCGGGCCCCGCGCGTCTCATCGGGCACCACGCGCGCCTGCCCGGCCGTACGCGCCGCGCGCCCGCGGACGGCCGAACGGGGCGCGAAGCCGAGGTCGGTCAGCGTGCGGCCGGGGAACATGTGCAGGAACACCCGCTCGTACGCGTAGTTGGGGCAGCGGATCTCACCCGCCTCGACCCGGCCGACGTAACGCGCGTCACAGCTCACCCGCTCACCGATCTCGCGCGCCGCCCGCCGGACCAGCGCCGCGAACTCGGCCGGTGAGCGCCGGCCGCGCAGCCGCCGGAAGGCGAGGTTCGGCCGGGGCGGCCGTTCGGGGTGTGACGAGGTCACCGTGGACGACGTCATGACCGGGTCCTCTCGTGCGAACCGTGGAAGCGTCGAACCGCGCCGGGCCCGGGGGCGGTCCGCGGGACGGGATGTCCGTGTGACGCCCTGGGTCCGGCGGGCCTGAACGTACCCGCTGTGCGGGACCGCTCGCACGGCGTTTGCCTACAAAACGGTCATCTCACGCACGATCTGCCATGAAGTGCCATCCTTTGCGGCGGACTTGTGCCGTAGCCGTTGACGCGCTCACGCGTTGGACTCCATGGACCGCGAGTGGGCTGTGTGGTGGAGGCCGGCATGGAGAGCAGCCAGAGCAAGGATCCCCGGATGCCGGGGTCGCCGTCCGAGGAGGGGTGCGACCTCGTGACGGTACCGGCCCGGCAGGGCCTGGAGGCGGTCGACATCCTGCGCCGCGGCGCCTGCGACGCGGTGGGGCCCGTCCTGCACGACGACGGCTGCGGCACCCTCGGTTTCGTGGTGCCGGCCGGTACGGCGGCCGGCTGGGACGTGCCGGGCAGCACCTGCACCGAGACGGACGGGCGCGGACTGCGCCTGGCCCCCGAGCCGCCCGTCGCGGGCTCGGACTGGCTGCTGCCGCCCGGCGACGCCGACCGCGCCACCGACCCGGCGGAGTTGCGCCGGGCTCTCGGGGAGGCGGCCCGGCTGATCGAGGCGGCCGACAGCCGCCGGTGACACGGGAGCCCGCGGCAGCTGCGAAAATGGGCGGATGGGCAGGTCGAGGAACACACGCCGCGGGTCGGCCCCCGCCGCGGCCGTCGAGGAACCGGTCGACGGCGGGCTCGCGCGGCTCGTACCCGACCCGGACCGCGCCCGCGCCTGGACGCTCCTGATCGACGGGGCACCCCAGTCGCACGTCGACCTGGACGATCCCGCGTACCTCTCCTTCGAGTACCAGCGCCGCATCGGCCACGTCATCGACCTCGCCGCCCCGCCCGGCAGACCGGTGCACGCCGTGCACCTCGGCGGCGGCGCCTTCACCCTCGCCCGGTACGTCGCCGCGACCCGGCCCCGCTCCACCCAGCAGGTCGTCGAACGGGACGCGAGCCTGGTCCAGCTGGTCCGGCGCGAACTGCCGCTCGACCCCCAGGCCCGCATCCGGGTGCGGGCGACGGACGCCCGGGCGGGACTCGCCAAGGTGCCGGACGGCTGGGCCGACCTGGTCGTCGCCGACGTCTTCAGCGGGGCCCGCACCCCCGCCCACCTCACCTCCACCGAGTTCCTGGACGAGGTCCGCCGCGCGCTGAAGCCCTCCGGCGTCTACGCGGCCAACCTGGCCGACGGCCCGCCGCTCGCGCACCTGCGCGGCCAGGTCGCCACCGCGGCCGCCCGGTTCGGTGAACTCGCCCTCATCGCCGACCCGGCCGTCCTGCGCGGCAAACGCTTCGGCAACGCCGTCCTGGTCGCCTCCGACCTGCCGCTGCCGCTCGCCGAACTCACCCGGCGCGCCGCCTGCGACCCGCACTCCGCCCGGGTCGAACACGGCCCCCGGCTCACCGACTTCACCGGTGGCGCGGTACCCGTGACGGACGATGTGGCGGTGGCCTCCCCCGCCCCGCCGCCCTCGGTGTTCCAGTAGGGCTCCGCGCCCCGGGCCGGCCGGGAACCCGGCCGGCCGGTCAGTAGGTTCCGATCTCGACCCGTGGCGGGCCGTCGTGCCAGGTGCAGAACACCGACACCCGGTCCGCGTCCCGGGTGAACTCCACCCGGATCCACGCCGTCGTCCTCCACACCTGCATGGACCAGCCGGTCCCCGGGGTCGCCGACACGAGGGTCGCGCTCGAGGCGCCCAGGTCGAAGACCGCCCGGCCGCCGTCGGTGTCGTAGGCCCTGACCCGGCCGGCGGCCGGGGCCGCGACGGTGGGGGAGGCGGAGGCGGAGGTGGTGGCGGGGGCCGGTGCCCGCGAGGGCGTGGCCGCCGGCGGCCCGGACGACGGACTCCCGGACGGCGACGGCGGGACGGTCGGTGAGGCCGGCGGCTCCGGGGCCGGTGACTGCGGGCGCCGGGTGGCCGCGCCGGCCGCCGCGGCCGACAGGGCCCGCGGCGGCTCGTAGGCCGTCCCCGCCATCACCGTGTGCACGCCCCACCACGACAGCGTGACCGCCGCTCCCGTCGCGAGCAGCCACGCCAGTACGTGTACGAGTCCTCTGCGCATCGCGGGCCATACTGCCCCAGGGGGACGGCCGTCCGCACCTGTCCCGGGTTGTCCACAGGCACCCGCCCCGCTCCGCCCGCATGGCGTACGGTGCGGCGCATGGCAAGTGTTCTCGTGGTCGAGGACGACCAGTTCGTACGCTCGGCGCTCATCCGGCACCTGACCGACGCCGCCCACACCGTGCGCAGTGTCGGCACGGCGCTGGAGGCGCTGCGCGAGGTCGCCCAGCTCCGCTTCGACCTGGTCGTCCTGGACCTCGGACTGCCCGACCTGGACGGCTCCGAGGCCCTGAAGATGCTGCGCGGCATCACCGACGTGCCCGTCATCATCGCCACCGCCCGGGACGACGAGACGGAGATCGTCCGGCTGCTCAACGCCGGAGCGGACGACTACCTCGTCAAGCCGTTCTCCGTCGAGCACCTCTCCGCCCGCATGGCCGCCGTGCTGCGCCGGGCCCGCTCCGCCGGCGCGGAACCCCCGCCCTGCGACGTGCTCCGCGTCGGCGGGCTCACCGTCGACCCGCTGCGCCGCCAGGCCGAACTCGACGGCGTCCGGCTCGACCTGACCCGCCGCGAGTTCGACCTGCTCGCCTTCCTGGCCGGCCGGCCCGGTGTCGTCGTCGCCCGCCGGGAACTCCTCGCCGAGGTCTGGCAGCAGTCCTACGGCGACGACCAGACCATCGACGTCCATCTGTCCTGGCTGCGCCGGAAACTGGGGGAGACGGCGGCCCGGCCGCGCTATCTGCACACCCTGCGCGGGGTCGGTGTGAAGCTCGAACCCCCGGTGGCCGGGGAGGCGCCGCGATGAGGTGGGCCCTGGTCAAGGTCTGCCTGGCCGTCACCACGATGGTCGTGGTCGCGTTCGCCGTGCCGCTGGGCCTGGTCGTCAAGGAGATGGCCCGCGACCGCGCCTTCGCGGGCGCCGAGCGGGAGGCCGCCGCGGTCGCGCCCGCCCTGTCCATCACCACCGACCGGGACGAGCTGGAGCGGGTGGTGGCCTCGGCCGGCGCCGACTCCGGGATGGCCGTGCACCTGCCCGCCGACGGCGGCCGGGCCGCGCTCGACCTCGGCCGGCAGCGCGCCGCCGGCCGCGACATCCAGGCCGTGCGCAGACTCGGCCGCGCCTCCGTCGGCTCCGTGCCCGGCGGCTCCGTCCTGCTCCAGCCGGTCGCGCTCGGTTCCGGCGCGATCGCCGTGGTCGAGGTGTACGTCCCCGAGGCCGAGGTGACCAACGGCGTCGGCACGGCCTGGGCGGTGCTCGCGGCCGTCGGCCTCGCGCTGATCGTCGGCTCGGTCGCGGTCGCCGACCGGCTCGGGGTGCGCATGGTGCGGCCCGCACGGCGCCTGGTCGAGGGCGCGCACCAGCTGGGCGAGGGCAAGCTGGGCGCCCGGGTGCCGGAGGACGGCCCGACCGAACTGCGGCTCGCCGCCGCCGCGTTCAACGCCATGGCCGACCAGGTGGTCCAGCTCCTCGCCAACGAGCGCGAGCTGGCGGCCGACCTCTCGCACCGGCTGCGCACCCCGCTCACCGTCCTCCGGCTCAACGCCGCCTCCCTCGGGGCCGGGCCGGCCGCCGAGCAGACCCGGGCGGCCGTCGCCCAGCTGGAGCACGAGGTCGACACCATCATCCGCACGGCCCGCCAGGCCAAGCCCCAGACGGCCGCCGCCGGACCCGGTGCCGGGTGCGACGTGGCCGCGGTGGTGCGCGAGCGCATGGAGTTCTGGTCCGCGCTGGCCGAGGACGAGGGCCGCACATGGCGGGTGGCCGGCGCCGACCGGCCGGTCCGCGTGCCCGTGGCCCGCGCCGACCTCGCCGCCGCCCTCGACGCCCTGCTCGGCAACGTCTTCCGGCACACCCCCGAGGGCACCGCCTTCGCGGTCGACGTGCACAACGGCGACGACGCGGTGATCGTGCTGGTCTCCGACGCGGGCCAGGGCATACCCGACCCGGAGGCGGCGATGGCCCGCGGCCGGGGTTCCGGGAACGCCGGTTCGACCGGCCTCGGCCTGGACATCGTGCGCCGGCTGGCCGAGTCCACCGGTGGCGACGTCCGCATCGGCGGCTCGGTCCTGGGCGGCACCGAGGTGCGGATCCGGCTCCAGCTGGACGGGCGGGCACCGGTGGGCCGGGGCCACCGGGGAGCGGTGCGCCGACGCCGGCCCCGCCGGCTGGTCCCGACCATTAACCGATCCCGATCGCTTCCTTAAGCGCGCCATAAACCCGGCAACCACCGCCCCGGACAAGCCAATTGTCCGAATCGGGCCCGCTAGCGTGCTGCCGCATCCCCACAGGTCGGGAAAGCCCTGTGAACCCCCCGTGAGCAGTAGAGGCAGGCACGCGCATGAGCACGCACCGGCGCAGGATCAGCGGCAGGAACAAGGCGATAGGCGGACTGGTGGCCGCCGCGGTGATCGGCGGCGGCGCGGTCCTGCTCACCGGCACCGCCAACGCGGCCGCGGTGAACGCCGCCTACACCCGGACCAGCGACTGGTCCACCGGGTACTCCGCCCAGTACGTCGTCACCAACACCACCGGTCAGACCGAGAAGACCTGGACGCTGGAGTTCGACCTCCCGGCGGGCGCCAAGCTCGGCTCCCTGTGGAACGCCCGGTCCAGCGTGACCGGCCAGCACGTCACCGTGAAGCCGGCCACGTGGGACACCGACGGCCTGGCCCCCGGCAAGTCGGTGACGGTCGGCTTCGTGGTCGACGGCAGCGGCGACCCGACGGGCTGCCGGATCGACGACACCCGGTGTTCCGCGGACGGCGGCGCCACCCCCGAGCCGAGCGGCCGGCCCACGCAGACCACCCCGGCCCCCACCGCGTCGACCCCGGCGCCCGCCACCACCCCCACCGGCGGCACCGGAACCGGCACCACCTCCGACGCCGGTTTCGCCCCCTACGTCGACACCTCCCTCTACCCGGCCTTCGACCTCCTCGGTGCCGCCGACGCGACCGGCGTGAAGAACTACAACCTCGCTTTCGTCAACGACGGCGGCGGCTGCACCCCCAAGTGGGGCGGCGTGACCGACGTCAACAGCGACGGCGTGGCCGCGCAGATCGGCTCCCTGCGCGCCAAGGGCGGTGACGTCCGCGTCTCCTTCGGCGGTGCCTCCGGCTCCGAGCTGGCCACCACCTGCTCCTCGGCGGACGCGCTGGCGACGGCGTACGGCAAGGTGGTCGACGCTTTCCGACTGACCAAGGTCGACTTCGACGTCGAGGGCGGCGCGCTGCCCAACACCGCGGCCAACACCCGCCGCGCCCGAGCCATCGCCAAGCTCCAGGCCCAGCACCCCGGCCTGGACGTCTCCTTCACCCTCCCGGTGATGCCCGAGGGCCTCACCCAGGACGGTGTGAACCTGCTGTCCGACGCCAAGTCCAACGGCGTCGAGATCGGCACCGTCAACATCATGGCGATGGACTACGGCCCCTCGTACAGCGGCGACATGGGTACCTACGCCGAGCAGGCCGCCACCGCCACGCAGGCCCAGATCAAGAGCGTGCTGGGGCTGTCCGACTCCGCCGCCTGGAAGGCCGTCGCGGTCACTCCGATGATCGGCGTCAACGACGTCTCCTCCGAGGTCTTCAAGGTCGAGGACGCCACCCAGCTGGTGGACTTCGCCAGGTCCAAGGGGATCGGCTGGCTCTCCATGTGGTCCGCGACCCGCGACAAGCAGTGCGCCGGCGGCCCCAAGTCCACCGCCGACGCCACGTGCAGCTCCATCAGCCAGGACACGAACGCGTTCGCCAAGGCGTTCGGCGCGTACAAGTAACACCCGGCCGGCACCCCGGCACCCCCCCGGCCGGTATCCCCCCGGCCGGTATCCCCCTCCGGGCGCGGCCCGCCCCCCGACGGGCCGCGCCCGGGACGCTCAGGCCAGGGACTCCACCGACGGCAGCGTCCCGGTCCGCGCCGCCTCGCCGTACCACCGCGCGCTGGACTTCGGGGTGCGCTCCAGCGTCGCGTAGTCCACGTACACCGCGCCGAACCGCTTGCCGTAGCCGTACGACCACTCGAAGTTGTCCATCAGGGACCACAGGAAGTAGCCGCGCACATCGGCGCCGTCGGCGATGGCGTGCCGTACCTCCGCGAGGTGGCCGCGGAGGTAGGCGATGCGCTCGGGGTCGTGGACGCGGCCCTCGGCGTCGGGCTTGTCGTCGTAGGCCGCGCCGTTCTCGGTGATGTAGAGCGGGAGCCCGGGGGCCTCTCGCGAGTAGCGCATCAGCAGGTCGTACAGGCCCGTCGGGTCGATCGTCCAGCCCATCTCCGTGCGCTCGCCGGGGGTCTGGTGGAAGAGGATGTCGTCGGCGGCGGGCCAGGGGGAGTGGTCGCTCGTCCCGTGGCCGTCCGCCCGGGGGCCCTTGACGTCCCCGGAGACGGCCGAGACCAGAGCCGGGGTGTAGTAGTTGAGGCCGAGTGCGTCCAGCGGCGCGTTGATCGTGCGGACGTCGCCGTCGAGGACGTACGACCAGTCGGTGACCGAGGCGGTCGCGGCGAGCAGCGTCTGCGGGTACGCGCCGTGCAGCATCGGGCCGTGGAAGACGCCGTTGGCGAGGTCGTCGATGCGGCGGGCCGCCGCCAGGTCGGCCGGGTCCTGGGTGAGGGGCCGTACGACCGAGGAGTTGAGGCTGACCGCGATCTGGTTGCGGGCCGGCATGGCCGACCGCAGGGCCGAGGCCGCCAGGCCGTGACCCAGGTTGAGGTGGTGGGCCGCGCGCAGGGAGGCCGCCGGGTCGGTGCGGCCGGGGGCGTGCACGCCGGAGGCGTAGCCCAGGAAGGCGCTGCACCAGGGCTCGTTGAGGGTGATCCACTGTTCCACCCGGTCGCCGAGCGCCTCGCCGACGAGCTGCGCGTACTCGGCGAACCGGAACGCGGTGTCCCGCTCCGGCCAGCCGCCCGCGTCCTCCAGCTCCTGCGGCAGGTCCCAGTGGTAGAGGGTGACCGCCGGCTTGATGCCGGCCGCCAGCAGCTCGTCGACCAGCCGGCGGTAGAAGTCCAGGCCCCGCTGGACCGCCGGCCCGCGGCCCGTCGGCTGCACCCGGGACCACGAGACGGAGAAGCGGTAGGCGTTCAGGCCCAGCTCCGCCATCAGCGCCACGTCGTCGCGGTAGCGGTGGTAATGGTCGACCGCGACGTCCCCCGTCTCCCCGCCGGCCGTCTTGCCCGGCGTATGGCTGAACGTGTCCCAGATCGAGGGGGTGCGGCCGTCCTCCCGCACCGCCCCCTCGATCTGGTACGCCGAGGTCGCTGCGCCCCAGAGGAAGGCGGGCGGGAAGGTCACGGACGACGGAACGGAGTCAGGCATGGAAGCGCTCCCATTTACGGTCGGAAGGGGCCGACGGATGAGGGGGAAGAAGGGGCCGGGACGGCGGTGGCCCGGCCCCCGGGAAGTCGTGCGGGCACGGTCGGGCGGGCGGATCAGCCCTTGATCGCGCCCTGCATGATCCCGCCCACGATCTGCTTGCCGAACAGCAGGAAGGCGATCAGCAGCGGCAGCGTGCCCAGCAGCGCGCCCGCCATGATCACCGCCTGGTCGGGGACGTAACCGGTGCCGAGCGCGTTCAGGGCGACCTGCACGGTCGGGTTCTGCTGGGTCAGGGCGATGATCGGCCACAGGAAGTCGTTCCACGCGAACACGAACGTCAGCAGGCCGAGCACCGCCATCGCCGGCCGCGCGGCCGGGAAGACGACGTGCCAGACGATCCGCAGGCTGCTTGCCCCGTCCACCCGGGCCGCCTCGATCAGCTCGCTGGGCAGCGCCTGCACCAGGTACTGCCGCATGAAGAACGTGCCGAACGCGGTCACCAGGCTCGGCAGGATCACCGTCTGGAGCTGGTTGGACCAGCCCAGATTCGACATCCACAGATACAGCGGTACGACGGCCAGCTGCGGCGGGATCATCATCGTGCCGATGGTCAGCAGCAGCAGCACGCCGGAGAACCGGAACCGCAGTTTGGCGAAGGCGAACCCGGCCAGCGTGGAGAACAGCACCGTGCTCACGGTGATCGTGCCCGCCACGATCACCGAGTTGAGCATCGCGGTGCCGAGCCCCGCCTGGCTCCAGGCCGCCTCCAGGTTGCGGAACAGGTTGCCGCCGAACCACAGCGGCGGCGGGGTCTGGGCCAGTCGCCGGTCGGTGCGGGAGGCCGCGATCGCCGTCCACACCAGCGGGGCCAGCGAGACCAGTGCGAACACGGCCAGTACGAGGTACGTCACGGGGCCCGCGTGCAGCTGCTTGCCGGCGCCCATGCGACCGCGCTGCCGCGGCGCCTTTCCTTCCCGGCGCCCGGCCCGGGGAACGGTCAGTTGGCTCATTGGGACTTCCTCAGCCGTCGGGTGAGCAGCAGGTTGACCGCGGCGATGATCAGCAGGAGCAGGAACATCGACCAGGCGATCGCGGACGCCTTCCCGAGGTTGCCGATGATCCAGCCCTGGTCGTACATGTACAGACCGAGCGTCTGGTACTGGTGCTCGGAGCCGCCCTTGGAGCCGCTGACCCCGCCGAACAGCAGCGGCTCACCGAAGAGCTGGGTCGCGCCGATGGTGGAGACGACGACCGTGAACAGGATCGTCGGCCGCAGCTGGGGGACCGTCACGTGCCGGAACTGCTGCCAGCGGTTCGCGCCGTCGATCGCCGCCGACTCGTACAGGTCGGCCGGGATGGCCTGCATGGCCGCCAGATAGATCAGCGCGTTGTAGCCGGTCCACCGCCAGATCACGATCGAGGACACCGCGAACTGCGAACCCCAGTCCGACTCACGCCAGTTGACCGGGTCCACCCCGAAGAAGTGCAGGACCCAGTTGACCATGCCGCCGTCCCACGAGTACAGCAGCGTGAACACCAGGGTCGCCGCGGCCACCGAGGTGGCGTACGGGGTCAGCATCACCACGCGCCACATGGTGGAGCCGCGCAGCTTGTAGTTCAGCAGGTGCGCCAGCCCCAGCGCGGCCAGCAGCTGCGGCACGGTCGAGATCAGGCCGATGCTGAACGTGTTCTTCAGGGCGTTCCAGAAGAAGTCCGAGGACAACAGGTTCCGGTAGTTGTCCAGGCCCGCCCAGGTCTGGTGGTCCAGCGAGGACAGCTGCACGTCGTGCAGCGAGTACCAGGCCGTGTAGAGCAGCGGTATCAAGGAGAAGGCCCCGAAGAGCACGAAGAAGGGGGCGACGAAGGCGTACGGCGCCGCCTTCGTGTCCCAGCGGTAGAACCGGCTGCGCCAGGAGTCGGCGCCCGCCGGCGCACCGCGACCGCGAGCGCCCCGGGCCGCGCCCGGCGGGGTGCCGGGCGCGGCCTCGGCGCTCGACGCGGGATGCGCGAGTGCCTGCTTGGAGCTGCTCACTGGCCGAGCACGTCCTTGATCTCGTTCCTCGCGGCGTCCCAGCCCTGCTCGGGCGACTTGCCCTTCTGCTCGACCTGGAGGATGCCCACGTCGGTCAGCGCGGTGTTGATGGGCTGGTCCTTGATCCCGAAGTACTGCGTCGGGATCGTCTTCGCCGAGTCGGAGAAGATCTGCGTGATCGGCGCGTTCGAGAAGTACGCCGTCGTGTCCGCGGCCGGCTTCAGGCTCGCGTAGGCCGACGGGGTGGACGGGAAGCTGGCCTGCTTGGCGAAGACCTTCGCCTGCTGCTCCGGCGCGGTCAGCCACTTCGCCAGGGCGATGGCCTCCTTCTGGTGCTCACCCGCCGTCGGCACGCCGAGGAAGGAGCCGCCCCAGTTGGCCGCGGTGGGCGCCGCCGCCACGTCCCAGTTGCCCTTGCCCGCGTCACCGGACTTCTGCTCGATGTAGCCCATCATCCAGGCCGGGCAGGCCACGCTCGCGAAGGAGCCGTTGGCGAAGCCCTGGTCCCACGGCTTGTCGAACTGCTTCAGCTTCGCCGACATGTCGCTGGTGGCGACCGTCATCGCGGCGTCCCAGGCCTTCTTCACGCCTTCGGATCTGTCCCAGACGACGTTGCCGTCCTTGTCGTAGTACCGGGTGGCGCCGCCGCCGAGGGCCGCGTTGTAGACGGAGGACGCGGAGTCCACGAACTTCGCGCCGTCGGGCGCCTTCTTCATGAACTTCTTGCCCAGGTCGACGTACTTGGCCCAGTCGCCCTTCCACTGGGCGGCCAGCTTGGTGCGGTCCGTCTCCAGCCCGGCCTTCTGGAACAGGTCCTTGCGGTAGCAGATCGCCATCGGCCCGATGTCGGTGCCGAGCCCGATGGTCCTGCCGTCCTTCGTGGTGGCCTGCGCGAGCTTCCAGTCCAGCCACTGCGACTTGTCGACCTCCTTGCCGAGGTCGACGAACTTGTTCGCCTGGGTCTGCACGGCCTCGGTGATGTTGCCGACCTCGATGGCCTGGATGTCGTCGGTGCCGGAGCCCGCCTGGAGGCGGGTGAGCACCTTCGGCCAGTACACGTCGGTACGGGTGGTGACGTTTTCCTTGATGCTGATGTCCGGATGCAGCTTCGTGTACTCGTCGTAGAGGCCGGCCTGCTTGTAGCCGAAGACGCCGAAGGTCCCGATGGTCAGCGTGATCTTGCCCTTGCCACTGCCGTTGCCACCCGAGTTGTCCGACGAGCCGTTGTCCGAGTCGTTGGCGCAGCCGGCCAGCAGCCCCGTGGTCAGTGCGGCCACGGCCGCGAGGGCCAGCAGCCGATGTGACCGGCGGATGCTCGTGCGCATTTCGTCCTCCTGTTGCCTGACGTGCCGACCCCCCGGCCAACTGCATGGAATCGGGCCCGTTCGTACTCGCTGCGGCTCGGGCGGGGAACGTGCGGGATATGTAGGTGTCAGGTACTGTGGGAGCGCTCCCACGAGTGATGAGTTGAAGAGTCGTCGCTTCTGAGCGGGGTGTCAAGGGACCGGACGCGGAGGGATGCGTTCAGTTATCGGAGTGTTAACTGGGCCGCGCCGGGCGCCCGCTGCCGCTCGTCGCTCTGGCCAGGACTGTTAGATTCCAGCCAGCCGGAATTGCTGTCGAGAGAGGCGGAGCCATGGCAAGCCACGGAGGGCGGGGCCGGGGCGGGGGACGGCCCACGCTCGAAGAGGTCGCCGCCCGGGCCGGGGTCGGACGCGGCACGGTCTCCCGGGTGATCAACGGCTCGCCCCGGGTCAGCGACGCCACCCGCGCCGCGGTCGAGGCGGCCGTCGCCGAACTCGGCTACGTCCCCAACACCGCAGCCCGCGCCCTCGCGGCCAACCGCACCGACGCCATCGCGCTCGTCGTCCCCGAGCCGGAGACCCGGTTCTTCGCCGAGCCCTACTTCTCGGACATGCTGCGCGGGGTCGGCTCCGAACTCTCCGACACCGAGATGC
The DNA here is from genome assembly GCF_040613095.1 of Streptomyces sp. NPDC006309. Taxonomy (NCBI): domain Bacteria; kingdom Bacillati; phylum Actinomycetota; class Actinomycetes; order Kitasatosporales; family Streptomycetaceae; genus Streptomyces; species Streptomyces sp. NPDC006309. Next base: position 1,481 of record NZ_JBEXRO010000020.1, on the reverse strand, counting down.
AGCTGGTGCTGATATTCGCCGGCAGCGACCGGGAGCGCCGGCGCCTGGCCCAGTACCTCGCGGCCCATCGCGTCGACGGTGTACTGCTGGTCTCGGTCCACGCCGACGACCCGCTCCCCGACCTGCTGGCCCAGCTGGAGATCCCGGCCGTGATCAGCGGCCCGCGCTCGGCTGCCGAGACGCTCACGTCAGTGGACTCGGACAACTACGGCGGGGCCCGCTCGGCCGTGGAGCACCTGGTGAGCCGGGGCCGCCGCCGGATCGCGCACATCACCGGACGGCTGGACGTCTACGGCGCCCAGCGGCGCGTCGACGGCTACCGCGCGGCCCTGCGTGACGCGGGCCACGCGGCGGACGAACGGCTCATCGAGACGGGCGACTTCACCGAGGAGGGCGGCCGGCGCGCGATGACGGTCCTGCTCGACCGGCACCCCGACCTGGACGCGGTCTTCGCCGGCTCGGACGTGATGGCGGCGGGCGCCCGGCAGGTGCTGCGGGAGGCGGGCCGCCGTATCCCCGACGACATCGCCCTGGTCGGGTACGACGACTCGGCCATCGCCCGGCACATGGACCCGCCCATGACCAGCGTCCGCCAGCCCATCGAGGAGATGGGCCGCGCCATGATCGAACTGCTCCTCACGGACATCGCCGACCGCCGCCCGGCCGCCTCCCGTGGCCTGGACCGCCGTCAGGCGGTCCTGCCGACGGAACTGGTGACACGGGCGTCGTCGTGACGCCCGCCGATTCGTGACGCCCGGCAGCACCGCCGGATGGTGCTGCCGACGGTGCTGGATGACAAGCGTGTTCTAGTGGCGCCCCAGGTGCACGGGGAACCGCGCGACCGGCCACGACGTGCCCGCGGAAACGGTGGGCAGCCCTGCCGGCGTCCCGACGCGGGGCCTGCGCTACGCCGCGTACCCGGTGCCGGCCATCCCGGCGGGAGCCGTCGGGAGAGGTCCGATGAGGTCGCGCAGACGGAGCCGGTCCGTGTACGTGGCGCTGTCGCGGACGACGGTGAGCTGGGCCTGGGTGACCAGGCCGGTGCACAGGTCGTCCTCGTCGCAGACGGGCAGGTACCCGATGCGGGCGCCGGCCATGACGGACAGGGCCATCTCGACGGTCATGTCGCCCCACGCCTTCGGGCCGGACGAGTCCGTGGCGTCGGCCACCGCCGCATCGAGGGGTGTCGCGCTCGCCGGATGGAGCTGCGTCATGACGGATGCCAAGGGTGCCTCCTCGATGGGGTGGTGGTGTCCTGCCGGCGAGGCTGTCTAGGCAGCCGTCTCGGCGGACCGCCGCCGCGCGGGCCGGCGGGCCGACTGCGAGGGGCGTCCACGCCGGGAGCGGGAGTTGGTGCCGCGCGCCGGGCGTTCGGTCACCGGCGCGGTGATGACGACCGGGATGCCGGAGGGGGTCTGCGCGCCGGTGATGCGGTTCAGTTCCGCCTCTCCGGGCCGGACCTGGGTGATCTGCGGGAGGAT
>NZ_JBEXRO010000019.1:0-156785 GCF_040613095.1 Streptomyces sp. NPDC006309 | reverse complement strand
CATCGACGTCCGCTGGGCGGAGCTGGGCGGCCTGCGCGTGGAGGGCGACCCGGCGTTCTTCCTCACCGTCCGCCGCTGGACCACCGAGCAGCTGGTCGCCGCCACCCGCAACCACCCCGATCTCAGACTCGGGGCCTCCCCGCCCCGGCCTGGCCCCCGAGCTTCGCCGCCGGCCAGGCCGGCGACGCACTCGCGTTCGCCGACGTGGTGGCACGCCTACGCGTTCCCAGCCGGCGAGGACGGTCCCGCACCAGGCCGGACATGGTCCTGGCCGACAAGGCGTACTCCTCCCGCGCGATCCGCGAGCACCTGCGCAAGCGCGGCATCCAAGCAGTGATAGCAGCGGCGAGGCATCGCCACCCGCTACGAGAAGACCGCCACCATTTACCTGGCCGGACTCCACATCGCGGGCATCTTCCTCCGGTCCGCCCGATGATCCGAACAAAACCGCCTAGGTCTACTGATCACGAGGGGCGGCGACGCCGGGGCCGGCGCGGCGGCATCGATGTTGAGATGCCGCAGCACGTCGCCGATGCTCACAGCCGCTCCGCTCGCCCGCTGGATGGCTGTGACGTCCAGCGATACCCGGCCGGTCCGCGCCATGGAAACGCAGCCAGCGGGCCAGGGCGTAACCGCACTCGGCCACTTTGCTCAGGGACAGTTGGCGACACGCCTATGGTGCCTCCTCACCGGCACCGTCGGCGGCTTTCTTCGCTGCCAGGTTCACAGTCAGCTCGTCGTTCTTGACCTCGACGATCACCGTGTCACCGGGGTTGAGCGTGCCATCGAGCAGCATGTTCGACAGCCGGTTGTCGAGTTCGGTCTGGATGGTGCGGCGCAGGGGCCGGGCCCCGAACTCCGGTTGGTAGCCGCGCTCGGCGAGCCACTCCTTGGCCGTCTCGGTGACCTCCAGGCCGATCTGCTGGGCGTGCAGCCTGCGCCGGCTGCCCTCCAGCAGCAGGTCCACGATGCGTACCAGGTCGGCCCTGGTCAGGGTGTGGAAGACGATGATCTCGTCGATCCGGTTGAGGAACTCCGGGCGGAAGTGGGCCTGGAGTTCCGCCATGAGGTCGTCCTTGAGGTCGGCGATATCGGCGATGTCACCCTGGCGGTCGAGGATGTGCTTGGAGGCGATGTTGCTGGTCATGATGACGACGGTGTTGCGGAAGTCGACCGTGCGCCCCTGCGCGTCGGTGAGGCGCCCGTCGTCCAGGACTTGGAGCAGCAGGTTGAAGACGTCCCGGTGAGCCTTCTCCACCTCGTCGAAGAGCACCACGCTGTACGGCTTGCGCCGCACCGCCTCGGTGAGCTGGCCCGCCTCCTCGTAGCCGACGTATCCGGGTGGGGAGCCGACGAGGCGGGAGACGGTGTGCTTCTCCTGGAACTCGCTCATGTCGAACCGGATCATGCGGTCGGGGTCGCCGAAGAGCAGTTCGGCGAGCGCCTTGGCGAGTTCCGTCTTGCCGACCCCGGTCGGGCCGAGGAAGAGGAAGCTGCCGGTGGGCCGGTCAGGGTCGCCCATGCCGGCCCGGGCGCGGCGCACGGCCTGGGACACGGCGGTCACCGCCTGGTCCTGGCCGACGACGCGTTCGTGCAGGGTCTCCTCGAGCTTCATGAGCCGGTCCCGCTCCGTCTCGGTCAGCTGGGAGACCGGGATGCCGGTGCGTGCGGAGAGAACCTCGGCGATGTCCTCGGGGGTGACGGCGGCGGTCTCCGGGCGGCCTTCGCCGGTTCCGGCCAGCTGATTCTCCAACTCGGCTATCCCGGCCTTGAGTTCATTGGCGCGTTCGTAGTCCTCGGTGCTGACGGCCTCGTCCTTCTCCCTGCGCAGCCGAGTGAGCCGGTCTTCGAGGCCGCTGCTCTCCTCAGGGCCGCCGAGGCTGCGCAGCCCGACGCGGGCGCCCGCCTGGTCCATCAGGTCGATGGCCTTGTCCGGCAGGAAGCGGTCGCTGATGTAGCGGTCGGAGAGGGCGGCCGCGGCGTCCAGGGCCTCGTCCGTGAAGCGCACCCCGTGGTGGGCCTCGTAGGAGTCGCGCAGCCCGCGCAGGATCTCGACCGTCTCCTCCACGGTCGGTTCGGGCACCATGACCGGCTGGAAGCGGCGCTCGAGGGCGGCGTCCTTCTCGATGTACCTGCGGTACTCGTCGATGGTCGTCGCGCCGACGACGCTGAGCTCGGCACGGGCGAGCGCGGGCTTGAGGATGTTCCCGGCGTCCATGGCGCCCTCGCCGCCGGCGCCCGCTCCGACGACCGTGTGGAGTTCGTCGATGAACAGGATGATGCCCTTGTCGGAGCGGGTGACCTCGTCGATCACCTTCTTCAGGCGTTCCTCGAACTGCCCCCGGTACTGGGACCCGGCAACCAGCCCGGCCATGTCCAGGCCCACCACCCGGCGGTCCCGCAGCGCTTTGGGCACCTCCCCGGCGACGATGCGCTGCGCGAGTCCCTCGACGATGGCGGTCTTGCCGACACCGGGGTCCCCGATCAGCACAGGGTTGTTCTTGGTGCGGCGGGAGAGCACCTCGACGGTCTGCTCGATCTCCTGGGCGCGGCCCACGACGGGGTCGAGCCGCCCGGCGCGCGCCTCGTCGGTGAGGTCGCGCCCGTACTCGTCGAGGGTCGGGGTGTCGGAGTGCCCGCCGGCCGCCGGTCCGCGCCGGTCGCCGGTGCCCAGCGCGCCCGGTGAGGCGACCTCGGAGCGCAGGGTGCGGTCGAGCCCGGAGCGCGGGTCCTCCAGCAGGGCGGCGAGGATGTGCTCCGGGCCGATGTAGGAGGCGCCGGCCGCCTGGGAGCGGGCGTGCGCGGCGAGCAGGGCGCGCTTGGCCGCCGGGGTGAGCGCGGGTTCGCCGGCAGTCGTGCCGGAGGGCAGGGACCGTTCGACGTCCGCGGCGAGCCGGTCGGGGTCCGCGCCGGCCTGCTCCAGCACCTGACGTGAGGCGGGCACCCGGGTGGCGGCCCACAGCAGGTGCCCGGTGTCGAGATCGGCTCCGTCCTCGGCGGCGCGCCCGCCGGCCGCGGCCAGCAGTTCGTGGGCGGAGTCGCTGAGCAGTCGCCCGATGGGGACGCGTTGCACGGCCGGCGGGGAGGTGGCCGGGCTCATGCCGAAAAAGCGGTTGAAGAGTTCGGAGAACGGGTCGCCGGACCCGAAGGGCGAGATCGTCACGGTGACCACCTGTCCGGCGGCGGGCACCATGGCTGCGGTACCGCCCGCCGTAGTCGATTACCCGTACCGCCCCAGTCTTCGCCAGGCCAGAGGGCGGCACAACCGCGGCGTCCCGGGCACAGGCGCCGGGAATGCGCCCCGACGCGAGGGGTATTCGTTCACGGCTGTCCGCCGATTACGCACGTCAGAACAGCTGCCGACCGTCCAGCGGGACGGAAGTCGAGGCACGGACGAGCGAAACCGGCGAGGCATTCGCGGCTGGTCCTGGCCGCCGACCGGTGGCTGGTGCAGCGGAACAGGTCGTGGGACCCGCAGTCGACGTACGTCCGCAAGCCCCCGTACTTCGAGGGCATGACCTCGTTCCCGGGCTGCGTCCGGACGTTCGTCGATCACGCGGCGAGGCTGTCCGTGTCGCAGCCCGGCCATTTCCCCGATCCGCTCGTCGGAGGGGCGGTCCGGGAAGACCGCCCCCGGCACACCACCGGCCAACTACTCCGGACGATGCTCCGACCAGGCCAGGTAGCGAAACGCTGCTGGAGTGCTAGTCACCGTGGTCGTCTTGGAGCATCTGGCGACGTTCCTGTTCCCGCTTGGAGTAGGCGGCTGCCCGGATCGCATCGTCGCTCTCCAGGCCCGATCCCAGCGCGCCGCCCACCGTGGCGACCGAAGCGACGAACCAGGACAACGTCACGTACTCCGTGGCGTGCAGCGGGGTTCGCGTCATGGAGGCGAACACTCGGTCGTTGATGATGAACAGCGCCCACACCAAGTTGATGACGACCAGACCCCCGTAGCAGACAAGCACCCCGATACCCACGGTCATGACCGTCGAGGCGTTGTAGAGCCTCGCCCTCTGCCTCGCCTCCCGCGAGACCTCTGCTGATCGATGCCACAGCTGCGCGTCCACGATCAGCCAGCCGAGCATGAGCGCGACAGAACCGACCATGGCGATCACGAGGCGTGGCGCGCTCAGGGCTTCGGCCAGGTTCCAGATGGTGGAGTTCACGGTGGCGATGGCTCCGGTGGCGAGTGCGGCCGCCAGGGCTTTCGACAAGCCCGGCACCAAGCGCCACGGCCGGTTGGCGCGGACCATACCGACGAGCACCCTCAGGTGACCGCGAGGACCGCTGACGACGTACCGGAGATCAGCGGTCTCCTCCTCACTGACTGGAACCGGGTGAACAGGCGCGAAACGACCGACGAAGGGCCCCAGGAGCGGCTGACTCTGCGGAGGTCCGTCAGCCCCAGTGGCCCGCGGACCCGCCAAGCCGAGCACGGCTTCTTCCACGGCCCGCCGGGCTCTCGTCTGTAGCCTCAGGCCCCCCAGCGGAGGAAGGGAGAGCAGCGCCAAGCCGTGTTCGTGACTCAGATCCACCACGAGCTTGCGCCCGTGTGAATGCAGCGGAAGGTCGGTGAGGGCCACGACGATGTCCCAGTTCTCCGCTCTTCCACGGTCCATGATCCGGCGCATCAAGGTGGGCGGGTCCTCGGTCCCTGAGGTGAAGGGCTCACTGACCACCTCGACGTCGAACCGTCGCCCCTGGCCCGACTTGTCGGCAAGCCGAGTGGGAAGTATCGGGGCCATGCGCTGCGCGATCTCCGTGGGCGCGTCCGGATCCGCCAGGAGAACCACGACCGTAACGCCCTGAGACGACACCCGCGTGACTCCTTCTCGTCGGCTGCTCCCGCGATCGCACGTGCCCAACAGGATGCCCCCGAGGTAACGCCGACGCCGCGTGACACGCTTGCCCCCGCCAGCAGGTGCAGGCCGGTACGACCGGATCTCCTCCTCCGCCCGGTACAGGGCCTGCTCCCACCACCGGGCCACCATCGCGTGCGCCACCGCGAACACGCTCCGGCCCCACCGGCCCGCACGCCGCGCCACCGGCCACCCCGCTTCGGTGTCCGGCCCGGGAGTAGCCGCTCGATCCGTTCCCACGGCCTGTCGGTCAACGGCCAGCCCGGACCAACGATCCGATGATCGATCCTGCGCCGCCACAGTCTGCCGCCGCTGGCCGTGCTGGACCGGGCCACCGGCGAACCCGTCCGCAGATTCGAGCGCGCACGGACCGGCGAACTGGTCCACGCCGACGGCAGAAAACTCGGCCGGATCCCCGACGGCGGCGGGCACAAGGTTCCGGGCCGGGCCGAAGGCCGACGCAACCGCACCGGCAGCGGCTACGCCTACCCGCACACGGCCCTGGACGACCACTCCCGCCTCGCCCGCACCGAAGCCACTCCCGCCTCGCCCACACCGAAGACCTGAGCAACACCGAACGCACCGCCGCCCACCGCTGCCACACCGCACTCGGCGGACACCCGCCGATCAGCGGCGTGAACAACGCCGCGGCCCAACAGAGCTAGATCCCCGGCCGGTAGCGCAGTGGGTGGTCCGACGGGATCTCCACCAGGACGATCGGGGTGCCGTCCGGGTCGGTGATCCACATCTCGACCAGGCCCCACGGCTCCCGCACCGGTGGTCGTACGATCTCCACCCCCCGCGCCCGCAGTTCCTCGCACGCGGCGGTCACGTCCTCGACCTGCAACCACAGCCGCGCCGCGGGCGACGGCGGCGCATCGGAGCGGCCGGACAGCTCCAGGAAGCCGCCGCCGAGGAAGTAGACCGTCCCGCGCTCGGGGCCGGTACCGAACTCCCGGTGGACGGACAGCCCGAGCTGCTCGCCGTAGAAGTCGCGCGAGCGTTCGGGGTCGGTGGGCCGGAGAAGTGTCCGGCTGCTGAGTACATGCACCATGCACGGGAGGCTAGTGGCAGGGTTACCCTCATGCCTGGCTCAGCCACGCCCGAGATCGGAGACCGCCGCCCCATGGACACCCCCGCCACCGCACTCACCTTCCGTGACGCCACCGACGCCGATGTCGACCCCCTGGTCACGCTGATCGAGTCGGCGTACCGAGGAGACAGCAGCCGGACCGGGTGGACCACCGAGGCGGACATCCTGGAGGGACAGCGGACCGACGCCGAGGGCGTGCTGGAGGTGATCAAGGCGCCCGAGAGCCGGCTGCTGGTCGTCGAGCAGGACGGCCGTACCGTCGCCTGCTGCCAGCTGGAACACCGCGGCGACCATGCCTACTTCGGGATGTTCGCGGTCAGCCCGGCCCAACAGGGCTCGGGCCTCGGCAGGACCGTCCTGGCGGAGGCGGAGCGGCTGGCCCGCGATACCTGGGCCGTCACCGAGATGCGGATGACGGTGATCTCCGTCCGCGACGACCTGATCGCCTGGTACGAGCGCCGCGGCTACCGCCGTACGGGACAGACCGAGCCGTTCCCGTACGGCGACGAGCGCTACGGCATCCCGCAGCGCGACGACCTGGCGTTCGAGGTGCTGGTCAAGCCGTTGGTGTGACGCCTCCGCGGGAAGACCGCCGCCGGGTCACGCGGTGAAGCGGCCCGTGCGTTTGATGTCCGGGTAGTCGGTGGTCGCGCCGTCCAGCTCCAGGGCGCGGACCAGGCGCAGCTGGGGCTGGGAGTTGACCACCCAGCCGATGATCCGCAGCCCGGACGCGCGCGCGTGCTCGACGGTCTCCAGGGTGAGCCGCCGGATGTTCAGGCACACGGTCGCGGCCCCCACGGCGACGGCGCGGTCCACCACGTCGGGGCCGTAGCGGCTCGCGACCAGCGCGGTCCGCACCCCGGGCACCAGCCGCGCGATCTCGGCGACGGCCTCGTCGTGGAACGAGGACACCTCCACCCGCGCGGTCAGGTCCCGCGTGCGCATCACCTCGGCCAGCGCCCGGGCCGCCGTCACATCCTTGATCTCGGCCTGCAACGGTGTGTGCACCGCGTCCAGGACCTCTTCGAACAGGGGCACCCGCTCCCCTCGGCCCGCGTCGAGGGCGCGCAGTTCCGGCAGGGTCTTCTCGCTGATCGGCCCGGAGCCGTCCGTCGTACGGTCCACGTCCGCGTCGTGCATGACGACGAGGGCGCCGTCCTTGCTGAGGTGCAGATCGAGTTCGATCAGGTCGAGGCCGGCCTGCTGCGCGGCGACGAAGGAACGGAGGGTGTTCTCGGGCTCGACGCCCATGACCCCGCGGTGACCGATGGTAAGGAAGTTCAAGGTTCAACTCGCTTCCGTCGACGGGCGGCTCGGCGACGCGCGGACCGGCGGCCCCCGTACGGACGTCGTCGTCCACGCGGCAGGCTCGCAGCCTAATGGCCGGGCCGCACGATGAACCCGCGCCCGCGCGGGGCACGGGAGCACCGGCGGCGCACCGTACGCCCGGTGGCCGCCCGAGCCGCCACCCTCCCGTGGGCGCGTCGCCGCTCGCGTTGACCGGGCCGGGCGGCCGGATCTCGGCGGTGCCGGGGACGTGCCCTCTCGGCGGAAGTGAGCGTCGTCACGGTTTGCGACAGGAAAAATGTCGGTTACCACGGGGTCGGACAGAATAATTTCCCGGTCAGCTACTTGCTGAGAGAAACCCGCTATGCGTACGGTGTCCCCGACGTGAGGTTCTCCCGTGGAGGATGGGACATGACGGAAATTCTTGTGCAGGCTGGTGCGGAGGAGCAGGTTTCTTCGCTGATCAGGGTGGTTGAGCACCCGGCCTGGCCCGTGCTCAAGAATGCCGTGGAGCAGATCCGGCCATGGCAGTCGAAGGACGGATCCATCGACCTCGGCGCCGAGGGTGCCCCGCGGCGCGACGACGCCGTGGCGGCCGTCGAGCGTGTCGTCGCCGCGGTCGAGGAGCTCTCCCCGCTGCTCCCGCACGACGGCGCCTACCACCGGGCCCTCGTGCAGGACCTGCGCCGCTGGGCCGAGGGCGGCTTCGGGGTGCCGGACTTCCTGGACTCCCTGCTGGCCTTCAACCCCGCCGCGAACCGAGCGGACGGCCTCCAGCACCTGGTCGTCTTCCCGATGTACACGCAGAACGGCAACCCGGACCGCAACCTGGAGGCGGTCGTGCTGCGCATGGTCTGGCCCGAGTGGCTGGCCGAGCTGGAGCGCACCCGCTACGACAACCCGCTCTTCTGCGGCATCACGTTCGAGGACTTCACCTCGGGCTACGACACCAACTCCGCCGTGCTCTTCCCGGAGACCATCGCCGTCCGCGAGGCGCCGGAACGTTTCTCCTGGGGTGGCATCTTCTGCGACCGCGAGGCCGCCCGCTTCCGCCGGGTCACCGAGGCCGCCGTCGACATCCTCGGCCTCGACCTGCCCGAGGACATCGCCGCGATGGTCCACGACCAGAAGCGCTGCGAGGAGGCCTTCGTCCTGTGGGACATGGTCCACGACCGCACCCACAGCCACGGCGACCTGCCGTTCGACCCGTTCATGATCAAGCAGCGCCAGCCGTTCTGGATGTACGGCCTGGAGGAGCTGCGCTGCGACCTCACCGCCTTCAAGGAGGCCGTGAAGCTCCAGGCGGACGGCGTCCCGCAGGCCCGTGACGTGCAGTACGCGGTGCTCTTCGACCGCATGTTCCGCTTCCCGGTCACCGGCGACCGCGTCCGCAACTACGACGGTCTCGGCGGCCAGCTGCTCTTCGCCTACCTGCACAAGCACGACGTCGTGCGCTGGACCGACAACCGGCTCTCCATCGACTGGGAGCGCGCCCCGCAGGTCACCAACCAGCTCTGCGCCGAGATCGAGAAGCTCTACAAGGACGGCATCGACCGCCCGAAGCTGGTGCACTGGTTCGCCGGCTACGAGCTGGTCTCCACCTACCTCGCCCCGCACCCCGGCTCCCGGTGGGCCAAGGGCCCGGACGCCCTGGACCTGACCCAGCCGCCGCGCAAGCTCGTGGACGACGTGCTTCCGGACGAGTTTCCGCTGAGCATGTTCTATGAGGCGCTGTCCAAGAAGCTGAAGAACGTCATCGCCTCGACCCGGGGCATCAAGGCGGACAGCACCGAGCGGCTCGCCGCGTGAGCGACCGCGTCCAGCACACTGCGTCAGAGGGGAAGACCATGGGGAACGGGGCGAACGGGGCACTCAGCGGTACGGTGATCGCGGTGGCCGGCGCGGGCGGCCCCGCGGGGCGCGCGGCGCTGATGCGGCTGGCGGAGGCCGGGGCGACCGTCATCGGCGCGGACAACGACCCGGAGCGGCTGTCCGAGGCGGTGGACGCGGCCCGCTACGCCGCCGGTGGCGCCACCGTCACCGGCGACACGGTGGACCTGCTCGACCTCCAGTCCACCCGCGACTGGGCCACCCACATCGAGAAGGACTTCGGCCGGGTCGACGGGCTCGTGCACCTGGTCGGCGGCTGGCGCGGCAGCGAGACATTCACGAAGACCAGCCTCGACGACTGGGACTTCCTGGAGATGCTGCTGATCCGCACCGTGCAGCACACCTCCCTCGCCTTCCACGAGGCGTTGCAGCGCAGCGACCGCGGCCGGTACGTCCTGATCAGCGCCGCCGGCGCGAGCAGGCCCACCGCGGGCAACGCCGCCTATTCCGCGGCGAAGGCCGCGGCCGAGGCGTGGACGCTGGCCATGGGCGACTACTTCCGCAAGGCGGGGGGCGCCGACGGGCCGACGTCCGCGGCTACGATCCTGGTGGTGAAGGCGCTGGTGCACGACGCGATGCGCGCCGAACGCCCCAACGCGAAGTTCGCGGGCTTCACGGACGTCAAGGACCTGGCCGAGGCCATCGAGGGCGTCTGGAGCAAGTCCGCCGCCGAAGTGAACGGAAACCGTCTGTGGCTGACCGAGAAGCCGTGAACCCTCCCAGGACCGACGCGCGTCGCCATCACGACCCGGAGGTCCGCGGTTTCGCCAGTGACAACTACGCGGGAGCCCACCCCGAGGTGATGGCCGCCCTGGCCCTGGCCAACCACGGCCACCAGGTGGCGTACGGCGAGGACGACTACACCCAGAACCTCCAGCGGATCATCCGCAGCCACTTCGGGTCGACCGCGGAGGCCTTCCCGGTCTTCAACGGCACCGGCGCGAACGTGGTCGCGCTCCAGGCGGTCACCGACCGCTGGGGCGCGGTGATCTGCGCGGAGAGCGCGCACATCAACGTCGACGAGGGCGGCGCCCCCGAGCGCATGGGCGGCCTGAAGCTGCTCACCGTGCCCACGCCCGACGGCAAGCTCACGCCCGAGCTGATCGCCCGGCAGGCCTGGGGCTGGGAGGACGAGCACCGCGCGATGCCGCAGGTCGTGTCGATCACCCAGAGCACGGAACTGGGCACGCTGTACACGCCCGAGGAGATCCGCGCGATCTGCGAGCACGCCCACGCGCACGGCATGAAGGTGCACCTGGACGGCTCCCGGATAGCCAACGCCGCCGCCTCCCTGGACGTGCCCATGCGGACGTTCACCAACGCGGTCGGCGTCGACATCCTCTCCCTGGGCGGGACGAAGAACGGCGCGCTGTTCGGCGAGGCCGTCGTGGTCCTCAACCAGGACGCGGTGCGGCAGATGAAGCACCTGCGCAAGATGTCCATGCAGCTGGCCTCCAAGATGCGCTTCGTGTCCGTGCAGCTGGAGGCGCTGCTGGCCAAGGACCTGTGGCTGCGCAACGCCCGGCACGCCAACGAGATGGCCCAGCGGCTCGCCGAGGGCGTGCGCGCGGTGCACGGCGTGGAGATCCTCCACCCGGTGCAGGCCAACGGCGTCTTCGCCCGGCTGCCGAACGACGTGAGCGAGCGGCTCCAGAAGCGGTTCCGGTTCTACTTCTGGGACGAGGCCGCCGGCGTGGTGCGCTGGATGTGCTCCTTCGACACCACGGAGGAGGACGTCGACATGTTCGTGGCGGCGCTCAAGGAGGAAATGGCGCGCTGACCCCGACGAGATGCATAGATATGCGGTCACGTGAAAAGTCATTGACGTCGGGTGACCGCATTTCTATGCTCTGCGGGCATGGAGCCGATCCAGCACACCGCCGACCTCTCCGCCTACCTGGCGGCCGACGAGGTCATCGACCATCACCACCCGGTTGTCCGGGAAACGGCCGCCCGGCTCGCCCGAGGGGCGGCCGACTCGTATGACTATGCGCGCGCCGCTTACACATTCGTCCGGGACGTCATCCCGCACTCCCAGGACTCCGGCGACCTCCGCGTCACCTGGCGCGCCTCCGACGTGCTGACCCTGCGGACCGGCATCTGCCACGCCAAGTCCCACGCCCTGGCGGCCCTGCTGCGGGCCGAGGACATCCCCACCGCGCTGTGCTACCAGCGGCTGCTGCGCGACGACGGGGGCGGCCATGTCGTGCACGGTCTGGTCGCCGTCCGTTTCCACGGCGCCTGGCACCGGCAGGATCCGCGCGGCAACAAGCCCGGCGTGGACGCCCGGTTCTCGCTGGAGGGCGAACGGCTGGCCTGGGTCCCGGACTCCGCGTCCAATGAGATGGACTATCCGGTCCTGTACGCTGAACCGCACCCGGCCGTTATCACCGCACTGCGGGCCGCCCCCGACCGGCCGCACCTGTGGAAGACGCTCCCCAGCACCCTGTGAGGCGAGGCAGATGACCTTCACGCTCACCGTGTCCGACGAGGTCCGTACCCTCGCACCAGGTTTCACCCACGTCACGATCGAGGCGCACGGCCTGGCCAACGGACCCAGCACGGACGCGAGTTCGGCCCTGCTGGACGACGCGGCCCGCCGCCTCGCCGCCCGTCTGGCCGGCCGCGCGCCGCACGAGGACCCGCACATGGCGGCGTGGCGCGCGGCGTACACCGCCTTCGGCGCCAAACCCTCGCGCACCCGCAACTCCGCCGAGGCGCTGGCCAAGCGGGCCCTGTCCGGCGCCGGCCTGCCCCGGATCAACCTGCTCGTCGACCTCTACAACGCCATCAGCGTCGCCCACCTGATCCCCGTCGGCGGCGAGGACCTCGACCGCATCCAGGGCGGGATGCGCCTGGTGCGGGCCACGGGGGAGGAGGACTTCGTGACGGTCGCGGGCGGCGCGCAGGCCGTCGAGCATCCCGAGCCGGGCGAGGTGGTGTGGCGCGACGACGCCGGTGTCACCTGCCGCCGCTGGAACTGGCGCCAGGGCCCGCGCACCCGCCTCACCGAGCGGACGGTCTCCGCCGTCTTCCTGCTGGAGACCCTGGCCCCGATGCCCGTCCCCGAGGCCGCGGCGGCGGCCGCCGAACTCGCCGAACTGCTGGCGAAGTCCAGCCCCGGGGCACGTCTCGAGGTGCGCGCGCCGGTGTCGTCCGGCGCCGGCGCCTGAACCCGGCCGGGTCGGCGCCGCACGCGGCCGGGCAGGCTCAGTGGGCCTCTGCCGCGCGCAGCTGGTCCGCCGTGGGCGCCGTGCCGCCGAGATGGGCCGGCAGCCACCAGGAGTCCTCCGCGCCACTGGGGCGCGCGGGGTAGGCCCGCTGGGCGGCCTCCAGCAGCTCCTGGACGCGCTCGCGCAGGCGGCGGGTGATGGCGCCCGCGTACTGGTCGCGCGGGGCCTCGACCGGCTCGCCCACCCGGATGGTGACGGGGGTGTGGCTGCGCCCGAAGTTGCGGGGCCGGCCCTTCGTCCAGAGCCGCTGGGTGCCCCACACCGCCATCGGGACGAGCGGAACGCCCGCCTCCTGGGCCAGCCGCGCCGCGCCGGACTTGAAGCTCTTCAGGGTGAACGACTCCGAGATCGTGGCCTCGGGGAACACCCCGATGACCTCTCCGGAGCGCAGCGAGTCCAGCGCGTGCGCGTAGGCGTCCTCGCCCTGCCGGCGGTCCACCGGGATGTGCTTCATGCCGCGCATCAGCGGGCCGGAGACCTTGTGCCGGAAGACGGATTCCTTCGCCATGAAGCGCACCAGGCGCTTCTGTGGCAGAGCGGCCATGCCGTTGAAGATGAAGTCCAGGTAGCTGATGTGATTGCTCACCAGCACGGCACCGCCCGAGCGTGGGATGTTCTCCGAACCCTTGCAGTCGATCCTCAGGTCCCAGGCCTTGAACAGCGTCTTGGCGAGACCGATGACGGGGCGGTAGACCAGCTCTGCCATGGGCGGGTGGACCCTTCCTGCTCTGCTCGGGAAAGGGGGCTCCCGGCGGGAGGTTACGCGGCCGTAGGTTTAACGGCGTCTCGCAGATCGTGCCCGAAGAACGGACGGCTAGCCAGTCCTGGTGCCACGCGGCGGCGAGATCCTCGTCACGTCCGCCCGCATGGCGCCCGTGGACCTTATGTCCTGCTTACTCCACCCGTACCGTGACCCTCCTCGGAAACACGAGGAACTCCCGCCCCGGGCAGTGTCCGAACGCCGCGTTCGGGCAGGCGATGGGTGCCGCCCCGGTCGCGGCCCGAACCGCGGTCGCGCGGGACGACTTCGCCGGACGGCGGAAATTTTCGCGGTCGCCCGAGCGCTTGTGCCGAAGACGACCGGACTGGTGGTGTGCCCGCGGACGCTCGCGGCGGCGCCTGTCCACGGAGTGCCGCACAAGCGGCGGAACGGGAGGACGCGGGTGCGCGGGCGGGACGACGGCAAGCGGCTCGGAGCGGCCGAGCTGGGCGGCGAACTGGGGGAGCGGGCCACGCTGGTGCAGTTCTCCAGCGCCTTCTGCGCACCCTGCCGGGCCACCCGGCGCGTCCTCGGCGAGGTCGCCGCGATGGTCCCCGGGGTGACCCACGTCGAGATCGACGCGGAGGCCCGGCTGGACCTCGTACGCGCGCTGGGGATCCTCAAGACCCCCACGGTCCTGGTCCTGGACTCCGGGGGCCGGGTGGTGCGGCGTGCCGCCGGACAGCCCCGCAAGGCCGACGTCATCGCGGCTCTCGGGGAGGCGGTGTGAGGGGGTTTCAGCGCCCGGGGCGGCGGCTTCCGGATCCCGGAACCGACTTGACTGTCCGCGCCACCTCTCGTCAGCCTGACCGTATGCCGACCGAACTCCTTCTCCACGGGCGGGTCCACGTCGACCTCGCCCGCACCGCGAGCGCGCGCTGTCCGGACTGTTGAGCAGCCACGGCCCGTTTCCCCTCCCTCGCAGAAGGACAACTCCATGACGGCCACACCCGGCCTCGGCACTCCCCGGCTCGCCTCCCCCGACCTGCTGCGCTCCACGTTCCGCCGGCATGCCGCCGGCGTCGCGGTGATCACCGCGCGCGGCGCCGCCGGCCCGGTCGGTTTCACCGCCACCTCGCTGACCTCCGTCTCCGCCGAGCCGCCGCTGGTCTCGTTCGGCATCGGCACGGGCGCCTCCAGCTGGCCAGCGATGGCCGAGGCGGACCATGTCGGCGTGCACATACTCGGCGAGCACCAGAGCGAGCTGGCCGCCACCTTCGCCCGCAGCGGCGCCGACCGCTTCGGCGCGCCGACCGCGTGGCGGGACGGCCCGGAAGGCGTACCGGTGCTGGACGACGTGCTGGCCTGGCTGGTGTGCCGGGTCGTCGGACGCGTCCCGGCGGGCGACCACCGGATCGTGCTCGCGGAGGTCGTCCTCGGCGACCCCTCCGGCTCCGGCCGCCCCCTCCTCTACCACCAGGGCCGCTTCAGCGGTCTGCGGGATTGATCACGGCGTCCCGCCCGGCGCGGCCGTCGAATTCCGGTTACGCTGCGTTGCGAAGGTCACAGTTCAAAGCGCTTGCTTAGCGGGCAGGAACTGGGTGTACTGACGAGTAATATTTCGGTCGGAGCGCGCGGACGCCCCGACCGGGATCGGCCGCTTCAGGCGCCTATGCTGCCTGCAAGAGGCAGCCCGGAAAAAGACGATGCAGTAGGAGAGCCGGCGTGAGCTTGAGGATCGTTGTCACTGTGAAGTACGTGCCCGACGCCACCGGCGACCGGCACTTCGCCGATGACCTGACCGTCGACCGCGACGACGTGGACGGTCTGCTCTCCGAGCTGGACGAGTACGCCGTGGAGCAGGCCCTCCAGATCGCGGAGAACGCGGACGACGCCGAGGTCACCGTCCTGACGGTCGGCCCCGAGGACGCCAAGGATGCGCTCCGCAAGGCCCTGTCCATGGGTGCCGACAAGGCCATCCACATCGAGGACGACGACCTGCACGGCACCGACGCCATCGGCACCTCCCTGGTCCTGGCCAAGGCCATCGAGAAGGCCGGCTACGACCTCGTCGTCTCCGGCATGGCCTCCACCGACGGCACCATGGGCGTCGTACCCGCGCTGGTCGCCGAGCGCCTGGGCGTCCCGCAGGTCACCCTGCTCTCCGAGGTCTCCGTCGAGGACGGCACGGTCAAGGGCCGCCGCGACGGCGACGCCGCCTCCGAGCAGCTTCAGGCGCAGCTCCCGGCGGTCGTCTCCGTGACCGACCAGTCCGGCGAGGCCCGCTACCCGTCCTTCAAGGGCATCATGGCGGCGAAGAAGAAGCCGGTGCAGTCCTGGGACCTGTCCGACCTGGACATCGAGGCCGAGGAGGTCGGTCTCGACGGCGCGTTCACCAAGGTCGAGACCGCGACCGAGCGTCCGGCCCGTACGGCCGGCACGATCGTCAAGGACGAGGGCGAGGGCGGCAGGCAGCTCGCCGAGTTCCTCGCGAGCCAGAAGTTCATCTAAGGGCTCGCCCCCGCCGACCGCCCCTCAACTTCGTTACGCAGGAGAGCAATCCCATGGCTGAAGTCCTCGTCTACGTCGATCACGTGGACGGTGCCGTCCGCAAGCCCACCCTGGAGCTGCTGACGCTGGCCCGCCGCATCGGCGAGCCCGTCGCCGTCGCGCTCGGCAACGGCGCCGCCGACACCGCCGCCACGCTCGCCGAGCACGGCGCGGTGAAGGTCCTCACCCACGACGCGTCCGAGTACGCCGACTACCTGGTCGTGCCGAAGGTGGACGCCCTCCAGGCCGCCCACGAGGCCGTCTCCCCGGCCGCCGTGCTGGTCCCGTCCTCCGCCGACGGCAAGGAGATCGCCGCCCGCCTGGCGCTGCGCATCGGCTCCGGCATCATCACCGACGCCGTCGACCTCGAGGCCGGCGACGAGGGCCCGGTGGCCACCCAGTCGGTGTTCGCCGCGTCCTTCACCACCAAGTCCCGGGTCATCAAGGGCACCCCGGTCATCACGGTCAAGCCGAACTCGGCCGCCGTCGAGGCCGCCCCGGCCGCCGGTGCGGTCGAGGCCCTGTCCGTGACCTTCTCCGAGCAGGCCACCGGCACCAAGGTCACCGGCCGCACCCCGCGCGAGTCGACGGGCCGCCCGGAGCTGACCGAGGCCGCGATCGTGGTCTCCGGCGGCCGTGGCGTCAACGGCGCCGAGAACTTCTCGCTCATCGAGGCGCTCGCCGACTCCCTCGGCGCGGCCGTCGGCGCCTCGCGCGCCGCGGTGGACGCCGGCTGGTACCCGCACACCAACCAGGTCGGCCAGACCGGCAAGTCGGTCTCGCCGCAGCTGTACATCGCCAACGGCATCTCCGGCGCGATCCAGCACCGTGCCGGTATGCAGACCTCCAAGACGATCGTGGCCGTCAACAAGGACGCCGAGGCCCCGATCTTCGAGCTGGTCGACTTCGGCGTGGTCGGTGACCTCTTTGACGTCGTCCCGCAGCTGACCGAGGAGGTCAAGGCCCGCAAGGGCTGAGCCCCCTGTACGAGGCCCCCGTGACCGGTGCGGTCACGGGGGCCTCGGCGCATCCTGGACACGGTGTTGACCAGCGGGAAGCGCGCCGGATAACTTCATTCTACGGATTGTTGATTCCGGAGAGCGGAAAGTCGGAGGGTGTGGGATGGGTCAGCAGGAGAAGGTGTCGACGAGCCTCGCGGGCGCCGTCAGCGAGGAGATCAGTGCCTCCCTCGCACCGGTCGACGCGGAGCTGGAACGCCGCTACCCCGGAGATCCCGGCACCCGGCAGCCCGTCCACACCGTCTACGTACCCGGCGACGCCTTCACCGCCGGCACCCTGCGCACCTGGGGCGACCAGGCACTCGCCCTCCTCGACGCCCACGCCCCCGACGCCGCCTCCCTCGCGGCCGTCCTCGGCCTCGCCGACGACCTCGCCGAACCGGTGTACTCCTGCGTCCGCGCCAAACTGGAGCGCGAGCCCATCGAGGACCTGCGCGTCGACTTCGAGGACGGCTACGGCCCCCGCCCCGACGCCGAGGAGGACGCGGCGGCGGCCCGCGCGGCCCGACTGATCGCCGAGGCGTACCGGGACGGCACGGCCGCGCCCTACATGGGCATCCGCATGAAGTGCATGGAGGCCGCCGTACGCGACCGGGGCATCCGCACCCTCGACGTCTTCCTCACCGGCCTGATGGAGGCCGGCGGCCTGCCCGACGGCTTGGTCCTCACCCTGCCGAAGGTGACGTACGCCGAGCAGGTCAGCGCGTTCGTCCGCCTCCTGGAGGCCTTCGAGAAGGTGCACGGCCTGGACGCCGGCCGCCTCGGCTTCGAGATCCAGATCGAGACCAGCCAGGCCATCCTCGCCACCGACGGCACCGCCACCGTCGCCCGTATGATCCAGGCCGCCGAGGGCCGCGCCACCGGACTCCACTACGGCACCTTCGACTACAGCGCCTGCCTCGGCGTGTCCGCCGCTCACCAGGCCGGCGACCACCCCGCAGCCGACCACGCCAAGGCCGTCATGCAGGTCGCCGCGGCCGGCACCGGCGTCCGCGTCTGTGACGGCTCCACCAACGTCCTGCCGGTCGGCCCGACCGAGAAGGTCCACGACGCCTGGCGGCTGCACTACGGCCTCACCCGCCGCGCCCTCTCCCGCGCCTACTACCAGGGCTGGGACATGCACCCCGGCCACATCCCCACCCGCTACGCCGCCGTCTTCGCGTTCTACCGCGAGGGCTTCGAACAGGCCGCGGCCCGCCTGACCCGGTACGCCCACCGCGCCGGCGGCGACGTCATGGACGAGCCCGCGACCGCCAAGGCCCTCAGCGGCTATCTGCTGCGCGGCCTGGACTGCGGCGCCCTGGACATCGCCGAGGTCGCCCGCCTCACCGGCCTGACCCGCGCCGACCTGGAGAGCTTCGCCGCACCCCGGCGCGGCGACCTGACGGCCTCCGCGCAGTAGAAGGGCCCGGCCACGGGCCGCCAAGGGCCCGGGGCGGCAGGAAGGCGGGAGGTGACGTGCCGGTGCCCGGACGGGCCGGCGGCCGGTCGGCCGGGGGGCCATGGCGAGGACCGGCGGCGCCACGGCCAGGACCGGCACGACAGCCACGACCGGCGCTACGGCGGGGAGCGCCCCACAGCTGTGGCCGGTGCTGCGGCGAGGGGTGGTGCTACGACCGTGACCGGCGCCACGGCCACGACCGGCGCCGTGGCGGGACCGTGCGACAGCTGTGCCGGTGCTGCGGCGAGGGGCGGCGCCGCAGCTGTGGCCGGTGCTGCGGCGAGGGCCGGTGCCACAACCATGACCGGCGCTATGGCGGGGAGCGCGCCGCAGTTGTGGCCCGTGCTATGGCGAGGGCCGCGCCACGGCCACGACCGGCGCCACGGCCATGACCCCGCGCTACGGCAGGATGTGCCACGGCGAGGACCGCGCCACGGCGAGGGTCGGGGCCACGGCGAGGGCCGGCCCCCAGGCGGAGGCGCACCCTCCAGGGCGCCGGGTCTTCCAGGGAGTGGTTTAGTCCGCGGGCGGCAGTTCGCCCGAGCCGCGGGTGATGAGCCGCGTCGGCAGCAGGATCCGCTCGGGTGCCAGGGGGACGCCGTCCAGCCGGCGGAAGAGGCGCTCGGCGGCGGTTCGGCCCAGCGTCGCCGCGTCCTGTGCGACGACCGTGACCCCCGGCTGGAGCAGGTCGGCCAGCTCGATGTCGTCGAAGCCGACGAGCGCGGTCCGGCGGGAGTGCCCGGCGAGGACCCGGATCACCGTCACCGTGACCCGGTTGTTGCCGGTGAGGACCGCGGTGACGGGGTCGGGCCCGGACAGCATCTCCTCGGCCGCCCGCCGCACCCGCTCCGGGCTGGTCGTGCCGAGGGACATCCAGCGCCCCTCGACGGGTATGCCCGCGTCCTCCATGGCCGCCCGGTAGCCGCGCAGCCGCTCGGCCGCGGTGTGGATGCGCGGCATGTCACCGATGAACCCGATCCGGCGGTGGCCGTGGGCGATGAGGTGGGCGACGCCGTCGCGGGCACCGCCGAAGTTGTCGGACAACACCACGTCGGCCTCGATCAGCCCGGCCGGGCGGTCCACGAACACGGTCGCCACCCCGGCCCTGATCTCCGGCTCCAGGTAGCGGTGGTCGTTCCCGGCCGGGATCACCACGAGGCCGTCCACCCGGCGCGCGCACAGCGCCAGCGCCAGCTCCTGCTCGCGCTCCGGGTCCTCGGCGCTGGAGCCGTTGATCAGCAGGGCGCCGTGGGCGCGGGCGATCTCCTCCACGGCACGGCTGAGCGGGCCGTAGAACGGGTCCGCGAGGTCCTCCAGGACCAGGCCGATGCTCGCCGTGCGGCCCTTGCGCAGCACGCGGGCGCTGTCGTTGCGGCGGAAGCCGAGCGCCTCGATGGCCTCCTGTACCCGGCGCTCGGTGTCCGGGGTGACCCCCGGCTCGCCGTTGACCACGCGGGAGACCGTCTTCAGGCCCACACCGGCGCGTGCCGCCACGTCCTTCATCGTCGGGCGGTTGCCGTACCGGTTTCCGGGGAGGCGTTCTGCACGGCGGGTGGTCTCGGGCACGGGGCGCTGTCCTGTCTGTCGTCCGTCTCATCCACGGCGGTGGTGCGATCCGTGGTCCTGTATGAGGATGTGGCGTCGAGCATAGAGCCTGGACAACGTTGTCAGATGCGGGAGAGACTGTCCACCGCTGTCCCGGCCTGCGCCCCCACCGCATGTCCGGCCTCCGGCATTCCGCTTTCACGTTCCAACGGGGAGATCTGACTCTTGACGCACACCGACCTCGTGGCGGCCCTGGACATCGGCGGCACCAAGATCGCCGGCGCGCTGGTGGACGGCGACGGACGGATCCTGGCCCGGGCCCAGCGCGCCACGCCCGCGCAGCAGGACGGCGAAACGGTCATGCGGGCCGTGACGGGGGTGCTCGGCGACCTCGCCGGGTCACCCCTGTGGGGACGGGCCGCCTCGGTCGGCATCGGCAGTGCCGGCCCGGTGGACGCCTCGGCGGGCACCGTCAGTCCGGTGAACGTGCCGGGCTGGCGTGAGTTTCCGCTGGTCGAACGGGTACGCGCGGCCACCGGCGGCCTGCCGGTCGAGCTGATCGGCGACGGCGTCGCCATCACGGCGGCCGAGCACTGGCAGGGCGCCGCGCGCGGCCATGACAACGCGCTGTGCATGGTGGTGTCGACGGGGGTGGGCGGCGGACTGGTGCTGGGCGGCCGGCTGCACCCGGGCCCGACCGGCAACGCCGGGCACATCGGCCACATCAGCGTGGACCTGGACGGCGACCCCTGCCCGTGCGGCTCGCGCGGCTGCGTGGAGCGCATCGCCAGCGGGCCCAACATCGCCCGCCGGGCCCTGGAGCAGGGCTGGCGGCCCGGCCCCGACGGTGACGCCTCGGCCGCCGCGGTGGCCGCCGCGGCCCGCGCCGGCGACCCGGTCGCCATGGCCTCCTTCCAGCGGGCCGCGCAGGCGCTGGCGGCCGGTATCGCGGCCACCGCGACCCTGGTCGAGATCGACATCGCCGTGATCGGCGGGGGCGTCGGCAAGGCGGGCGACATCCTCTTCACCCCCCTGCGCAGGGCTCTGGCCGACTACGCGGCCCTGTCCTTCGTCCAGCGGCTGACGGTCGTGCCCGCCCGGACCGGCACCGACGCGGGCCTGGTCGGCGCCGCCGCGGCAGCCCTGATCAGGAGGACGGACGCCACCGCGGTGAGCCTGTGACCAACGCGCCTCCGCCCCCGTACGGCCGTCGGACCGGCACGGCCGGGGTGTTCCGCGTGACCCCCGGCCGGTTCCGTAGTTGATCAGGGCATGAAGAAGCGCAGCATGCTGGCCCTCGCCACCCTCGCCACCGGATTCGTCGTGGCCGCCGTCACCCCGTCCCACGCGGCCGACGCCGGCCCCCTCGGTGACCTGAGCGTCTCGGACACCCTCGACACGGCAGGTCACCTGATCAGCCAGGACAGCCTGGCCGTCGATCAGGAGGATCTCGGCCAGGAGTAGGGCCGACGCACGTACGGAGCGCGTGCCGGTGTCCCCGCAGCAGGGGGCACCGGCACATTCCTGTGTGAGGACAGGCGCCCTCACCGGGAGGGGGTTTCCGTGGCAGGGTGGAGCGGGCAAGCCACAGGGGGCCAACAGAAGAGGGGGAGTCCGTGACCGTCGTCTGGATCAACGGCGCGTTCGGTGCGGGGAAGACCACCGCCGCACGGGAGCTGATCGAACTGATCCCGCACAGCACGCTCTTCGACCCCGAGGTCATCGGCGGGGCGCTCGCACACCTGCTGCCGCCCAAGCGCCTGGCCGAGGTCGGCGACTTCCAGGATCTGCCGGTCTGGCGCCGGCTGGTGGTGGACACCGCCGCGGCCATGCTCGCCGACCTGGGCGGCACCCTGGTCGTGCCCATGACCCTGCTCCGCCAGGACTACCGGGACGAGATCTTCGGCGGTCTCGCCGCCCGCAGGATCGCCGTGCACCACCTGCTCCTCGCCCCGGCGGAAACGATCCTGCGCGAGCGGACCGCCGGTCGGGAGATACCGCCCGACCTCCCCGACGGCGAGCTGCGGACACGGCAGTGGTCCTACGGCCACATCGAGCACTACCGCGCCGCCCTCGCCTCCTGGCTCACCGCCGACGCCCACCTCGTCGACACCAGCGCCCTCACCCCGTACGACACCGCCGTGCGCATCGCCGACGCCGTCGGCAGTGGTGCCGTACCCGCCTGCGACATAGTGCAGACCCCGGAGCCGACCGCCGAGACGCTGGCCGCCGGGGTGCTGCTCTTCGACGATCAGGACCGGGTGCTGCTCGTCGACCCCACCTACAAGCCGGGCTGGGAGTTCCCCGGTGGGGTGGTGGAACGGGGCGAGGCCCCCGCCCGCGCCGGGATGCGGGAGGTCGCGGAGGAGACGGGGATACGGCTGCGGGAGGTGCCGCGGCTGCTCGTCGTGGACTGGGAGCGGCCCGCGCCGCCCGGATACGGCGGGCTGCGGCTGCTGTTCGACGGCGGCCGGCTGGCGCCCGCGCAGGCGTCCCGGGTGCTGTTGCCGGGCCCGGAGCTGCGCGCCTGGCGCTTCGCCACCGAGCAGGAGGCCGCCGCGATGCTCCCGCCGGTCCGCTACGAGCGGCTGCGCTGGGCGCTGCGGGCGCGCGAGCGGGGCACCGCACTCTATCTGGAGGCCGGGGTGCCGGTCGGCTGACCGCCGGCCCCGGTCAGGCGGTGGCCGCCGCCCGGCGCAGTGCGGCGGCGGCGCCTCCCACCGCCGGGTCACCGTGCCCGAAACAGGCCACCTCCGCTTCAAGACCGGCCAACGTCCGGACGGACTGGAGGAGTCGGGCGCGGTCGAGGTTGAACACCCCGGGCATGGGCGTTCCGTCGGCCGGTGCGGCCGCGACCGTGTCCCCGGTGAACAGCACTCCTTCGGCGGGCAGGAACAGCGCGATGCTGCCGTCCGTGTGCCCCGGGACGTGGAGCACCCGGGCGCCACCGCCGAAGTCCAGCACCTCGCCCCCCGTCAGGCCGGTGACGGCGGCCGGTGGCACCGGCTGGCCCTCGGGCAGGTGCGCGGCCGCCGCCGCGTGGAGCGGCAGCTCCCACTCCTCGAACCGCGGCGGAGGGCCCGGGAGTGCGCCTCGTACGAAGGGGGCGTCCCGCTCGTGCGCCAGCACCTCGGCACCGGTCAGCGCGGCCAGCTCGCCCGCCCCGCCCGCGTGGTCCTCGTGGAAGTGGGTCAGCACGATGCGCCGTACGTCCCGCGGCGCGTGCCCGAGCGCCGTGACCGCGTCGGCGACGGCCCGGCCGGAGCCGAGCGTGCCCGCGTCGATCAGCGTCAACTCGTCGCCGTCGCGCCAGAGATAGGCCTGGCCGACCGGGAAGCGCAGGAGGTGCAGGCGGGGGAGGAGCTGGATGACGTCCATGCGCCGACCGTAAGCGGGGCCCCGCCCGCCCGGCGAGGCCCCTCTGCCGTGGGCAGAACGGTTCAGCCGGCCGCGTAGTTGCGCAGGAACAGCGCCTCGGCGACCGAGAGCCGCTCCAGTTCCTCGGGCGACACGCTCTCGTCGACCGCGTGGATCCGCGCCTCCGGCTCGCTGAGCCCGATGAGCAGGATCTCCGCCTGCGGGTAGAGGCCGGCGAGGGTGTTGCACAGCGGGATGGAGCCGCCGTGGCCGGCGTACTGCATGGTCTCGCCCGGGTAGGCCACCGCCATCGCGTCGGCCATCGCCCGGTAGGCGGGGCTGGAGGTGTCGGCGCTGAACGGCTGGCCCTGCCCGGTCTGCTCGGTGGTGACCCGGGCGCCCCACGGGATGTGGGCCTCCAGGTGGGCCTGGAGCAGCTTGGTGGCCTCCGCCGCGTCCACGCCCGGCGGCACCCGCAGGCTGATCAGGGCGCGGGCGCGGGACTGCACGGAGGGGGTGGCGCCGACGACCGGCGGGCAGTCGATGCCGATGACCGTGACGGCCGGGCGGGCCCAGACGCGGTCGGCGACCGAGCCGGAACCGATCAGTCCGACGCCGTCCAGCACCTTGGCGTCCTCCCGGAACTGCTCCTCGGTGTACTCCAGGCCGTCCCAAGTCCCCGTGGCCCCCAGCCCGTCGACGGTGGTGGAGCCGTCCTCGGCGCGCAGCGAGTCCAGGACCCGGATCAGCGCGGCCAGCGCGTCCGGGGCGGCGCCGCCGAACTGGCCCGAGTGCAGGTTGCCGGCCAGGGTGTCGACCTGCACCCGGACCATCGTCATGCCGCGCAGGCTGGTCGTGGCCGTCGGCAGGCCCACCCGGAAGTTGCCCGCGTCGCCGATGACGATGGTGTCCGCCGCCAGCAGCTCGGGGTGCTGCTCGGCGTACCGCTCCAGGCCGCCCGTGCCCTGCTCCTCCGAACCCTCCACGATCACCTTGACGTGCACGGGCACGCCGCCGTTCGCCCTGAGGGCGCGCAGCGCGAGCAGGTGCATGAGGAAACCGCCCTTGCAGTCGGCGGTCCCGCGGCCGTACCAGCGGCCGTCGCGCTCGGTCAGCTCGAACGGCGGAGTGGTCCAGCCGGCTTCGTCCAGCGGCGGCTGGACGTCGTAGTGCGCGTACAGAAGAACCGTTTTCGCGCCCTCCGGGCCGGGTAGCCGGCCGTACACCGACCGGGTGCCGTCGGGGGTGTCCAGCAGGGCGATGTCGGCGAAGCCCTCGGCACGCAGCGCCTCGGCGATCCAGTGCGCGGCGGCCTCGCTCTCGCTCTCCGGGAACTGAGTGAAGTCCGCCACCGATCGGAAGGCGACCAGTTCGGCCAGCTCCTCCTTCGCCCGGGGCAGCAGCGAGGCCACGGTCTCGGCGACCGGATTCGACGACATGGGCACGCTCCTCGTGGGTGCGACGTTGTACGGGGGTGAGTCCACCGATCCTCCCACAGTGGCCTGCGCGGACGGCCGCCGTAGGATGCGGGGGACACTTCGGCGGCGGCTTGATCGGAGCGGTAGACCATCGTGAGCGGCGACAATTCTTCGGCGGACGACGTGCAGCGGGTGTGGGACGTCGTCGTGGTGGGCGCGGGACCCGCGGGGGCCTCGGCCGCCTACGCGGCCGCGGTCGCGGGACGGCGCGTACTGCTGCTGGAGAAAGCCGAGCTGCCGCGCTACAAAACGTGCGGTGGCGGCATCATCGGACCTTCGCGCGACGCGCTGCCGCCGGGTTTCGAACTGCCCTTCCGGGACCGGGTGCACGCGGTCACCTTCTCCCACAACGGCCGCTTCACCCGCACCCGCCGCTCCAAGCAGATGCTGTTCGGGCTGATCAACCGTCCCGAGTTCGACCAGCAGCTGGTCGAGCACGCCCAGAAGGCGGGCGCCGAGCTGCGTACGGGCGTCACGGTGCAGCGTGTCGAGCAGCACGGCTCGGCGGTGCCGGACCGGCGCACGGTCGCCGTCGTCCTCCAGGGCGGGGAGACGGTGCTGGCCCGCGCGGTCGTCGGCGCCGACGGCAGCGCCAGCCGGATAGGGGCCCACGTCGGCGTGAAGCTGGACCAGGTCGACCTCGGCCTGGAGGCGGAGATCCCGGTGCCGGAGACGGTCGCCGAGGACTGGAAGGGCCGGGTCCTCATCGACTGGGGCCCGATGCCCGGCAGTTACGGCTGGGTGTTCCCGAAGGGGGACACGCTGACGGTCGGTGTGATCTCCGCGCGTGGCGAAGGGGCCGCCACCAAGCGCTACTTGGAGGACTTCACCGCCCGGCTCGGCCTGGCCGGCTTCGAACCGTCCCTGTCCTCCGGGCATCTGACCCGCTGCCGCGCCGACGACTCGCCGCTGTCCCGCGGCCGGGTGCTGGTCTGCGGGGACGCGGCGGGGCTGCTGGAGCCGTGGACCCGTGAGGGCATCTCGTTCGCCCTGCGCTCGGGCCGGCTGGCGGGGGAGTGGGCGGTACGGATCGCCGAGTCGCACGACGCCGTCGACGCCCGCCGCCAGGCCCTGAACTACGCGTTCGCGGTCAAGGCGGGGCTCGGTGTCGAGATGAGCGTCGGCAAGCGGATGCTCGCGGTCTTCGAGAAGCGCCCCGGCCTCTTCCACGCCGCCCTCACCGGCTTCCGTCCGGCGTGGCGGGCGTTCCGCGACATCACGCAGGGCTCGACCACGCTGGGTGAGATGGTCCGCGCGCACCCCCTTGCCCAGCGTGCCCTGGCCCGGCTGGACAAGGCGCAGGCCATGCCGGTGGAGGAGCCCGTCAGTTCGTGAGGGTGATCCGGAAGACCGGGTGGTCGGGGGCGCAGGCGATGATCTCCGCGTCGGTGGACGCGGAGGTCACCCCGGCGAAGTACTGGTTGACCTCCCAGCCCCACTTCTCCAGGTAGGTCCGCAGGAGGGGGAGCTTCTCCGCGTCGGGAAGCTCCACCGCGGTGAAGGCGCGCACCTTGCGGCCGACGCGCAGTTCGCCGCCGCCCGCGACACGCATGTTCCGCACCCACTGGGAGTGGCCGCGCGCCGAGACCAGGTACTGCCCGCCGTCGTACGTGTGCGGGTTGACCGGGACGCGCTGCATCTGGCCGCTCTTGCGGCCCCGCACGGACATCTCGGCGCTCCCCGCGAGGCTGAACCCGTGCCGGGCGAGCCAGCCGATCACGCTGTTGAAGCGGACGTTCAGCGGGCTGCCCTTGAGGTAGTACGGCGAAGACGACGACATGATGACCCCCACGATTCGGGAGAGCGGTGCTCTCTTCTTCTCCAGTGTGGGGCACACGGCGCACCTGGACAAGAGCGATGCTCTCTTTTGTGTGCACCGCTCTCCTTTCCGTGGCACACTTCTGCCATGAGCACCGCACAGGGCGCCCGCGCGCGGGCCAGGCAGGAAGTCACCGCGGCCATCAAGGGGGCGGCGCGCGGACAGCTGGTCGCGGAGGGCGCGGCCAAGCTCTCGCTGCGCGCGGTCGCCCGTGAACTGGGCATGGTCTCGTCGGCCGTGTACCGCTACTTCCCGAGCCGCGACGACCTGCTGACCGCCCTGATCATCGACGCCTACGACGCCCTCGGCGAGGCGGCGGAGCGGGCCCGGGACGCCGCGTCCGCCGCCCCGCCCCTGGACCGCTGGACGGCCGTGTGCGAAGCGGTCCGCGACTGGGCGCTCGCCCATCCGCACGAGTACGCGCTGATCTACGGGTCGCCCGTGCCCGGATACTCGGCCCCCGACACCACCGTCCGGGCCGCGGCCCGCGTCGGTCTGGTCCTCATCGGCATCGTCCGGGAGGCCCACCAGGAGTCGGGCCTGACCGTCCCGCCCCTCCCCGCCGGGCTGCACCCCGAGGGGGAGCGCATGGCCGCCGACTTCGCCCCCGGGCTGCCGCCCGAGGCCGCCGTGGCGCTGGTGGCCGCCTGGGCCCAGCTCTTCGGGCTGGTCGGCTTCGAGGTGTTCGGCCAGTTCCACCGGGTGGTCGAGGACCGCGCCCCGTTCTTCCGCCAC
This sequence comes from Streptomyces sp. NPDC006309, assembly GCF_040613095.1. Lineage (NCBI taxonomy): Bacteria > Bacillati > Actinomycetota > Actinomycetes > Kitasatosporales > Streptomycetaceae > Streptomyces > Streptomyces sp. NPDC006309. The sequence continues at coordinate 129,776 of NZ_JBEXRO010000019.1, read as the reverse complement.
GCGGCCACCCGGCTCGCGCACGGGGTGGGTCTGACCCAGGCCTGACGGCGTGTCTGCCGGGGGTGCCCGTCATCGATACGGCCTCAGTGGCGTGTCTGCCGGGGGGGTGCCCGTCACCCATCCGGCCTCAGTGGCGTGTTCGCCGGGGGTACACGTGATTGAGCCTGCCTGGGCGGCGTGCCTGCCGGGGTGCGACCGATCCAGCCTTGAGCGGCGTGCTTGCCAGGTGCGGGGGCACTTCCCGTCACCCGGCCCGGCTCACGACAGGCCCTGGCTCTCGTCGTCCGGTGCCGGCCGGTCGGACCGGGTCCGTTGCTGGAAGCGGACCAGCACGCTCACCACGCGGGCCACGAAGACCACCGCGGCGACGGCCGGGCCCAGCCGGAGCAGCACCGTGGTCGGCAGGGGCGGCAGGTGGAACAGGAGCGCGGGGCCGGCCACGGCTCCGAACAGCACCGCTGCCGCGAACGCGGCGCTGACCAGCGCGTACCCGATCTCCACCGTGGCCGCGTCCTGTTCGGCCTTGGTGCGGCGTCCCCCGTATGTGTACATTCCGTCAGTTTCACAGAGGTGTGCCCGTCGGACAACCATCTGCCGCCGGGCGCACACGCGTGGGATTCGGGCCGCGGGGATTACATGCAGGCGCATTTGATTACCGCGCAACAAAACCATTTCTCTGCTACGGTGCGCCCATGGCGGCGAAGAAGGCCGAACAGGCGCTCGTGGAGCAGTGGCGGGACATCCTGGCCCTGCAAGCCCGCACGCAATGCGAACTCGACCGTGAGCTGCACGCATACGGCCTGTGCGCCAGCGACTTCGAGGTCCTCGACCTGCTCGCCGAGGGTGCCGCGGTGGACGGCGGCTGCGCGAACCGCGTGCAGGAGATCTCCGACCGCGTCCATCTCAGCCAGAGCGCGCTCTCCCGGCTCATCGGCCGCCTGGAGAAGGACGGCCTCGTCGAGCGGACCATGTGCCCCGACGACCGGCGCGGGGTGCGGGTGTCGCTCACGGCGAAGGGGCGCGCGCTGCACGCGGAGGTGCGGCCGGTGCAACGCGCGGTGCTGGCCCGGATGCTGACCGACGCCGGCTGATATCGGCTGATGCCACGTCAGATCACGGCGCGCTCCTGCCACAGCGCCGCGAGCGACCGGTCGCCCGACACCTGCGGCACCGCCCGCCGGTTCCACAGTGCCAGGTACAACTGGTCCGCGGGTCCCGACAGTTCGGCCTCGGCCGCACCGTCCGCCGCACGCACGCACACCGGTGGCTCGGCCGTGAGCCGCAGGGTCCACACCGCGTCCGCCCCCGCGTCCGCGGCCCGCACCCGCAGCACCCGGGGCTCCTCGCTGCGCAGCCGGCTGCGGGAGCGCGCGTGGAAGCCGCGCAGCAACTCGTCGATGCCGTCCACCGCGAAGTCGGGCGCGACCGGGGACGGCGTACCCCCACGGGCCGCCTCCGTGTCGTACCGGTGCACGGTCGTCTCGTGCGCCTGCCGGCGGGCCCAGAACGCCAACGGCGACGGACCGGCCAGCGGCAGGAACGTCCAGCACTCGGTATCGGCGGGCGCGGCGGTCAGGGTGTCCAGCAGCAGGCGATGGCTCTCGCGGTACCAGGCCACCAGCCTGGCGCCGTCCAGCTCCGGCGGTTCGCCGAAGGGGCCGCCCTCGGTGCGCTTCCCGGCGACGACGGCGGTGGCCCACCGGTGCACCCCACCGGTGTGCCGCAGCAGATCACGCACCTGCCACTCCGGGCACGTCGGCACCTTGGCGTCGGTCCCCGCCGCCTCGGCCGCGTCGGCCAGCAGCCGTCCCTCACGGTCCAGGGTCTCCAGATACTCAGCAGTCTCCATAGGGCCGAGTGTGCCGGACGCTGCCGGCTCCAACGGGGTCGGGGTGCGCGAGCATTGGCGCGACGGGGTGCCTGGAGGGGGCGTGCGGGTCGCGGGTGCTCTCCCGCGCATGGTCGCGCGGCCGAGGCCGCCGGCGCCGGTCAGCACCCGCGGGGTGCCGGGCCGGGACAGGTCGTCCGTTCGGGTGCGCCGCCTCGCGCCCGCCGCCGAACCGCTGTGTCGTTGACACGGACTCGCGCCGAGGGTCCGGGGCCCGGCTTCCGGCAGGCGCCCCGGGTGCTCCGAGTGCTCAGGGTGCTCCGGGTTGCTCAGCCACGGGAAGAAGGACGGACGGAGTGTGCCCATGCCTCTCATACGCGCCGCCACGGCGGGCCGCCGACGGTACGCCGTGATCCTCGCCGCGCTGGTGACCTGCGTGAACGTACTGACCGGGCAGGACCTCGCCGCGGCCGGCGGACCGCCTTCGCCACCCGCCCCGCGGCTGGACTGGAGTCGCTGCGCGCGGGCCAGCGCCTTCGACTGCGCGACCGCGAGGGTTCCGCTGGACTACGCGGACCCGGGCGGCCGGACCATCGAGCTGGCCGTCATCAAACGGAAGGCCACCGGCCCCGGCCGGCGCATCGGCACCCTGTTCTTCAACCCCGGCGGCCCCGGCGGCCCCGGAACGGTCCAGATGCCCCAGGACTACCCGCTCCTCCCGCGCGAGGTGCGGGAACGGTTCGACATCGTCAGCTGGGACCCCCGCGGGATCGGCAACAGCACCGCGGTGAACTGCTTCGCGAGCGCGGAGGAAGCCGCCGACTGGAGCGCGGGCAAGGCGGCGGGCTTCCCGGTCGGCGCGCAGGAGCGGACGGCGTTCATCGCCGCCTACCGGGATCTGGCCCGGCGCTGCGAGCGGCGTGACCCCGTACTGCTGCGCCACGTGTCGACCGCCGACACCGCCCGCGACCTCGACCAGCTCCGCCGGGCCGTGGGCGAGTCCCGGCTGAACTACCAGGGCATCTCCTACGGCTCCATCCTGGGCGCCACCTACGCCAACCTCTTCCCCGGCCGGGTCCGCGCCATGATCCTCGACGGCGGCATCGCCCCACAGGCCTGGACGGACCACGCGTCCGGCGCCGCCCCCCGGCTCACCACCTTCCTGCGCATGGGCTCGGACCGTACCGCGGCGGCGACCCTGGACCAGTTCCTCTCGCTGTGCGGAACGGCGGGCACCGCGCGCTGTGCCTTCTCCGCCGGCGAGGCACAGGCGACCCGGGACAAGTTCGACCAGCTGATCCGACGGCTGCGGGAGCGCCCCGTGGGCGCGTGGACCTACGGCCGGACGGTCGGCGACGTGGTGAACAGCCTCTACGTCGTCCATCCCGGGTGGACCGAACTCGCCGGCAGACTCCAGGACCTGTGGCGGGGCCGCGTCGCGAAACCGGCCCCGCCCCCGCCCGCACCGGCGGTCCCGCAACCGCGTCCGTACCTGGGCGACGAACAGGCGGGCGCGGTCCTCTGCGGTGACAGCCCCAACCCGCGCGACCCCGGCGCGTACCACGCCCTGGAGGAGGCCGCCGCGGCCCGCGCCGGCGACGCCGGACGCCTGTGGGCCTGGGCCGCCGAGGGCTGCGCCGCCTGGCCCGCGGTCGCCGCCGACCCCTACCGCGGCCCGTGGAACAAGCCGACGGCACACCCCGTCCTGGTGGTCGGCAACGTCTACGACCCCTCCACCCCCTACGCCGACGCGCAGAGCATGGCCGGGGACCTGGCCGACGCCCGCCTGCTCACCGACGAGGGGTACGGGCACACCGCGCTGCTCAACCCCAGCAGTTGCGTCAAGGCCCACGAGAGCCCCTACCTCGTCGGCGGCGCCCTGCCAGCGGCCGGAACGACGTGCCGGCCGGACGCACCGCCGTTCGCCGACGCCGCACCCCAGCCGGTCGGCGGCGTCGCCACTGGCGGCGGCGGGCTGGCCGGCACCGACTTCTGAATCACCCCGGTACGGCGTTCCCGTCCCCGCCCGCGTGCCCTCCGGGCCGGCGCTGGGGCCGGTCCGCGGCCTCACCGGCCGGGGCGGTCGGCCGGGCGCGGCACCGGGAGGCTCGGGCGCGGCACCGGGGGAGGGGCTCGGTGCGGCGACGGTGTTGCTCGCCAGGGCGCGTCAGCGCCCCCGAGCCCGGCCCGGCGTCAGCGGTCCAGCACCCGGCGGGTCACCACCCCGATGACCGCGGCGACGGCGGCCAGGACGGCGACGCTGGTGAGCGCGGTGGGCAGGGAGAACCAGTCGGCCATGAAGCCGATCGCGGGCGGCCCGAGCAGCATGCCGCCGTATCCCAGCGTGGAGGCGACGGCGACACCGGACGGGCCGGCCAGGGCACCCGCCCGTTCCACGGCGACCGGGAAGAGGTTGGCGAGCCCGAGCCCCGTGACCGCGAAACCGGTGAGCGCCATCCACACGGAGGGCGCGAGCGAGCCGAGCAGCATGCCCGCCGCCGCGACGGTGCCGCCGGCGATCACGGTGCGGGCCATGCCCAGGCGGTTCAGCAGTGCAGTGCCCGTCAGCCGGCCCACGGTCATCGCGAGCGTGAAACACGCGTACCCGGCAGCCGCGGTACCGGCGGAGGCCGCGAGGTCCTGCTGGAGGTGGAGCGCGCCCCAGTCGGCCATGGCGCCTTCGCCGTACGCCGTGCACAGCGCGACGAGGCCGAAGACGACGACCAGCCCCCGCGTCCGCCCGGCCGCGCCGCCGTCCGGCTCCGCCGGCGACAGCGGGGTCCGCTCCGGCGGCACCGGCGGCTCGTGCCGCAGCAGGGCGCGCCCGGCGACGGCCGTGACGAGCAGCCCGGTCACGGTGAGACCGAGCAGATGCCGGGTGGGGGAGAGGGCGCCGGCCACCAGGCCGCCGAGGCCCGCGCCGGTCATCCCGCCCAGGCTGAAGGCGGCGTGGAAGCTCGGCATGATCGGCCTGCGCAGGGCGGCGACCAGCTCCACGGCGGCGCTGTTGAAAGCCACGTTCACGCCGCCGTAGGCCGCGCCGAACAGCAGCAGGACGGCGCCCAGCGCGGGCGCCGAGTGGGTCAGCGGGGGCAGCGCGACACTGAGCGCGAGCACCACCATGCAGACGACGGTCACCGGACGGCTGCCGTAGCGACGGCAGAAACGGCCGGTCAGCGTCATGGTGAGCACGCCACCCGCGGAGACCCCGAGCAGGGCGAGCCCGAGGGCGCCGGCGGAGGCGTGCGTCTGCTGCTTGATGTCCGGGATCCGGACGACCCACCCCGCGAAGAGGAAGCCGTCCAGCGCGAAGAAGGCGGTGATCGCCAGACGGAGCGCGGTCAGGTTCGGGCCCGGCACGACGCTGTGCGGTCGGGATTTGTTTATTTGCGGCACAAAATCAGCGTAGGGGCGGGCCGTGGAGGGGGGCAAGGGAATTGGCGCCCCCGGAGGACGGCGGGGCCGCGGCCTCCGACCGGCCGGCCGGAGGCCGCGGCCGGCCGGGCGGTCGCCTCGGGGACGACCGACATGAGCTGCTAGGTCGTGTCGTCGAACTCCCGCCGTTCGCCCGGAGGGCGGGCTCTGCGGCGTCAGGTGCGTGCTCCCGGCGTGCCGGGTCCTGACTCTCGTACTGGACGTACTCGGGTCTGGGCCCGGTGCGGCGAGAGTGCGTGCATGGCGTCGTGGAGCAGGCGGGAGTTCGACGACACGGCCTGACGGGTCGGTCGCAGCACCGGTGCGCCACGGGTGTCACAGGGACCCGGAGGGCGGGCGTCACGGTGGCCGGCGCGCGTTCCGGAGGCGAGCCGGGGTGCAGGTGAGCGAAGTCCCGTTCGGGACACGGATGAATGTGCGAGTTCCGGAACGCGCTGTGGATACAGGTCGGTTAATGCTTGCGCACGACCTGGTTGCGGCCGGGTGAGCGCGCCATGATGAGCCCATGACGTTGGCCTTCCGCGCGCTCGCGCAACTGGCGACCTGGCCGGACCTGAGACCGGCCGCCCCGAGCTGCGGCCTCGGGCAGGCCGTGTGTTCGGCACGGGGCGAGATCGCCCACTTCCACTCGGAGCGTGACGTCGATCTGCGGCTCACCGACCGGGCCATCCGGCGGTTCGCCGAGGACCTGAGAGGTTCGGGGCCGATCAGGATCGTGCCCGGCTCCCAGTGGGTGACCCTGCGGCTCGACGCCGCCAGCGACGTCGACCTGCTGCTGACCCTGGTGAGCGTGGCCCTCCAGGCGCAGCTGACCTGGCCCGACCCGGCCGACCGGCCGCTGGTCGGCTGCAACGACCAGCGGGGCGCCGGGTTCGTGAAGGCCGACCTCGGCGCCTTCTGAGGCGAATCCCGTGCGCGCGGACCGGAGTCGGCGGCATTGCGGCGGGACCGTGTCGGCGGCGCGCACCGGTCTCACACCGCCAGCACCCGGACACCCGCCTCCTCGAACCGCCGTACCGTCTCCGGTGCCACCGCCGCGTCCGTCACCAGGGTGTTCACCAGCTCCGCCCCGCAGATCCGGGCGAACGCCCGGCGCCCCAGCTTGCTGGAGTCCGCGGCGACCACCACCCGCTCGGCGCGCTCGCACAGCAGCCGGTTGATCGCGGCCTCGGCCTCGTCGTGCGCCGCCGCGCCGTGCGTGACGTCGAAACCGACGACTCCCAGTACCGCCACGTCGAGCGTGATCTGCCCCAGCACCCCGTCCGCCAGAGGACCGATGAGTTCGTACGACTGGGCGCGCGCCACCCCGCCCGTCACCACGATCTTGAACTGGGGCCGTACGGCCAGCTCATTGGCGATGTTGAGCGCGTTGGTGACGACGGTCAGTGCCGGGGAGCCGGTACCCAGGTCACCGCGCACGGCCAGCGCGCGGGCCACCTCCGTGGTGGTCGTACCACCGGTCAGTCCCACCGCCTCGCCCGGCGCGACGAGTTCGGCCACCGCCTTGGCGATGCGCTGCTTCTCCGAGGCGCGGCGGGCCGTCTTGTAGCGCAGGGGGAGTTCGTACGACACCCCGTGCACCACCGCCCCGCCCCGGGTGCGGACCAGCATCTGCTGCTCGGCGAGCTGGTCGAGGTCGCGGCGGATCGTGGCCGCGGACACCGCCAGCTCGGCCGCCGCCTCCTCGACCTCCAGCCGGCCGCGCTCGACGAGCAGTTCCAGCAGCGCCTTCCAGCGGGCGTCCCGGGACATCCGCGGCCTCCGTTCCCTGACCGTCCTCGATCTCCCGGCGACCCTAGCGCACCCGGCATCCCGCTCGAATGCTTGATTGTGCTCGAAAGATCGCTATATCTTGCAGGAACAATCAGCTAGGGGAGGGTGTGGGCATGACCCATGTCGAGAACGAGCTGAAGAGCCAGCCGGAGTGCTGGACACGGGCCGCCGGGGAGGCGGGGCGCCACCGGGACGCACTGCCGGAGCGGGGGGAACGGGTCGCCGTCGTCGGGTGCGGGACCTCGTACTTCATGGCCCAGGCCGTCGCCGCACTGCGCGAGGACGCGGGACAGGGGGAGACCGACGCGTTCGCCGCGTCCGAGTTCCCGTCCGGGCGGTCCTACGACCGGGTCCTCGCCCTCACCCGCTCCGGCACCACCACTGAAGTACTCGACCTCCTAGGGAAGTTGAGCGGACGGACGCGCACCACCGCCGTGACCGCGGATCCGGACACGCCGGTCGTGTCGGCCGCCGACGATGTCGTGGTGCTCGGCTTCGCCGACGAACGCTCCGTGGTCCAGACCCGGTTCGCCACCACCGCGTTCACCCTCCTGCGCGCCCACCTGGGACTGCACACCGACGCCGTCGTCGCCGACGCGCGCACCGCCCTGGCCACGGCCCTGCCCCAAGGGCTGGTGGAACGTGCGCAGTTCACCTTCCTCGGGCGCGGCTGGACCGTCGGACTCGCCAACGAGGCCGCGCTGAAGATGCGCGAGGCCTCCCTCGCCTGGACGGAGGCCTACCCGGCGATGGAGTACCGGCACGGCCCGATCAGCGTCACCACCGACGGCACGGCCACCTGGATGCTCGGTACGGCACCCGGAGGCCTGGCCGAACAGGTCCGCGCCACCGGCGCGTCGTGGATCGAGGGCGGACTCGATCCGCTCGCCGAACTCGTCCGCGTACAGCGGCTCGCGGTGGCCGTCGCCGCCGCCCGGGGCCTCGACCCCGACCGGCCGCGCCACCTCACCCGCTCGGTGATCCTCGCCTCCTGACCCCCCGGCCCCGTCCCGGAAGGACCCGCACGTGCCCCTCGTAACCACGGGCGAGCTGGTCACCCGCGCCGCCACGGCCCGGTCCGCCGTTCCCGCGTTCAACGTCGTCACCCTCGAACACGTCGAGGCCGTCATCGCCGGCGCCGAGGCCGCCGGCGCCCCGGTCGTCCTCCAGGTCAGCGAGAACGCCGTCAGGTTCCGCTACGGGCGGCTGCTGCCGCTGGCCCGCGCCGCCGTCGCCGCCGCCGAACGCGCCGCCGTAACCGTCGCGTTGCACCTGGACCATGTACAGAGCGACGAACTGCTGCGGCAGGCGCCCGGTGCCGGGTTCTCCTCGGTGATGTACGACGCGGCCCGGCTGCCGTACGCCGAGAACCTCGCCGCGACGCGCGCCGCCGCCGACTGGGCCCACGGTCAAGGGCTCTGGATCGAGGCCGAGTTGGGCCAGATCGGGGGGAAGGACGGCCGGCCCGCGCTCGACGCCCACGCGCCCGGCGCCCGCACCGACCCCGACCAGGCACGGGACTTCGTCGCCGGCACCGGTGTCGACGCGCTGGCGGTCGCCATCGGCAGCACGCACGCGATGACCACCCGCACCGCCGTCCTGGACCACGGCCTGCTCGGGCGCCTCTCGGCCGCGCTCGCCGTGCCGCTCGTCCTGCACGGCTCCTCCGGCGTACCGGACGCGGGGCTGGTCGCGGCGGTCGGGGCCGGCATCACCAAGGTCAACGTCGGCACCGCCCTCAACATCGCCATGACCGGGGCGATCCGCGCGTACCTCGCCGCCCGGCCCGAGGCCGTCGACTCCCGCAAGTACCTCGGGGTCGGCCGGGAGGCGATGGCCCGCGAGGTCACCCGGATCATCGGCGTCCTCGCCCGTACCCCCGCCGGGCCACCCGCCCCACGACCCCCCACCTCGTCGCCGCGGCACCCCCCGAGCTGACCGCCACCGGGACCGCGGCGCACGGCGGCGTCCGCGGACAACGCCACCGAAAGACCTCGCCGGAGCCGGGGCCTAGCTCTTCCTGACGGCCCTCAGCACGACGAACTTCGGGTCGCTCGCGACGAGTTCGGCATTGCCGAACAGCCGCTTCAGCTTCACGTGGTAGCCGAGGTGGCGGTTGCCGACCACCCACAGTTCGCCGCCCGGCCGCAGCGCGCGCTTCGCCCCGGTGAACATCCGCCACGCCGTCGCGTCCGTCGTCGCCTGGTGGGAGTGGAACGGCGGGTTGTTCAGAACCAGGTCCACACTGCCGGGCGCCACCCCGGCCAGCCCGTCCCCGACCCGGAACTCGGCGTGCCCGGGCACCCCGTTGGCCTTGTACGTCGCCTCCGCCGAGGCCACCGCCTGGAACGACTCGTCCACGAACAGCACTTCGGCCGCCGGATCGGCCAGCGCCACCGCCGTACCCACCACGCCGTTGCCGCAGCCCAGGTCCACCACCCGGCCCGCGCCCGGACCGGGCAGGTGCTGGAGGAGGAAGCGGGTGCCGATGTCCAGCCGGTCGGCGCAGAAGACGCCTGCGTGATTGACGACCGTGCGCCCCGACACCGCGCCGACCCCGCCCGGCAGGGCGTAGCTGTACGGCCACGGGTTAGCGGGCCGCTCCCGCGCCGGGTCCGGGATGCAGAAGATCAGCCGGGCCTTCTGCTGCGCCAGCGACGTCCGGGTCGGCCCGATGATCCGCTCGAACAGCTCCAGCGTCGAGGTGTGGATCTCCTTCACCATCCCGGTGCCGACGACGACGCTGCCCGCGTGCAGGCCGGGCGCCAGCCGCAGCAACTGGTCCTCCAGCAGCGCCAGGCTCTTCGGCACCCGCACCAGCAGCGTGTCGACCCGCTCCGGCGGCGCGTCCTGCGTGGTGAGCAGCCGGACGGCACCCGGCTCGACACCGGCCCGTGCCAGGTTCGCCCGGGTCGCCTCCCGGCTCAGGAAGGAATCGGTGATCTGCACCGGCCGGTGCGCGGCCAGCGCCGTGACCAGCGCACCCCAGCGGTCCCCGACCACCACGACCGTGCCCGACAACGGCACCTTCTCCTCGGCCAGATGCCGCAGCAGATACGCGTCGGAGGCGTCCCAGGCACGCAGCCGGTCGCGGGGATCCTCGGGGAAGCGGGTCAGCGCGACCTCGCCCCACGGTGTCGTCATAGGGTCGCTCATCGTGTGTCCAGGCTATCCGAGCCGCAGCTCAGGGCTGGTGCGACGGACCTGCGGCAGTATGGAGCGCATGGACGTGGAGCTGTTTCCCCGGGAGCGCGCGGAGATCGCCGCGGGCGCCGTGCACGCCCCGGACTGGCTGGACGAAGCGCGGCAGCGCGACCTGCTCGCCGCCTGCCGGGAGTGGGCGCGCCCCCCGGCCGGGCTGCGCACGGTCCGCACCCCGGGCGGCGGCACGATGACCGCGCGCCAGGTCTGCCTCGGCTGGCACTGGTACCCGTACGCCTACACCCGCACGGTCGTCGACGGCGACGGCACGCCCGTGAAACCGTTCCCGGCCTGGCTCGGCGAGCTGGGACACCGGGCGGTGGCCGACACCCTCGGCCCGGACGCCGTCCCCGACGCGCCGTACGACATCGCACTGATCAACTTCTACGACGGCGACGCCCGCATGGGCATGCACCGGGACAGCGACGAGAAGTCGGACGCGCCGGTGGTCTCGCTGAGCCTCGGCGACAGCTGCGTGTTCCGCTTCGGCAACACGCGGACGCGGGCGAAGCCGTACACCGACGTCGACCTGCGCAGCGGTGACCTGTTCGTCTTCGGCGGCCCGTCCCGGCTCGCCTACCACGGTGTGCCGCGGGTCCAGCCGGGCACCGCACCGCAGGGGCTGGGCCTCACCGGCCGGCTGAACGTCACCTTGCGCGTGAGTGGCCTCTAGCCGGCAGGCACACGCCACCCAAGCTGCGGATCATGGGAGACTCACCCCTATGAGCGGCAAGGCGGATCCCCGGACAGCGGGGGAGAGGACCACCTCGAGGGCGCGGCTGGACCGGGGACGCGGTGCGCTCGGACCCGCGCTGGAGCTGGTGCACACCGGGCGGGCCCCCACCCGGGCCGTGCTCACCGCCGAACTCGGTGTCACCCGGGCGACGGCCGGCGCGGTGGCCGCCGAGCTGGAGGCGCTCGGCCTGATCACGGTGGACGCCCGGCCCGGCTCGGCGGCCGGCTCCCAGGGGCGCCCCTCGCACCGGCTGGACGTCGCCGAGGACGGCCCCGTGGCACTCGCGGCACAGATCCACGCCGACGGCTTCCGGGCCGCGCTGGTCGGTCTCGGCGGACGGATCGTGGCGACCGCACCCGGCTGCGAAACCGTCGAGGCCGACCCGGCGAAGGTGCTCGGCTCCGTGGTCGAGGCGGGCGCGGAGCTGCTGCGCACGACCGGCCGGCGCTGCGTCGGCGCCGGACTCGCCGTGCCGTCCGCCGTCGCCGAACCCGGCGGCCTGGCCCTCAACCCCCTGCACCTGGCCTGGCCCGTCGGCGCCCCCGTCACACGGACCTTCGCCGAGTGCGTACGCGCCGCCGGCATCACCGGACCCGCGTTCGCGGCCAACGACGTCAACCTCGCCGCGCTCGCCGAGCACCGGCACGGCGCCGGCCGGGGCGCGCGGGACCTGCTGTGCGTCGCCACCGGACACCGGGGCGTCGGCGGCGCGCTCGTCCTCGACGGCCGCCTGCACACCGGCAGTTCAGGGCTCGCCCTGGAGGTCGGCCACCTCACCGTCAACCCGGAGGGCCGCCCCTGCCACTGCGGCAGCCGCGGCTGCCTGGACGTGGAGGCCGACCCGCTGGCCCTGCTCATGGAGGCCGGCCGTGAACCCGGCCCCGAGGTGTCGCTGCTCCAGCAGGCCAACGACCTGCTGCGCACGCGGTACGACGACAGGGCCGTCCGCACCGCCGCCGAAGCCCTCATCGACCGCCTCGGCCTCGGTCTCGCCGGCCTCGTCAACATCCTCAACCCCGACCGCATCATCCTCGGCGGCCTCCACCGCACCCTCCTGGACGCCGACCCCGCCCGGCTCCGCGCGGTGGTCGCCGACCGCAGTCTGTGGGGCCAGAGCGGCGGCGTCCCCATCCTCCCGTGCACCCTCGACCACAACAGCCTGGTCGGCGCCGCCGAACTGGCCTGGCAGCCGGTCCTGGACGACCCACTGGGCGCGCTGACCGCGGACGCGTAGGCGGTCTGCGGTGGACAGGCCGGCACCGACCGGGCCGGCCGCCCGCGGCGACCGGCGTGAGAGCATCCGTCCATGAGCAGCGACCCGGAAGTGAGTGCTCTCGCGATCAACGTCACGATCCCTCAGGCGCTCCGCTGGACGGACACCCGGCGCGGTGAGGTGTTCCGGCTGACCACCCTGAACGTCCGGCTCCTCCCGGACGGTCACCTCGCCGTCAAGGCCTATGGCCGGCCGGTCGGCGGCGGCCGGGGAGCATACGTCTCGTTCCCCGTCCCCGACGAACCCGAACTGGCGTCCCTGATCGCCGACGCCGCCGACCACGCCGGGGCGCTGTGGGCCGGCCATCGTGGTCCGGGCCCGGCTCGGTTCGGGCGGAAGGCGGACGAGGACAGTTCCTGACTCCTCCCGCCGGCTCGGCTCACCCCCGGGCCGGTGACCAGTCGGCGGCGAACGCCCGCGCCGGATGCTCCGTGAGCATGCGGTCCACCAGGTCCGCGCCCACCGCCTCCGCCAGCCGAGCGCGTACCCGGCGCAGCAGGTACGGCATCCCTGGACCGCCGTCGACCGAGCGTGCCCCGGCGGTCACCGTGTCCCCGCCGAGCAGCAGCCGGTCCCCGAACCCCGCCTCCGCCAGGGCCCGTACCGCCTCCGGCATGCGCCAGTCGGTGGCGTGGTGGGCGCGGGACGGCCCGTCGAAGGCCAGCCAGCAGCCCGACCCGGCCGCCTGCCGGTGCTCGACCGGGTCGGGGGCGCGGTTCAGATGCCCCAGGATCACCCGCTCACCGGGCACGCCCAACTCGCCGCACAGCAGGTCGAGTACCTCCAGGGCACCGGTGCCCTGCTCCAGGTGTACGGCGATGGGCGCACCGGTGGCGTGATGCGCCTCGGCCGCCGCCGTCATGGTCCAGCGGGCGTGCTTGTCGAGGGTGTGGAAGCCGCCGGCCACCTTGACGAGCCCGGCGCGCACCCCCGTCCTGCCGATGCCGTCGGTGAGTTCGGAGACGAACAGCGCGGCGAGCCGCCCGCCGCTCACCCGGGCGAGCGACTCCGGTGCGTAGTGTGCCGCTTGGTGCAGGCCCGTCGCGCAGACCAGGTGGACCCCCGTCGTCCGGGACAGCGCCGGCAGATCCGCCGCGTGCCGTCCCATGCCGTACGGCGTCCACTGCACGACGGCCGCGCCGCCCGCCGCGCGGAAGGCCTCCAACTCGGCCCGCGCCGCGGGGAGGTCGTCCAGTTCCTGTCCGGGCAGCCGCGGGCTGCGCAGGAAGAGATGGTCGTGCGCGTCGCACACCCCCAGCTCCGCGGCCGGGATGTCACCGAGGACCGTACGGACGTGTCTCACCACTGCCGTCCGCGCGGAAGACGGTCCCGGCCCGGGGCGGACACATGCAGCACCTCGAAGACATCCCCGTCGGCCTTCGCGGTGGCGTGCTCCCAGAGGGAGAAGTGCACCAGCTCCCAGCTGTGCGGGTCCACGGCCGCCGCGGCGAGCACGGCACCGTCCTCGCCGGCCAGCCGTTCCGCCTCGGCCACCGCGTCCTCCATCAGCGCCGACAACTCGACACCCTCCGGAACCGGTTGCCGCCGCCGTACGGCGAACGCGGCGTGCGCGCCGGTGCCTTCGGCGTACGCGAGACCGGTCCACCGCCGTACCGCGGGCCGCCCGAAGTCGTTGACGAGCCCCTGGAAGGCGCCGCCCCACAGGAAGCGGTTCATGCCGTCCACCGTGTTCCAGAGGTAGAACGGCGCGTACTGGTTCACCGGCGAGCCGTGCGCGCCGCGTTCACGTATCAGGTACGCCTTGAGACCGAGGCCCTCCCAGTCGTCCAGCAGACGGCCGACGCGGGCGACCCGGGCACGGACGACGCCCATGTCGTAGTCGGCGGGCAGGGACAACTCGTACTGCATGGCGTGCATGACGTGGTCCTTCCGTCGGGACAGGCGTGCTCAGGCGGGGTAGTCGGCGGCGGACACATGGCAGTCCCACTCGGTGGTGGTGCCGTCCGCGGCGGCCTCCACGACCGCGAGGTGCGTCATGAAGGTGCGGGGTCCGGCACCGTGCCAGTGCCATTCCCCGGGCTCGATCCACACCGTGTCGCCCGCACGGATCACCTCGGCCGTCCCGCCCTTGCGCTGCACCAGCCCCTCGCCCTCCAGGACGTGCAGCACCTGCCCGTGCGGATGCCGGTGCCAGGCCGTGTGGGCGCCCGGCGCGAAGTGGACGCTGAGCATGCGCAGCCGGGACGGGGCCGCGGGCGCGGCGATCTCGTCCAGCCAGACCGTGCCGGTGAAGTGCTCCTCGGGGCCCCGCCAGGTGTCGGGCCGCCGTCTGGTGATGTGCACGTGACTCAGTTCTCCTGTCGGGGAGTTCGGGGTGCGAGCAGGGAGAGCAGGCCGCGGACACCGGCGTCGAAGGCGGCTCGGGAGCCGGACGCGCGGGCGAGCACATAGCCGCCCTGCACGGTGGCGACGACGGCCGCGCCGATCTCCGCGCCGTCCAGTTCGGGCGGGAACTGCCCCTGCCGCTTGCCCTCTTCGACGATCCCGGCGATCCGCTCGCGGATCGCGGCGATCGTCTCGTCGACCGGCGCGCGCAGCTCGTCGCTGGCGATCACGTCCGGGTCCATGGTCAGCCGGCCGATCGGGCAGCCGCGCAGCACGTCGCGCTCGCGCAGCAGATACGCCTCGATGCGTTCGTACGGCGTGCCCGGGCCGTCGAGCACGGCCCCGGCGGTGGCCCGCAACTCCTCGGCGGTGCGCCGGATCGCCGCCAGGGCGAGGTCGGGCTTGCCCTTGAAGTGGTGGTACATGCTGCCCTGGCCGGCCTCCGCGCGCTCCAGGATCGCCTTGGGGCTGGTGCCCACGTATCCGCGCTCCCACAGCAACTCGCGAGTGGACTCGATCAGTCGTTCCGGGGTGCTCATGCGCTCACTGTACATACTAGTAGTTACAGAAGCCAGGCCCCGTGGCGCGCAGGCGCCCGCCGGCGCCGCCCGTCCGGGCCGGACAGGCACCTTCACGCGGCTCGGCCGCACCGCCGGGAGCGGTGCGGCGTGACCTCGTGCCGGGGCACGAGTCGTCGAGGTCCACGGCGTGACCTCGTGCCGGGGCACGAGTCGTCGAGGTCCACGGCGTGACCTCGTGCCGGGGCACGAGTCGTCGCGGTCCACAGCCGTCCTCGGCCGTGGCTACGGGAACGGCCGCCGTCCGGTCAGCCGGGCACGGCCGTCCGTGCGGGGGTCCGTGTCCCGGTCGCGCCGGCGGGCTCCACGGCGGGCGGGGGAGCCGGGGCGACGGGTGCCGTACTCCCGACCGGACTCACGCCACCGACGGGACCCCCTGCGTCCCCGGCCCCCGCGACCCGGGTCCCGGCACCGGCCGGAGTCCCGGTACTCGCGACCGGAGCCCCGGCTCCCACGGGAGCCCCGGCGCCCACCGGAGTCCCCGTACCGACCCCGGCCCCCGCGACCCGGGTCCCGGCACCGGCCGGAGTCCCGGTACTCGCGACCGGAGCCCCGGCTCCCACGGGAGCTCCTGCTCCCACCGGAGTCCCCGCACCGACCGGCGTCCGGGCCGGCGCCGGAGTTCCCGAAGGCACGGCCGTCCGGGCCGGAACCGAGGCCGGAGCCGGAGCCGAGGCCGGAATCGAAGCCCCGGCAGCAGCCACAACCGCCGGCGCCGGCGCCGCCCGTACCGCACCCCGTGGCGGCCCGGCCGGACGGCTGTGCGTCACCGGAGGTGCCGGCAGCGTGAACCAGACGATCTTGCCGTTCTCGCCGTCCGGCCGGGCGCCCCAACTCTCGCTCACCGCGGCCACCATCGCCAGGCCCCGCCCGCAGGTGGGCAGTGGCGTGACGTCCGCCGGGTCGGCGATGCCGGCCGGCGCGATGACGGACCTCGCGTCCGTGGCACCGCCCGGAAGCGCATCGGCCGCCGGGGCACCGCCCGGACGCGCATCGGCCGACAGCACGGCGGCGGGCGCCTCGGCCGGTACCGGAAGCCGTGGATCGTGGTCGCGTACCGAGAC
Source organism: Streptomyces sp. NPDC006309 (assembly GCF_040613095.1). Lineage (NCBI taxonomy): Bacteria > Bacillati > Actinomycetota > Actinomycetes > Kitasatosporales > Streptomycetaceae > Streptomyces > Streptomyces sp. NPDC006309. The sequence goes on along the minus strand of NZ_JBEXRO010000019.1, from coordinate 113,542 downwards.
GGTGAGCCGGTCCGCGAGCAGTTCCAGCTCGACGGTGCACGACTTGTCGGGCCGGGCGTGCCGGTGGACGTTGCTCAGCAACTCCGTCACACCGAGCGCGGCCCGGTCTATCAACGGGTCCATGTGCCAGTAGCGCAACTGCGCAGATACGATTCTGCGGACCTGACCGATCCGCGACGGCAGGGCCTGGAGTTCCACTGTGCAGTGCCTGCTTGGGTGAGTGATCACGGCTGCGACTCCCCGATGTGAGGTCCGAAAGAACCGGATGAACACGGAGAACAACGGATCCAGCAGGGTGCTTGCGTCCAAACGTCCGCCTGCTGTCGTGGCCGGCGGGCTGGTTCGCAGCGTTATCGCCGGTAAACCCAGAGTGACGTGACATCAGCGTGACGCAGCGGATGCGCTCACGCAACTCGCCGCGACGGTGCGCTGCTCAGCCGCGGTCTCCCGCCGCCCGGCGTACCGCCTCGATGAACCGCCGCGCCGCGGGCGGCCCGGGCCGGCCCGGCGCCGGGTCCTGCTCGCCGAGTGTCAGCAGATACCGCGTGCCGTTGACGTCGGCCAGCGCCCGGCCGTCCGGCGCGAACCACGGCTTGGACGCGCGCACCGCCTGTACCGGCGCGCTGTCGATCTCGCTGCCGTAGCTGGTGAGCAGCTCCAGCCTGCCGTCGCTGATCCGGACCTGTCCGGCCCGGGTGAGCGAACGCAGCCGCTTGCCGATCCGTACGCCCGTGGCCGTGAACTCCGGTTCCGCCATGTCCTGCCGCCCCCTCGCGGTGTCTCCGTGGTCCGTGTGCGCCCCCGTTCGGGACGGTCGTCCCGTCGCGTGCAGTCTGCCTGGATGCGGCGCGGAGCACCAGTACGCGCGGGGTGTGTGCGACAGACTCCGGGAGCGTGTGCGCCCATGCGCCCCCAGCACCCTCGCACACCCGTGCCCCAGCGTGGCTTTGGGTGGCTCAAAGATGCGTTTATGCAGGTGGGAAGCGGTGTGAAAGGTGCCTATGCTCGAAGGTGCCGGCCGTGCGAGGCGCCGTCGGCGACCAGCGTAAGGAGCCCCCGTCGTGAGCACCACCCATCAGACCAGGACCGGCGCCACCCTCGACGTCGACCGCAGTGACGCCGCCTACCGAGGCTGGCTGAAAGAAGCCGTCCGCAAGGTGCAGGCCGACGCCAACCGCTCGGCGGACACGCACCTGCTGCGCTTCCCGCTGCCCGAGCGGTGGGGCATCGACCTCTATCTGAAGGACGAGTCGACCCACCCGACCGGCAGCCTCAAGCACCGGCTCGCCCGGTCCCTGTTCCTCTACGGCCTCTGCAACGGCTGGGTCCGCCCGGACCGCCCGGTGATCGAGGCCTCCAGTGGCTCGACGGCGGTATCGGAGGCGTATTTCGCGAAGCTGATCGGGGTGCCGTTCATCGCGGTCATGCCGCGCACGACGAGCGCCGAGAAGATCCGGCTGATCGAGTTCCACGGCGGACGGTGCCACTTCGTGGACGACTCCCGGAAGATGTACGAGGAGTCGGCCCGGCTCGCGGTGGAGACCGGCGGCCACTACATGGACCAGTTCACCTACGCCGAGCGGGCCACGGACTGGCGCGGCAACAACAACATCGCCGAATCGATCTTCCGTCAGCTGCGACTGGAGCGGTTCCCGGAGCCGGCCTGGATCGTCGCGACGGCCGGCACCGGCGGCACCTCCGCGACGCTCGCGCGCTATGTGCACTACATGCAGTACGACACCCGGATCTGCGTCGCCGACCCGGAGAACTCCTGCTTCTTCGACGGCTGGACGACCGGCGACCCGGATGTCATCTGTGACCGCGGTTCGCGCATCGAGGGCATCGGCCGGCCGCGCATGGAGCCGAGCTTCGTGCCCGGCGCCGTCGACCGGATGATGAAGGTCCCGGACGCGGCCAGTGTCGCCGCCGTGCGGGCCCTGGACCGGGCCATCAACCGCAAGGCGGGCGGTTCGACCGGCACCGGGCTGTGGAGCGCCCTGAAGATCGTCGCCGAGATGGTGGCGGAGGGCCGCCGGGGCAGTGTGGTGACGCTGCTGTGCGACCCGGGGGACCGTTACCTCGACAAGTACTACTCGGACGCGTGGGTGACCGGCCAGGGGCTGGACATCACGCCGTACGCGTCGGCGATCGACTCGTTCCTGGCGACGGGGGCCTGGCCGGCCTGAGCCGGCCCCCGGGCCCGGGGGAACCGCGCCCGACGGGCGGGTGTCCGCGGTGTGTCGTTTTGAAGTCAACTCAATTGGGGCTCCAGGCAAGCGGGTTGCCTCCGTGCGACTGATAAGATCATCCCACTTTTCGGTGGGCTGACGACGTGTCATGAATGCGTCCGGGGGACAGTCTCGAAGGCACCATCGCGCTGCTCACGTTCTCGGCGCGCTGCGACGTGAAGAGAGTCTCATGACGTCATTGACCCGGGATCCACTGCTGTGGATCTTGCTTGTGGTGCTCGTCGCTGCGGTCGCCGCAGTGATGCGGGCCCGGAGAACCAACATGGCGCTCCGAAGAACGAGGAAGGACCTGGAGGCAGGACTGGGGCAGGCGCGCGGCGACGTCGGTCAGCTCCACAACCACGTCGCGGCGCTGACCGCACAGCACCAGCGCGACCTCGCCGACGTACGGGCGGACGCCGAGGCGGCGACCAAGGCGGTGCTGAAGTCCGCGATGGGAACGCTCCAGTCGCTCGCCGAGGAACAGCAGCTCCTCCTGGACACCCTGCTGAAGAAGTACGGCAACACCACCGAGGTCCTCGCCGACCTGATGTCGGTCGACCACACCGGCAGCCAGTTCGGCCGCCGCGCCAAGGGCATCTCGGTGCTGTGCGGCGGCTGGCTCGGCAGGCGGGAGGGCGCCGCCACCGTCTACGACGTCGCCCGCAGCGCCCAGGGCAGGATCAAGGACTTCGACCGGGTCGGCGTCCACTCCCAGGTCAACGTCTCCCTCGTCGGCAAGGCGGTCGAGCCGGTGGCCGTCGTCCTGGCCGAACTGCTGGACAACGCGACGACCTACAGCGCACCCGGAACCCCGGTCGAGGTCAACATCCAGACCGTGCCCACCGGTGTGTGCTTCATCGTGGACGACGCCGGACTCGGCATGGACCAGGAGACCAAGGACCGGGCTGCGGCACTGCTCAGCGTCGACGGCCCCGTCGACATCACCGGTCTCGGCGATCCGCCGCGGTTCGGCTTCGCCGTGTGCGGCATGCTCGCCGCCCGCTACGGCTTCGCCGTCTCCGTCGGTTCCGTGTCCCCCTACGGCGGAGTGCGTGCAGTGATTCGTGTCCCCGAAAGCCTCCTCGCGGCCGACGCCCCTTCCCCGGCCGCCGGCACCCAGGACGGCGCGGCCCCGCAGGCGGCCCCCCAGCGACTGGCACCCGTCCCGGTCGTGGGCCCCTCGCACGTGGTGGGCACGACCACGGGCGGCCTGCCCAAACGCCGCCGGCGCTCGGGCCCCGTCACGATGGTTCCCGCCCTCGACACCACGGGCCAGGAGGCGGCGTCCGAGCCGGCCGGCGAGGTGACGGCGTCGCGGCTCGGGGCGTTCGCACGCGGCACACACCTCGGGCGCACCACGAACACCACGGAAGGATCTGACGACCAGTGAAGACCGACCTGTCCTGGGTGCTGAACGACGTGCTCGAGGTGCGCGGAGCCCGCCACGCGATCCTCGTCTCGGGCGACGGCCTGCTGCTGCACCGCTCGGACGACATCGGACGGGACGACGCGGAGACGAACGCCGCCGCGATGAGTTCCATGCAGTCGCTGAGCCGTGCCGTCGCGGGCTTCGTCGGAGCGGGACACGGCATCTGGAAGCAGACGCTGCTCGAGTACGACGGCGGCTGGATCTTCCTCATCGCCGCGGGCCAGGGCTCCTACCTCGCCGTCTCGGCCGCACCGGACGTCGACATGGAAGCCGTTTCCTTCCGCATGCAGAAGACGGTGGCCGCCCTGAGCAAGGCGATGAGTGTGGCGCCGCGTGGCGACAACGGTGTCGGCTCATGACGAAGCCCGCCGAGGAAGCCTCCGTCACCAGCGACTTCGTCCGCTCGTACGTCATCACCGGCGGCCGGACCCTGCCGGATTCGGACGACCTGGCACTGCACACCCTGGTCACCCTGGCCCCCGAGCGGACGCCTCCGCCGGGGGCCGGTCCCGAGGTGACGGCGATCTGGCACCTGTGCGCGGGCGGCTACCTGTCGGTCGCCGAGGTGGCCGGCCACCTGGAACTGCCGGTGGGAGTGGCCCGGCTGCTGCTGACCGACTTATTCGAGCAGGGCCACCTCCTGCGCCGCGCCGAGCCGCCCCGGGCTCAGAACGTTGACAGAGCGACCCTCGAGAAGGTTCTGAATGGACTCCAATCCCTCATCGGCTGAGACGGCCCCTGGATCCATCTACGTCTCCAGCGCGGTGACCAACGCGGCCAAGATCCTGGTAGTCGGGCATTTCGCCGTGGGCAAGACGACGTTCATCGGCTCGCTGTCGGAGATCACCCCGCTGCGCACCGAGGAGAAGATGACGCAGGCGTCGCTCCACGTGGACGACCTCAGGGGCGTGACCGGCAAGTCCACCACCACCGTGGCCCTGGACTTCGGCCGGCTGACACTCAGCGACGACCTCGTGCTGTACCTGTTCGGCACGCCCGGACAGCAGCGTTTCATGCAGCTGTGGGAGGACATGGCCCGTGGCGCGCTGGGCGCGCTGCTGCTGGTCGACCCCGCCCGGCTGGAGGAGACCTTCCCCGTCATCGACCTCGTCGAGCGGTACGGACTCGAGTACGCCATCGCGGTCAACAGCTTCGGTGCCGACACGGCGTACGCGGAGGCGGAGGTGCGCGAGGCCCTCGACCTGCTCCCGGACACGCCCGTCGTCTACTGCGACGCCCGCGACCGGCAGTCCTCCGCCCACGCGCTCATCGCGCTCGTGCGTCACCTGCTCACCCGAGCCGCCTGACACGCCCCATCGCCCGGACCATCGGCCGCGGGCCAGCAGAAGGAACCTCATGGACCGTCAGTCAGTCAGCGCCCCCACCGGCGCAAGATGCCCCCTGCACGACGCCGCGTTCGCCGCCGACCCCCAGCAGGTCTACGACCGGGTGCGCGCCCACGGCCCGGCCGGGCCCGTCGAACTCGCACCCGGCGTCGACGCCACCCTGGTCGTCGGGCACGAGACGGCCCTGCGCGTACTGCAGAACTCCACGCTCTTCGCCCGGGACGCCCGCCGCTGGAAGGCGCTGAACGAAGGCCGCATCGGACTGGACCACCCGGTGCTGCCGATGATGGCGTACCGGCCCAACTGCCTCTTCACCGACGGCGCCGTGCACCTGCGGCTGCGCAAGGCCGTCACCGACAGCCTCGCCCGGCTCAACATGACCCGCGTCCGCCGCGACGTCGAGCCCATCGCCGACTACCTCATCGACCGGTTCAGCGAGCGCGGCCGGGCCGACCTCCTCAACGACTACGCCAAACTGCTGCCGCTGCTGCTGTTCAACCAGCTCTTCGGCTGCCCGCCGGACATCGGTGACACCCTCACCAGCGCCATGTCGGCGATCTTCGACGGCCGGGACGCCCTGCGCGCCAACGAGGAACTCACCGCCTGCCTCATGGAGCTGATCGCCCTCAAGCGCCGCAGGGCCGGCGACGACGTCACCTCCTGGCTGATCCAGCACCCCGCCGGCCTGACCGACGAGGAACTCAAGGACCAGCTGGTCATGCTGATGGGCGCCGGCGTCGAACCCGAGCGCAACCTGATCGGCAACGCCCTGCTCCTGCTGCTGGCACCCGGCGCGGGCGGGGGCGGCTCCGGCATGCTGATCGAGGAGGCGATCGACCACGTGCTGTGGAACCAGACGCCGATCGCCAACTACGCCACCCACTACCCGGTGCAGGACGTGGACCTCGGGGGAGTGGTGGCCGAGGCCAACACACCGGTCGTCATCAGCTTCGCCGCCGCCAACAGCGACCCAGCGCTGGCCGACGCCCGCCGCTCGCACAGCAAGGGCGCCCACCTGGCGTGGGGAGCCGGCCCGCACGCGTGCCCCGCCAAGGACCCGGCGCAGGTCATCGCCGTCACCGCGATCGAGAAGATCCTCAACGCCCTGCCCGACCTGACCCTGGCCGTCCACGAGAAAGACCTCCAGTGGCGGCCGGGGCCGTTCCACCGGGCCCTGGTCGCGCTGCCCGTGGCCTTCAGCCCGACCCCGGCCACCCGGACGGCCACCGCCCTCCAGGGCCGTACCGTCCCCGCCGCGGCCGAACAGCCGGTCCCCCCGGTCACGGCCACCGCCGTCCGCCCGGAGGCGCCCAGGAAGAAGGGCTTCTGGAGCAGTTTCCTGGACACCTTCCGGGTCTGATGTGCGGCATGTGACGGGAGCAACACACAGAGGCGCATGACAGGGGTGAGGGGAAGGGTAGGTTCCGGCGGTAACGGTAGCGCCCAGCCACCAAAGGAGCTTCGCGTGACCGCCGTCGGCGTCATACGCGGTACCACCACGGACCGCCGAGCCGTCATCCCCCTCCTCCGGCGCCTGCGTTCGGCCGAGGGACAGGCCGATCCCCTGCCCGTCTGGGAGGAGCTGCGCGCACTGGGTGATGTGGTGCCCGCTCCCTGGGGCGGGTACTTCGTCACCGGCTTCGACGCCTGTAGCCAGGTCCTGCGCGGCAGGAACTGGCTCGCACCGGACTTCGCCTGGCAGGAACGCCACGCGGACACGGCACGCTGGCAGGACCCGTCGACGCGGGAGATGACGCGGACGCTGTCCCGGCTCAACGCCCCCGAGCACACCGCCCAGCGGCGCGCCCTGGGCAACCTCTTCGACCGCGGCACCCTGGAGGCCCTGCGGCCCCGGATCACCGCCCACGTCACCCGGCTCCTGGACCGCCTCGACGCACAACTGCGCGCCCACGGCGAGGCCGACTTCGTCACCACGGTGAGCGACCGGCTCCCGATCCACACCGTCGGACAGTGGCTCGGCATCCCGGCCGCGGACCACCCGCGCATCCTGGACTTCACCCACCGGCAGGTCCACGCCCAGGAACTCCTCCCCACCAAGAGCGAACTGGCGGTCTCGGCGCAGGCCACCCGGGAGATGCGGGCCTACTTCACCGCCCTCCTCGCCCACCGGCGCGCCCACCCCGGCGACGACCTCCTGACCAGCTGGATACGCTACTGGGACGCCCAGTACCCCGCCGACCGCGCCACCGCCGACCAGACGCTGTACGACCTGACGATGTTCATCACCATCGCCTCCCTGGAGACCACCGCGACCCTGCTGAGCAACGCGGTGTGGTTCCTCACCCAGGACCCCGCACGGGCCGACCGGCTGCGCCGGCACCCCGAACACGTCGACGACGCGATCGAGGAGTCGTTGCGCTACGACCCGCCCATCCACCTCAACTCGCGCGTCGCCGCCGCCGACACCGTCCTCGCCGGAGTCCCCGTCGCCAGGGACACCACCGTCCACGTCCTCTTCGGCGCCGCCAACCACGACCCGCGCCGCAACGAGAACCCGCACGTGTTCGACATCCGCCGCAGGGGCGGCCACCTCGCCTTCGGCGGCGGAGCCCACTACTGCCTCGGCTCGGGCCTCGCCCGCCTGGAGGCCCGGGTCCTGCTCACCCAGCTGCTGGAACGATTCCCCACTCTGCGGCCGGCCGCAGGCCCGACCTACGCGAACCGGATGGTCTTCCGGCGCGTGACCTCCCTGAGAGTGACGACATGACCGCCCTTTCCTTCACTGCTCCCCCGGCCGGCCCCGTACGGCAGACCCTGCGGACCCGCCGGGAGGGCGCCGTCCTCACCGTCGAGCTGCACACCCCCGCGGAGGGCAACACCGTCACCGACGCCCTGCTGGACGACCTCCTGGCCGTCCTCCAGGACCAGGACCCGGCGGTCCGGGTGCTCGTGCTCGCCGGCAGCGGCGACGACTTCTGTCTGGGCGGGGACCGCGGCGAGTTCAACCGGCACCTCGCCCACGACCCCACGGGCAGCGGCATCCGTCTGTCGGGGACCAAGGCACGGCGCGTCTGCGACGCCCTGACCGGGAACCCGGCCGTCACCATCGCCCGCGTCCAGGGCAAGGCCGTCGGAGCGGGCCTCGCCCTCGCGCTCGCCTGTGACCTGCGGGTCGGCTCCGAGGACGCGACCTTCCGGCTGCCCGAACTCGCCCTGGGGCTGCCCACCGCGTGGGGCGGCCTCCTGCCCCGCCTCATCAGCGAGGTCGGCGCCGCACGCGTCCGCGAACTCGTCCTCACCGGGCGGGCCTTCACCGCGGCGGAAGCCCTGTCCCTGTCTGTCCTCCAGAAGGTCGTGTCCGCTCAGGAACTCGACGCGGCCGTCCACGCGTGGGCCGGGCCCGTCGTCCGCCGCCCCCCGGCGGCACTGCGCGTCACCAAGGCCCTGCTCAACTCGCTGTCCGCCGGCTCGCGCCTGGCCGACACCTCCGCGCTCGACGCGGAACTGATGGCAGCGGTCGTCGCCGAACTGCACCACTCCCGCGGCACCGTCTGATCACCGGCCCGCCGGGCACCTGCCCGGGGAGGCCACCGCGTCCCGGACGGCACGCCCCGGGCCCCCGGCGGCTCCTCAGAAGTCCGCGTCGTCCTGACCGGGCTCGCCCGCCACCACCACACGCAGGTGCTCGGCGATCTCCGCACGCGCCTGCGCGGCCAGCCCCGCATCGGTCACCAGCGTGTCCACCTGCTCCAGCGTGGCGAAGGAACTCAGGCCCACCGTGCCCCACTTGGTGTGGTCGGCGACCACCACGACCCGGCGCGCGGAGTGCACCAGCCGCCGGTTGGTCTCGGCCTCCGCGAGGTTCGGCGTGGACAGGCCGGCCTCCGCCGATATGCCGTGCACGCCGAGGAACAGCACATCGAAGTGGAGCGTGGCGATCGCCTGGTCGGCCACCGGCCCCACCAGCGAGTCCGACGGCGTGCGCACCCCGCCGGTCAACACCACCGTCGCCGCCCCCTGCCGCTGCCCCGAGGTCCGCTGAGCCGCGTGGAAGACGTCCGCGACCCGCAGCGAGTTCGTCACCACGGTCAGGTCGGGCACCTCCAGCAGATGCTGGGCGAGCGCGTACGTCGTCGTACCGCCCGACAGGGCGATCGCCGCACCCGGCGCGACCAGCCGGGCGGCGGCGCGTGCGATGTCCTCCTTGGCGGACAGCTCCAGCCCCGACTTCGCCTCGAACCCCGGCTCGTGAGTGCTCGCCTCGAGGACCGGCACCGCACCGCCGTGCACCTTCTCCAGCATCCCCTGCCGGGCGAGCGTGTCCAGGTCGCGGCGCACGGTCATGTCCGACACACCCAGCTGGCGGGTCAGTTCGTTGACCCGCACACCGCCCCGGCGGCGGACCTCGTCCAGGATCAGGGCGCGGCGCTGCTCCGCGAGGAGGTTCTGATTCTCGCTCACGTACGCTCCGCTCCTTTCACCGCCACCCGTCCGACACGCCCGGCACAGCGGCCCCGACCTGGAAATCCCCTCGGTCCGGCAGTACGCGGGCGTCCCATCCTTTCACGGGTCGGCACCGCTCGCGCCACCACCTGCCGGCCCCGCATCCGCCCCCTGGGGGCGCGCCGTCCGCCCGTCGTCACCCGGATCGGGGAGATTCCGTGAGGAGTGGGACACGGGGCCGCCGCACCGGAGACCCTGGACGGCGCACGGCACAGACATCAGGGTGTCACGGGGGAAGTGCGAGAACAGTGGAACGTACGCAGGAACGCCCCGAGGGGCGGCACGCGGACCGGCCCGCCGAGCCGGGCCAGGACCTGGAACTGCTGGTGCACGGGGTCGGCGGCGCCACGCCCGAGAAGATGCTCGGCGACCCGCGCACGGTCCGGGTCACCGGCGACGACACGGCCGCCGTCTTCCGGCGCGCCGAGGACGCGGAAGCCAACGGCCAGGACACGGAAGCCGCTGGTCAGGGGACGGAACCCGCCGGTCAGGGCGCGCGGGCCGCCGGGCGCGGTTCCCCGAACGGGCCGGTCCGGGAAGCGTACGTCTGGTGCAACCTGACCTCCGGCGACGGCAGCCGCGCCCTGTGGCTGTTGCTGCTGCCGTTCATGGTCGTCAACCTCGCCCACTGGATGCGCCCCGCCGCACCCGGCCGGCAGCGCACCGTCCGGCTCTACGGCCTCCTCGTGCGCCTGGCCGCCCTCACCCTGACGGCGCTCCTGGTCGGCGCCGCCTGCGAGGTCGCCCTGGACCTGGTGGCCTGGCAGTGCGCGGGCGTCCCCGACTGCGTCCGCCGCCACTCCTGGCTGGGCTTCCTGGCCCCCGCGGCCGACGGGGCACCGGCCGGGGCCGGTGGCTGGTGGAGCGCGCCCGGCCGCCGGCTCGCCCTCGCCTCGACGCTGCCGGCCGCGCTCACCGGCCTGCTCTGGTACCTCTCGCACCGCACCTGGAGCGCCTACGAGTCCCACCGCCCGCTGTCCCCCGACGCTCGGACGGACACCGGCGGCAGCGCGCTGGCCCGGCCCGGCTTCTGGTTCGGGCGCCGCCTGGTGGCCCGGCTGCGGGCCGCTCACACCGCGGCCGGCCTGCTGACGGTGGCCGCCGCCGTAGCCACCCCCGCGGTCCGCTTCGACCACCGCCCCGGCGGCCCCGCCGCCCTGGACGTCCTCGGCCGGCTGCTCATCACGGCCCTGCTCGTCTGCGCGGGCGTGGCCGTGGGCGTGGTCTGCCGCCGGGGCCGCAGCGAGAACCGCCTCGACCAGCGCCTCGACCGGCACCTCGTGCGCCGCCTGCCGCTCGGCGCGCTCGGTCTGCTGCTGCTCACCCTGCTCTACGCCGGCTGGTCCCGGCCCGGCTGGCAGTCCACCGGACGGCTGCCCGGGGACCCGGCCTTCGGCGCCCTCACGGCGGCCCAGGGCCTGCTCGTCGTCGCCCTCGGCGCCGTGGCCCGGGACCTGTACCGCCGCTGCCCCGACCCGCGCGCCGGGATGCGCGGCCTCGGCGGCCCCGCCGTCGCCCTGCTCGCCTGCGCGCTGGGCGGCGTGATCTCCGGCGGGGTCGCCCAGCGCGTCGCCGACTGGCTGGACGGCACCCGTGCCCTGCTCGCCGGGCCGCCCGTCCTGCTCACCTGGCAGGCGTCCGCCATCCCGCCGATCCTGGCCGTCCTGCTGCTCCTCGCCGCCCGGCTCGCCCTGGACACCGCCCGGCTCGCCCGCGCCGAACGCGACCGGGTCCGCCACGAGCACCCCGGTGAACCCGAGGACCCCTCCCGCACCCGCGCCGTCGCACACGCCCGGGCCATGGCCACGCTCACCGACCGGGCGCCCCTCGTCCTCGCCGTGGTCACCGCAGCCACCCTGCTGCTGGGCAGCGCGGCCCTGGCCGGCGCCCTGGCCACGGGGAAGACGCCCGACGGCGCCGCCCGCCGCACCCAGCACCTGGTCCAGGCCGTGGCCGAGACCTCACAGGCGCTGGGCTCCTGGCTGGTGGGGTTCGGCTTCCTGCTCTTCGTGACCTGGGGCCGGCGCGCCTACAAGGACGCCTCCGCCCGGCGCACCATCGGCATCCTCTGGGACGTGGGCACCTTCTGGCCGCGGGCCGCCCACCCCTTCGCACCCCCCTGCTACGCCGAACGCGCGGTGCCGGACCTGACCTGGCGGATGGCGACCTGGACGCGGCACACCGGCGGCCGGCTCGTCCTGTCCGGCCACTCCCAGGGCAGCGTCCTCGCCGCCGCGGCGGCCTGGCAACTGCCGCCGTCGGTACGCGGGCGGGTCGCCCTGCTCACCTACGGCTCCCCGCTGGAACGCCTGTACGGCCGCTGGTTCCCGGCCCACTTCGGCCCGCCGGCGCTCGCGTCCCTGCACCACGACATCGCCTGCTGGCGCAACCTCCACCGCCCCACCGACCCCATCGGCGGCCCCGTCCGTGTCTCCGACGGCACCACCCCCGAGGTCGACAAGGCCTTACGGGACCCCCTCGCCTACGGCCGCACCGACGAGCACCCTCTCCCCGCCCCGATCCTGGGCCACTCCGACTACCAGGCGGACCCCGCCTTCACCCGCGAACGGGCCCAACTCCTCAGCCGCCTGCGCCCGGAGCTGCCGGGACAGCGCCCGGACCCCGCACCGGGCGGACGAGGCCACGGCTAGCCCCCGTCGGCGCCACACACGCATCCCCGGAAGGGAGACACGGCCGGGCCGCTCAGGGCAGGTCCGGCAGGTCCTCCCCGAACAGCAGGGTCAGATCGTCGGTGGTCGGGTCGGCGACCTGGGCGACGCGGCTCGCGTGCCGCTCCACCATCGCCTCGAACGTCTGCCGGGCCGTACGGCCGTTGCCGAACGCGGGCCCTTTCGGAAGCGCGGTGAAGTACTTCAGCAGGGCCTCGGACGCGCCCGGGGCCAGCCGGTACTCGTGCTCGTCGGCCTGCTGCTCCACGATCCGCAGCAACTCCTCGGCGCCGTAGTCGCCGAACGTGATGGTGCGGGAGAAGCGGGAGGCGACGCCCGGGTTGACCGAGAGGAAGCGCTCCATCTCCGCGGTGTAACCCGCGACGATCACCACCACCGCGTCCCGCTGGTCCTCCATCAGCTTCACCAGCGTGTCGATGGCCTCCTTGCCGAAATCCCGGCCGGCGTCCTGGGGGGACAGCGCGTACGCCTCGTCGATGAACAGCACACCGCCGCGCGCCCGCTGGAACGCCTCCTGGGTGCGGATCGCCGTGGAACCGATGTGCTCCCCGACCAGGTCGACCCGGGACACCTCGACCAGATGGCCCTTCTCCAGCACACCGAGGGAGGCGAGGATCTCGCCGTACAGTCGGGCGACGGTCGTCTTGCCGGTGCCGGGGGAACCGGTGAAGACCAGGTGCCGCTTGACGGAGGCCGCCTTCAGCCCGGCCCGCTGCCGGCGCCGGCCCACCTCGATCATGTCGATCAGCGCACGCACCTCGCGTTTGACGCTCTCCAGGCCCACCAGCGCGTCGAGCTCCCCGAGCACGTCCTTCGACGAGCGCCGCGGCGCCTGCGCTTCCGCGACGGCGATGGGCGGTTCCCGCTCCGCCGTCTGCTGCCCGGGGATCGCGCCCAGCAGACCGGCGCCCTGCGGCACCGTCTGCACGGCCGCCTCACGGGGCGCGGGCGGCCGGGGACCGCCGCTCTCGTCGCTGGTGCAGTCCTCCACCACCGGTCCCGTCCCGGATCCCGCGTCCGGGCCGCCGTCGGCGAACTCGTACCCACCGCGCGCGCATCGCTCCGTGCGGCATCTGCGCAGTGTCGTACGGCAGCCGTCGAGCACATGGAAGCCGTACCCGCCGCTGCCGCTGACCCGGCAGTTCAGGAAGCTGCCCCGGCCGCCCGCGGACACGTAGAAACCGGCCTCCGAGGGGGAGTCGACCGTGCAGCGCTCGATGGTCGGGTCCGCGCCCTTGGTGACGATCACGCCCGTCTGGGTGCCGTCCAGGGTGCAGTTGCCGAGCGTGCCGCCGCTGCCGTGGTCGCGGAACCAGGCACCGGTGGCGGCGTCCCGGATCCGGCAGTCGTCCAGCTGCGCGGTCGCCCCGTCGCTCACCGAGACGGCCGTGTTGCGTACCTGGGACAGGTCGCTGTCCACGACATCCACGCGGGAACCGCGGTCCAGCACGAACAGCGCGTCCGGCACGTCGTGCACCCGGCAGGAGTCGAGCACCGCGGTGGCGCCGTCGCTCACCCACACCGCCGGATAGTCACCGGTGCTGTCGAAGATCTCGCACTGGTTGGCGTCCACCCGGGTTCCCGGATCCCACACCGACAGGCCGTTGCGACCGAACTGACGGACCGTCGTCCGGGTCAGGGTGAGCACCGAGCGGGAGCGCAGGTCGACCGCGTTCTCCGGGATGTCGTGGATGCGGCAGTCGGCCAGCGTGAGCACCGCGTCCGTGTCCAGGGTGATGCCGTCGGCGGTGGTGCGGTGCACATCGCAGTCGGTCAGGTGCGCGGTGGCCCGCTCGGTGACCTGCACCCCGGAACCGCGCACCTCGTAGATCTCGCAACCCACCGCCTCCAGCGCGGAGTTCTCGCCGGTCACGGTCAGCCCGGTCCCGGAGGCGTGGTGCACCCGGCAGCGCTCCAGCCGCGGATGCGCGCCGCCGCGGACCGCCACGCCCGCCTGCCCGGCCGCGACGACCTCGCACTCCTCGAACACGCCGCTGCCGCCGTCGAGGACGGTGATGCCGATGCCGGCCGGGTTGTCGACGGTGCAGCGGCGCACGGTCGGGCGGGCACCGCCGCGCACCTCGATGCCGGCGGCGGACCGGGTGACGATGCGCACGTCCATCAGCTCGGGCGTGCCCTCCTCGACCAGTACCGCGGGCGCGGCCGCGTCCTGGCCCTCCACGTGCAGGTCCTGCACCACGGCCGAGGCCCGCACCGTGAGCGGCACCCCGTCCGCGGGGGCGATCCGCACCGAGCCGGAGGACCCCTCGGGCCCACGGAGTGTCACCGCCCGTTCGACGACGAGGTTCTCCCGGTACGTGCCGGGAGCGATGGTGAGGACGTCGCCGTCGGCGGCGGCGTCCAGGGCGGCGGCGAGCGACGCGTACTCACCCGTGCGGCGCCGCCACCGCGAAGTACCGGTGTGCGTCACCTGGACCGTGCCCTGTGCCATGGCGTTGCCGTGCCCCCACCTCGTCGTACTGATGCTCGCCGCCCGCCGGGGCGCTGCCGTGGGCGCCCGGGCCGTGACCCCGCCCTCGGGCCGGAGTGTGTTCGCGCTCCCGGGAACCTGCGCGCCCCGGGGGTTCACGCACCCGCGGGTCGTCGCCGAAACTGCTTCGGCCGGTCCACCGTAGCGTGTGCGTGCGGGCCGGGTTGACCAGAGCCGCAAGGCCGTCAGCTGCCCGTGCCCGCCTTGCCCCAGTCCGGACCCGCCCGCTCCCAGGCCCGGTCCCAGCGGGCGTACCGCCGGCGGATCATGCGCCAGACGGTCAGGCGCCGGCCGGTCTCGACGAGGGCCGCGGTCACCAGGGCCGCGCCGAACCCGGCGAGCGCGGCGTGTGCCGTCGCCGTGGCGCGGTCCAGCGGGCGGGTCGTTATTCGGCCGTGCGGGTCGGACCAGATCCTGAAGCGGTCCCCGCGGCCGGGTGACTCGAGGTCCACCAGGACCTGGCCCCGCCGCCTGCTGCCGTCCGGCGCGCGCCAGTACGCCAGGACGCGGCTGTGGACGTCGCGCCCGGTGGTGGTGTCGGGGTCGGCCTCCGGCGGGGCCCCGCCCAGGTCCCGTACCACCGTGGCGGTGACGAGGTGACGGCCGTGCTGCTGCTGCCGTACGGACCGCTGGAGCGAGTCCTGGGCGGCGGCGCCGACCAGACAGCCGGTCAGGGGGGCGGCCACGGCGATCAGCAGCAGTGCCACGAGGGCCACCCACGCCTCGGCCATATCCGTCGCCCGGCGCAGCGGATTGCGCCGCCAGCGCCACAGTCCGCTCAGTGCCCGCATGGCCCACCCCCTTCCGGTCCGTCATGACCCCGGTTCCCGCGCCCACCCGCGCTCCCGGCCGGGAGCGCGCCGCCTCACGTCCGCCGCCGTACCTCACGTCCGCGGCCTCTCAAGGATTTCTCACGCCCCCTCAACGACCGGCGACCGGCCCCGGGTTCCCGGCCTCCGGACCGCGGCCGCCCGTTTGCCGGTGACGTCCGCGTGGCGGTGGCCCGCGGGCTACGACAGCACGCGCACCGGGTCGCCGATCCTGATCGTGCCGGGCGAGAGGGGCACGAGGTGCACCCCGAACAGCAGCTGCCCGCCGATCCTGCGGTGCCGGGCCAGGGTGTGCAGCGGCTCCCGGCCGCGGACGGCGGAGTCCTGGTCGTTGGTCGTCACCACACAGCGCGCGCAGGCCTTCGGGACGCGGAAGCCGACCTCACCGATCGAGACGCGCGTCCAGTCGTCCTCGGCCCAGGCCTCGGTGCCGGTGACGACGATGTTGGGCCGGAAGCGGGTCATGGGCAGCGGCCCCTCGTCGGCGTGTCCGCCCTGCGCTATGAGCGAGTTCAGGGCGTCCAGCGAGGCCGTCGTGGTGACCAGCAGGGGGAAGCCGTCGGCGAGGTTCACCATCTCGCCGGGCAGTGCGTACGCGGGGACGATCGGGCGGCGGGTGGCCGGATCGTCCAGGTGGACCAGGCGGACGTCGGCCTGGAGATAGGCGCTGCACCAGGCGTGCGCGTCGGCGGCGGCCGGGACGACCTCGACCTTCGTGCCGAAGACGTTCACCGGCACGGTCACGGCCGGGTCCGGCACCTCGACCGTCAGCGGTTCCCGGCCGGGCGCGGACAGACGGACGCCGCCGCCGGCCAGAGGCTCGGCGGCGGCCAGCGCGAGGCGCGGATGCTCGCGCTGCGTGACGACCTTTCCCCCGTCGTCGATCAGTGACCAGCGCCGGTCCCCGGCCAGACCCCACGGCTCCACGACGGCCTCCCCGGGCGCCAGCGCCCGGAACGCCTTGACCGGATGGATGTGGAGCGACTGCACTTCGACGTTTCCCATGCCGTCATCGTGCCAAACGACACCGACAGCCGGGCGCGCCGGTCAGTAACCGCGATACTGCTGCTGTTGCTGCTGGTTGTTGTACGGGTCCTGGTAGGGAGCCGGTGCGGGGCGCGGCGCGGCCGGACGCATGGCCTCGTAGCCGTTGCCCGCCGCCATCGGCCGCTGCTGCTGCTGCGGAGCCTGCGGGCCGGGATAGCCGCGCGGGGCGCTCGCCTGCTGCGGGATGTACGCCGTGGGCGCGTACTGGACCGGTGCGGGCTGCTGTGTCTGCGGGTAGCCGTAGGAGGGGAACTGCGGGGACGGGGCCGCCGGGAGGGCGGGCAGCGCCGACGGCAGGGCGGGCAGGCTGTTGCCCGTGTCGTAGGCGGCGGGGACCCGGATCGGGGCGATCTGAGGGGTGCCCCGCTCGGCCACGAGCGAGTCGTAGATCGGGGTGTCCGGGAAGGAGGCGGAGTAGTAGCCGCCGCCATAAGTGGAGCGGGGGGAGGTCATGGCACATAAGTTAAGCCCACGATGTGCTGGTTGGGGAGACCGATAAGAGGGTTGTTTTCCGTGTCGGCAGCGGCGTGGGACCCCCAATCCGAGCGAACTCGGCAAAAAGGGACACCGATCCACGTTTGGATCGTGTAAAGGCCGCGTTCTTGCCGGGTTACCGGCGGTTGACCGGCGATCTTCCTGTGCCGTTCGTGGGCGTTCGCCGTACGCGGGAATAAGTTGTGCGGGTAGGGACGACCCGGACCGCCGGGGCGAAAACCATGAGCGAAGACCCTATGGGGGCGGACATGTCAATGCCGAAAGGCGCCAACGTAGCTGTGCCGACCGCGGCCCTGCGCGTCGAACTGGGCTGGCGCACCGAGCCAGGGACACCGGACGCGGATGCCTCGGCGCTGCTGCTCACCGCCGGGAAGGTCCGCTCCGACGAGGACTTCGTCTTCTACAACCAGCCCGCGCACCCCTCCGGGGCGGTCCGCCACGAGGGCAAGCGGACGGCCGGCGGACGCGTCACCGACGCTCTTGTCGCCGACCTCGCGCGCGTGGAGGCCGCCGTCGAGCGCGTCGTCCTCGCCGCCTCCGCGGACGGCGGGACGTTCGGGCAGGTCCCCGGCCTCTACATCGAGGTCACCGACGCGGCCTCCGGCCAGGTCGTCGCCCGCTTCGACAGCCCCGGCGCGACCGTGGAGACGGCCTTCGTGCTCGGCGAGTTCTACCGCCGCCAGGATGGCTGGAAGTTCCGCGCCGTGGGCCAGGGGTACAGCAGCGGACTCGGGGGCCTGGCAACGGACTTCGGCATCACCGTGGACGAGCCGCAGCAGGCGGCGCCGACGACGGCCCCGGCTCCGAAGCCGGCCCCCGCGTCCCCGCCGCCCGCCCCGGCACCGGCACCGGCCCCGGCACCTGCGGCCGTGCCGCCGCCGCCCGCGCCCGCCGTTCCCCCCGGGCCCGCCGCCCAGCCGGTCCGCCTGTCCAAGGTCACCCTCACCAAGGCGGCTCCCTCCGTCTCGCTCGCCAAGCAGGGCGGCAGCACCGGAACCATGCGCGTGAACCTCAACTGGCAGGTGCGCAAGCAGTTCCCGGGCCGTATCGGCCGATGGGGCGGCGGTCCGAACGTCGACCTCGACCTGGGTGCCCTGTACGAACTCGCCGACGGCCGCAAGGGAGTCGTCCAGGCCCTCGGCAACGCCTTCGGCTCGCTCCACCGGCCGCCGTACATCCACCTGGACGGCGACGACCGCACCGGAGCCATGGCGAGCGGCGAGAACCTCTCCATCAACCTCGACCACACGCGGGACTTCCGGCGCGTCCTCGTCTTCGTCACCATCTACGAAGGCGCCAGGTCCTTCGCCGACCTGCACGCCACCGTCACCCTCCAGCCGCAGTACGGCGCCCCCATCGACTTCTCGCTGGACGAGTGCACCGTCCCGTCCCCGGTGTGCGCGCTCGCCCTCATCACCAACACCGGTGGTGACCTCGTCGTCCAGCGCGAGGCGCGGTACCTCGTGCCGGAGCGCGGTGTGAGCCCGCAGCGGACCATGGACCAGGCCTACGGATGGGGCATGAACTGGACGCCGGGCCGCAAGTGAGGCGGCTCAGCCCTCGTCGGGCACGGCGTCCGGGCGGGCGTAGGTGCGGCCCTTCCAGGCGGCTCCGCGCCCGCGGTAGTGCCGCACCGCGGAGTCGACCGTCATCAGCAGGTACAGCAACGCGGTGAACGGCAGCAGCGGAGCGAGCCACAGCGGCTGCCGGTAGTAGCGCAGCATCGGCACGTACGTGCCCGCCATCACCGCCCACGCCAGCCCGCCCGTGGCCGCCGTCGCCGTACTGCCGCCCGCCACGCCGGCGACGACCGCGGTGGGCGGCACCAGGTAGACAAGCGCCAGCCCGGCGACCGTACCGAGAAGCAGCAGCGGATGGTGCCGCAGCTGGGCGTAGGCACTGCGCGCGACCATCCGCCACAGGTCGCGCAGCCGCGGATACGGGCGCACGCTGTCCACCCGGTCGGCCAGCCCCAGCCACACACGGCCCCCGGCGCGCTTCACCGCGCGCGCGAGCGCGACGTCGTCGATGACGGCCTGCCGGATCGCGTCCGGGACACGCGCCTCCTCCGCCATGCCCGCCCGCAGCAGGACACAGCCGCCCGCCGCCGCGGCCGTACGCGACCCCTCCCGGCCGATCCACCGGAAGGGGTACAGCTGGGCGAAGAAGTACACGAAAGCCGGCACCACGAGCCGCTCCCACGTACTCTCCACCCGCAGCCGCGCCATCTGCGACACCACGTCGAAGCCGCCGGTCCGGGCCGCCGCGACCAGCTCACGCAGGCTGTCGGGGGCGTGCGCGATGTCCGCGTCCGTCAGCAGCAGATACGCGGGCTCACGCGCGCGTGCCAGCCCGATGCCGTACCGCACCGCCCACAGCTTGCCCGTCCAGCCCGCCGGCGGCTCACCGGGCGACCCGACGGTCAGCGGCAGCCCGCCGTGCCGCCGGGACAGCTCCCGGGCCAGGTCCCCGGTGCCGTCCGTGCTCCCGTCGTCCACCAGGAAGACCTCGGCCCGCCCCGGATAGTCCTGCGCCAGCAGCGACGGCAGGGCGGCGGGCAGCACCTCGGCCTCGTCGCGGGCCGGTACGACCACACAGACCGGCGGCCACGCGTCCGGTTCCCGGCGCCGCGGCAGCCGGACGTCCGTACGCCAGAAGAAGCCCTGGCCCAGCAGCAGCCAGCACCAGGCGGCCAACGACCCGACGGTGATCCACAGAAAGGCGCTCACGGCCGCAGTCTGCCCCACCGGAGAGGCCCACAAGGGCGCATCGTCTATCGTGGCCGGGTGAAGATCGCGCTCATGGACTCCGGAATCGGCCTGCTGGCGGCCACCGCCGCGGTACGGCGCCTGCGGCCCGACGCGGATCTCGTGCTCTCCCTGGACCCCGACGGCATGCCGTGGGGACCGCGCACCCCCGAGGACCTCACCCGGCGTGCACTGGCCGTCGCCGAGGCCGCCGCGGCCCACCGGCCCGACGCGCTCATCATCGGCTGCAACACCGCCACCGTGCACGCCCTGCCCACGCTGCGCGCCCGTCTGGAGCCGGGCATACCGGTCATCGGCACGGTCCCGGCCATCAAGCCGGCCGCGGCCGGCGGCGGCCCCGTCGCGATCTGGGCGACCCCCGCCACCACGGGCAGCGCCTACCAGCGCGGACTCATCGAGGCGTTCGCCGGCGGCGTCCGGGTGACCGAGGTGCCCTGCTGGGGTCTCGCCGAGGCCGTCGAACACGCGGACGAGACGGCCATCGACGCAGCCGTCGCCGCGGCGGCCCGGCTGACACCCGACGATGTAACGACCGTCGTCCTGGGCTGCACCCATTACGAACTGGTGGGGGAACGTATCCGCGCCTCCGTCCAGCAGCCCGCCGCCGCCCCGCTCGTCCTGCACGGCTCCGCCGGCGCCGTGGCCGCCCAGGCCCTGCGCCGACTCGGCGAGCAGCCCGCGCCCGAGGCGCCCGCCGACGGCACCCTCACCGTCCTGCTGAGCGGCCGGGACAGCGGCCGGCTGCCCGCGGCCGCGCTGCACTACGCCGAGGGGCAGCTGCTGCCGCCCGTCGGTTCGGTCGCCGACCACAGGTGACAGGCCCCGCGGCGACAGCGGGGTGCGGGTGTGGTGCCGGAGAGCGGTGCGCGGTGCGTGGCGCGTGAAGCAGCCTTCGGGCCGCGTGCAGCAGTCTTCGGGCCGCGTGCAGCAGTCTTCGGCACGTGCCGGGGCCTGTGCGGTCGTGCCGGGGCCGGTGCGCATCACACCGAGCCCGGTGCGGGACGCGCCGAGCGGTCACCCTCCGCGAGCGGGTACCACCGCAGCGAAACCTGAGTAACCTCGTGAACATGAGGGACCACCCCCACGCCGACGAGGGCCCCCAGCCCGACGTCTGGACCGGGCGCGCCACCAACCGGGTCCAGTGGGTGCTGGCGCTGGCCGGCGCCGCCTGCCTGGCGCTCGGCATCGAGCTGGCCGTCGACTCGGCCTGGAACTCCGGCGTCGCGGCGCTCGCGATGTCCGTCGTGGGCTGCATCGCCGCCGGCCTGCTGGTCATCTTCGGCACGCTCGCCTTCGTGCACGTCGACCTCAGGCTCGACAGGGAGTGTCTGGAAGTGCGCTGCGGCCACATGGGGCTGCCTCGCCGCCGTATCCCGCTCTCCGCCGTGGCCGGCGCCGACTTCGCCGCCCTCGTCACCCCCCGCCAGTGGGGCGGCTGGGGCTACCGCTGGCGCCCCGAGATGGGCACCGCGGTGGTCGTGCGCCGCGGCGAGGGCATCGTGCTGCGCCTGTGGGACGGCCACACGTTCACGATCACCGTGGACAACGCGGAATCGGCGGTACGGGTCATCAGGGACCGGCTGCGGACGATCACACCGGGACCGGCTCGCTGACCCGTCCCTGGCGGGTCCACCGGGCCGGCCCATGGGCGAAACGGTCGCCACCCGGACTCGCACGGGGGAACGGTCGGCATCCGGACTCGCACGGGCGAACGGTCGGCGACCGGACTCACAGGGGCGCACGGTCGGCACGCGGAGGAAGCGGCGGTGGGCGGGGCGGCCCGGGCGGTTCGCTCGCGGGCCGTTCAGAACGGCGTCGGCAGCGGCGGCGTCGCCGGGGCCGACGCGTCGAGCCGGCCCGGACCGGCGCCCAGGACGCCGTACCGGCCCGCCGGACGCAGCCCGTCCCACCACAGCCGTACCCGGTACGGCGTCAACCGGACCTCCAGCGCCCGGACGAGGTCGTCGGGCACGCATCCGCGGCGACCGCCCACACTGTGCCCGGCACCAGGGACGCCACCACCGCAGGCGACTGAAGGCGATTCGCGGACGACCCCGGCGCCCTTCCCACCCCCCGGGTGGGGGCCACCGGCCCCCGGCCGGTGGCACCGTCGCAGGGACGGCCGGCCCGGATCATCGGTGCACGGGGGAAGGGCGCCGCCCAGCGACCCGCCGGTGCGCGGGAACCGCGCCCACCAGCGACAACCGCCGGTGCGCCGGCGCCGAACCGTGCTGTCGGCCGTGACGTCCACCGCCGTACACTCACCCGGGTGACCGTCACCGCAACTTCCGTGGACCAGCCGGACCAGCTCCAGCCGCAGCCCGCCCCCGGCGCGCGCGGCAGTCGGCTGCTGCGCCTGGTCCCGGCCGCCGCCTCCGCGCTCTGCGGGGTGCTGCTCTACGTCAGCTTCCCGCCGCGCACCCTGTGGTGGCTGGCCCTCCCCGCCTTCGCCGGCCTCGGCTGGGTGCTGCGCGGCCGGAGCTGGAAGGCCGCCCTCGGGCTCGGCTACCTCTTCGGGCTGGGCTTCCTGCTGCCGCTGCTCGTGTGGACCGGTGTGGAGGTCGGCCCGGTGCCCTGGCTGGCTCTGGCCGCCGTGGAGGCGGTCTTCGTCGCGCTGGTCGCCGTGGGAGTGGCCGCCGTCTCCAGGCTGCCGGTCTGGCCGGTGTGGGCCGCCGCCATGTGGATCGCCGGCGAAGCGGTACGCGCGCGCGTACCCTTCCGCGGTTTCCCCTGGGGCAAGATCGCGTTCGGTCAGGCGGACGGCGTCTTCCTGCCGCTCGCCGCGGTGGGCGGCAGTCCGGTGCTCGGCTTCGGGGTCGTGCTGTGCGGATTCGGCCTGTACGAGGCGGGGCGGCTGATCGCCGAGCAGCGCCGGACGCGGGTCCTGCGGCGCGCCGCCGCGACCGCCGCGCTGCTGAGCGTCGCCGTACCGGTGGCCGGCGCTGTCGCCGCTCGCGCGCTGGTGAGCGACGGCGCGGAGAACGGCACGGCCACCGTGGCGGTCATCCAGGGCAACGTGCCGCGCTCCGGGCTGGAGTTCAACGCCCAGCGGCGGGCCGTGCTCGACTACCACGCGCGAGAGACGCACAAGCTCGCCGCCGACGTCAGGGCCGGCCGGGCCGCCAAGCCCGACTTCGTCCTGTGGCCGGAGAACTCCTCCGACATCGACCCCTTCGAGTATCCCGACGCCGCCCTCGTCATCGAGCAGGCGGCCAAGGACATCGGGGTGCCCATCTCCGTGGGCGGCGTGGTGGAGCGGGACGGCAAGCTGCTCAACGAGCAGATCCTGTGGGACCCGGTCAAGGGCCCCACGCACACCTACGACAAGCGGCAGATCCAGCCCTTCGGCGAGTACCTTCCGCTGCGCTCCCTCATCGGCGCGATCAACCCGAACTGGACCAGCATGGTCCGCCAGGACATCAGCCCGGGCCGCAAGCCGGGCGTGTTCGACTTCGACGGCGTCAAGGTCGGCCTGGCCACCTGCTACGAGGCCGCCTTCGACTGGGCCGTACGGGACACGGTGACGCACGGCGCGCAGATGATCTCCGTGCCGAGCAACAACGCCACCTTCGACCGCAGCGAGATGACCTACCAGCAACTCGCCATGTCCCGGATCCGTGCCGTCGAGCACAGCCGCACGGTGACGGTGCCGGTGACCAGCGGGGTGAGCGCGATCATCATGCCGGACGGACGGATCACCCAGAGGACCGGCATGTTCGTGCCCGCCTACCTCGTCCAGAAGGTACCGCTGCGCACTTCGACGACCCCCGCGACGAAGCTGGGCATCCTCCCGGAGATGGCGCTGGTACTGGTCGCGGCGGGCGGGATCGGCTGGGCGGTCGGGTCCGGTCTGCGCGCCCGGCGCGCCGGCGCCGCGTAACCGTACCGATCGGCGTACGGCCGCGGGGCACTCGCCGAGCGGCCACCGGACAGGACAGCGGACCGGCCCGCCATGATCCGTCCCGCTAGGGTCGGATCATGGCAACTCCTGATTTCATCCGCACGCTCCGGGCCTCTGCCGGCCGGCAGCTGCTCTGGCTGCCCGGGGTCAGCGCGATCGTCTTCGACGACGAGGACCGCGTACTGCTCGGCCGGCGCACCGACACGCGCAAGTGGTCGGTGATCGGCGGCATCCCGGAGCCGGGCGAGCAGCCCGCCGTCTGTGCCGTGCGCGAGGTCTTCGAGGAGACGGCGGTGCACTGCGTCGCCGAACGGGTCGTGCTGGTACAGGCCCTGGACCCGGTCACCTACCCCAACGGCGACATCTGCCAGTACATGGACATCACCATCCGCTGCCGGGCGGTGGGCGGGGAGGCCCGCGTCAACGACGACGAGTCGCTGGACGTCGGCTGGTTCGCCGTGGACGCGCTGCCCCCGCTCCACGAGTTCGGGCTCTTCCGGATCAAGCAGGCCATGTCCGACGCACCCACATGGTTCGACGCTACGACTGTCGATTGAAGTATGGGGCGTCGCCACATGTGGTGACCGTCGGGTTCCGCTTAGGGTCGTCACATGACCTCGCCCACCCCCCTGCCCGGCCCCGGACCCAGCCCGCAGCCCCTCGCCCTCGACCTCCGCGGCCGAACCGCCCTGGTCACCGGTGCCGCCAGTGGCATCGGCCGCGCCTGCGCGCTGCGGCTCGCCGCCGCCGGGGCCGAGGTACGCGCCGTGGACCGGGACGCCGCCGGCCTTGCCGAGCTGGCCGCGCAGGCGGAACGGGCCGCCGGGCAGCGGACCGGCGGGCAGCGGGCCGGCGGCCTCACGGGGACCGTCGTACCGCGGGTCGTGGACCTCACCGACCTGGACGCCGCCGAACGCGCCGCTGCCGGAACCGACGTCCTGGTCAACAACGCCGGTCTGCAACTCGTGCGCCCTATCGAGGATTTCCCGCCCGAGGTGTTCCACACGGTGCTGACCGTGATGCTGGAGGCACCGTTCCGTCTGATCCGCGGCGCCCTCCCGCACATGTACGCGCAGGGCTGGGGCCGGATCGTCAATGTGTCCTCCGTCCACGGCCTGCGTGCCTCGGCCTTCAAGTCCGCCTATGTGGCCGCCAAACATGGTCTCGAAGGCCTGTCCAAGACGGCCGCGCTGGAAGGCGCCGCCCATGGAGTGACCTCCAACTGTGTGAACCCGGCCTATGTGCGTACCCCGCTGGTCGAGAAGCAGATCGCTGACCAGGCCCAGGCGCACGGCATCCCCGAGGAGCGTGTCCTGTCCGAGGTCCTGCTGAAGGACAGCGCGGTACAGCGGCTCATCGAACCCGAGGAGGTCGCCGAGGCGGTGGCCTACCTGTGCAGCCCCCAGGCGTCCTTCGTCACCGGCACCTCCCTCGTCCTGGACGGCGGGTGGACCGCCCACTGACCGGCCCGGCGGCACCGGCTCCGGCAGTTGTCCACAGGGCTGCCGCGCCGGGCGGCCGATACGGAATCCTGTGACCATGTCCCGCGATCACCTCCAGTCGGCACCCAGCGGCAGCGCCGAGGCCCCGTACCTCGACCTGCTGGCCCGCGACGCCTCCGCGGAGGCCTACGAGCAGCCGGTGCTGCTCGCCCGAGCCGAGGGCGAGCCGGCCTGCCGGATCGCCGCGCTCGAAGAGGCCAGACTGCTCGCCCTGCGCGTGCGCGCGGAACTGGAGGGGCGCCGGCGCCGCGAGGCCGAACTGTCCGCGCTGTTCGAGACCGCTCACGACCTCGCCGGCCTCCGCGACCTGGACGCCGTCCTCCAGGCGATCGTGCAGCGCGCCCGCTCCCTGCTCGGCACGGATGTCGCCTACCTCAGCCTCAACGACCCGGCACGCGGCGACACCTACATGCGGGTCACGGAGGGTTCCGTCTCCGCCCGTTTCCAGCAACTGCGCCTCGGCATGGGGGAAGGGCTCGGCGGACTCGTCGCCCAGACCGCGAGGCCGTACGTCACCGACGACTACTTCCACGACGGCCGCTTCCAGCACACCCTCGCCATCGACGGCGGCGTGCGCGACGAGGGTCTGGTCGCCATCCTCGGCGTACCCCTGATGCTCGGCCCGCACGTGATCGGCGTCCTGTTCGCGGCGGACCGGCGGGCCCGCGTCTTCGAACGCGAGCAGATCGCCCTGCTCGGCTCCTTCGCCGCGCTCGCGGCAGCGGCCATCGACACCACCCACCTGCTGACCGAGACCCGCTCGGCCCTGGCCGGGCTGGAGCGCGCCAACGAGATCATCCGGGACCGCAGCGCCGTCATCGAACGCGCCTCCGACGTGCACGACCGGCTCGCCGAACTCGTCCTGCGCGGCGGAGGGGTCCACGACGTGGCCGCGGCCGTCTCCCAGGTCCTCGACGGCACCGTGGAGTTCACCGAGGCACAGACGGCACCGGCCGCGGCCCTGGAGGCATCCCGTGCCGAGGGCCACGCCGTACGGCACGGCAGCGACTGGATCGCCGCGGTGGCCGCCGGCGGCGAACTCCTCGGCGCGCTGGTCCTGCGCGGCCACCCCGGACTGGACCCGGTCGACCAACGCACCCTGGAACGGGCGGCGATGGTCACCTCGCTGCTCCTGCTCGCCCGCCGCTCCGCCGCCGAGGCCGAACAGCGGGTGCGCGGCGAGCTGCTCGACGATCTGCTGGACGCCCGTGACCGGGACCCCCGCCTGCTGCGTGAACGCGCCGGCCGCCTCCACGCCGACCTCGACGCCACCCACGTCGTCCTCGCCGCCCGCCTCGACGGCCCGGCGGCCGACGCCGACGAGGAGGCCGCGGCCCGCCGCCGGCTGTGGTCCGCCGCGTCCCACCTCGCCGCCACCCGGCACGGACTTGCGGCAGCCCGCGACGGCGGCACCGTCCTGCTGCTGCCGCTCGGCACCGGCGACACCGCCACCGAGGTGGCCGGCCGTGCCGCCCGCCAGCTGGGCACGGCCGTCCACCAGCCCGTCACCGTCGGCGCCTCCGCACCCGTCACCGCCCTCACCGCGCACCCCGAGACCGTGGCCGCCGCCTACGCCGAGGGCCGCCGCTGCCTGGACGCGCTGCGCCTGCTGGGCCGGGCCGGGGACGGCGCGGCGGCCGAGGACTTCGGCTTCCTCGGCCTGCTGCTCGCGGGGGAGCGGGACATCGCCGGGTTCGTCGACCGCACGATCGGCCCGGTGGTCTCGTACGACAGACGGCGCGGCACGGAACTGCTGCGGACCCTGGAGGCGTACTTCGCCGGCGGGATGAGTCCGGCCCGCACCAAGGACGCGCTGCACGTCCACGTGAACACGGTGGCGCAGCGGCTGGAGCGCGTGGGCCGCCTGCTCGGCGCGGACTGGCAGACCCCCGCCCGCGCCCTGGAGATCCAACTGGCCCTGAGACTGCATCGGCTGGCCGCACCGGGACGGCCATGACCGGCCTCCTCGCGGAAGCCGGCCGGAGCCGTCCCGGAACGCCCGTGCCCGTCAGACGGTAGGTGCCTGCGCGGTCGAAGCGGCCCTGGAGGGCTCCCCGCCCTCACCCTTGCCCTCCCCCTCGGCCTCGGTGAGGTCCCGGTGCCGCGTCTCCCGGGAGAGGGCCACCGCGACCAGGGTCAGCACGGCGGCGGCGATCACGTACAGGGCGATGGGAGTGGAGCTGTCGTAGTCGGAGAGCAGCGCGGTCGCGATGAGGGGGGCCGGCGCACCGGCGGCGACCGAGGCGAACTGGGCGCCGATGGACGCGCCCGAGTAGCGCATCCGGGTGGAGAACATCTCGGCGAAGAACGCGGCCTGGGGTGCGTACATGGCGCCGTGCAGCACCAGTCCGACGGTCACGGCCAGCACCAGGTACCCGAACGAGCCGGTGTCCACGAGCGCGAAGAACGGGAACGCCCACAGGCCGACACCGGCCGCGCCGAACAGGTAGACGGGCCGCCGTCCGACCCGGTCCGACAGCGCGCCCCAGGCCGGGATGACGGCGAAGTGCACGACCGAGCCCACGAGTACGGCGTTGAGCGCGGTCTGCTTCGACACGCCGGCCGAGATGGTGGCGTACACGAGGATGAACGCGGTGATGACGTAGTAGCTGATGTTCTCCGCCATCCGCGCGCCCATCGCCACGAGCACGTCCCGCCAGTGGTGCCGCAGCACGGAGACGAGCGGCAGCTGCTCCGCCTCACCGTCCTTCCGGGCCTCCGCCCGCTCCAACGCCTGCTTGAACACGGGGGACTCGTCGACAGACAGCCGAATCCACAGACCGACGCCGACGAGCACGCCGGAGAGCAGGAACGGGATGCGCCAGCCCCAGGCGCCGAAGGCGTCGTCGGACAGCACGGCGGTCAGCAGGGACAGCACACCGGTGGCCAGCAGCTGCCCCGCCGGCGCACCGGTCTGCGGCCAGGACGCCCAGAAACCGCGCCGCCGCGCGTCCCCGTGCTCCGACACCAGCAGCACGGCGCCGCCCCACTCACCACCGAGCGCGAACCCCTGCACCAGCCGCAGTACGGTGAGCAGCACCGGTGCGGCGCTGCCGACGGTCGCGTGGGTCGGCAGCAGCCCGATGGCGAACGTCGCCCCGCCCATCAGCACCAGACTGAGCACCAGCAGTTTCTTCCGCCCCAGCCGGTCCCCGTAGTGCCCGAACACGAGCGCCCCCAGCGGACGCGCCGCGAACCCCACGGCGTACGTCAGGAACGACAGCAGCGTCCCCACCAGTGGATCGGAGTCCGGGAAGAACACCTTGTTGAACACCAGCGCGGCGGCGGACCCGTAGAGGAAGAAGTCGTACCACTCGATGGTGGTCCCGATGAGGCTGGCGGCGACGATGCGGGGGAGGCTGGCGGGGGGTGGGGGAGCGGTGGTTCCGGAGGCCATGTGCGCCACTTCCTCGTGTGCGGTGGGGACGGGTGGGTGTCGGCACACGGTAGGAAGATGCAGGTCAGGGGCACATGTGGTGGGGCACCATAGTTCGGGGCGCTGCTATGCGTCCGGCCACCATGCCGGCTTACACAAGGGCGGTTCAAGGGCTCTAAGGTGGTCGAAACGAGTGCTGTCGGGGACGCGCAGTTCGGGATGATTTGACGGTGCGGTGCTGACGCCCGTGCTGGTTTGGTGCTGACTAAAAGCCCACGTCATCACCCGTGCTCACCCCTCCCGTGCTGACTTGGTGCTGACTACGCTCCGTTGAACTCGGACATCTTGGGGCCGATCGGCTCATCGGTCGTCGCTGGTTAACGACACCCCGGCGTTCTTCGCTACCGGCACACCCTGCGCGGAGAGCAGGACTCTTTGGGCCCGGCGCCAGGTCGCCACCGACCCGGCCCCACCCCGCGGATGATCCGCAGAGGCTGCCGTCCCTCGTCATCGTGGATCTCTCGGACGTGTAGTCGCTCTGCCGCTGGGACAGGGAGACGGTCACGCGCCGTCCGGCACGGCATCCGGACGGCGCGTCAGGTCACGAGAGGGCGAATAGTGCCTGATCGGGCACGAGCTGCCACCGGACCGCTCGACGACGGAGCCGTGCCGGAGAAGCCGCTGCGGTAGCGGTCCTTGAGCACCGCTCTCCTGGCTTCCTCGGAAAACAATCGGACCCCTTCCCCATCGGCGTGATGAGTGGAATCACCACGCCGATGGGGAAGGGACCCTGTCTCCTGGCGGCACCTGCTGGCAAGCCCAGGGCTCTCTGTAGCTCAGGAGGGCACGGGTGCGATGAGAGTTTGTGCTGATAGTGACCTTGAGGTCCGGGCCGGTGCCCGGTGGGGCGGTCGGTGGGACGGGCCGCAGCGCGCCGGAGGGGTCGGGAAGGGTGATCCAGGCGTCGCGGACCCGGTACGGCACGAGGTTCACCAGCGGTGCGCCGTTGATGATGCCGATCTGACCGCCGGGCAGCCCGCCGTCCTCGTGGGCTCCCTGCGTGCCTCGGTTCTCCGGGGCTGGAGGGCTCCCGTCACGGTGACCTTGCCGGCGGGCGGGGCGGGGATCTCCGCGGCCCCGGCGCGGCCGGGGAGCCAGCCTCGGACGACGGGCAGCGCGTCACCGTGTTCGGTGCGCAGCAGTGTCAGGACGTAGGAGCCGGCCCTTCCGTCCAGTTCGCGGCCGGGAACGAGGAAGGAGGCGTCGTAGTGACCGGTGGCGGTGGCGAGCCGGCCCGAGGTCAGCTCGGTGACCGGCAGCAGATCGTCCAGCGGTGCGGCGGTCCGGTCGGCGGGGGACACGCCGTGGTGCTGCTGGTCCTCCTGGTGGGATTCCACGCGTGCCGCGAAGCGGTCGAGCTGCCAAGTGCCCACATACCCCAACGGGGTAAGGGGTTGGCCGGTCACGGACGTGGACGCGGTCCCCGGCCTCGCCGTCGAGGCCGGGGACCGCATGCACGACAGACCGCCCGGCTCAGCGGATGCGGCGAGGTGCGCCGTCCCCGCTGCCTGCCGTGCCGCGCGGGTCCGGCGTGCTCTCAGGCAGGCGGGCGGCGCAGGGCTGAGGCGAGGGTCGCCTCGAGGGCGCCGAGGGCCTCCTCGGAGGTGAACCGGCCCGCTTCGACCTGGTCCCCGGCGGCCTGCACCAGGGCGTAGATGGTGCCGACCAGCCAGTGGGAGGGCAGGTCGTCCCGGAATGCTCCCTCCTGCCGCCCACGGGCGATGAACCGTTCCATCGCCGACAGGATGCCGACGTGGTGATCGTGGACCGCTTCCGCGGGCAGCGCACGCCGGGCGGCGTGCAGCATGCGCAGATTGCGGTCGAGCAGTTGCCAGGAGGATCGGATGAGCGCCCGGAGTGTCTCGTCGGCCGGGCCCTGGTCGAGGTCGGTGGCGTCGAGGACCGCGGCGACCTCGGCCAGGGCGCGCTCCATCAGTTCACTGAGGAGTGCCTCGCGCGAGGCGAAGTGGCCGTACAGAGTGACCCGGCCGACTCCGGCCGCCGCGGCGATCTCGGTCATGCTCGCGTTGGGATTCTTGCCGAAGCACGTGGTGGCGGCGGCGAGGATCGCGGCGATGTTGCGCTCGGCGTCTGCCCGACGGGGGTGGCCGGAGCCGCCCCGTCGGGCTGACGCGGTGCCGTGGTGGTGTCCGGAGTCCATGGGACGGAGTCTAAGGACCGTGAGCGGTTCCTCTCAGTGGACGTGGACGCCCTCGGGGAGTTCGGCCTTGCCTCGGGGGATCACGGCCAGTGCGATGAGGGCCGCCACCGCTGCCACGACGGCCAGGGTGGCGTAGGCGGCGTGGAAGCCGGTGGCGGAATGCGCGGCGATTCCGGTGGCGGCGACGGTCGAGACGGTGGCCGCGCCCACGGCTCCGCCGACCTCGTGGAATGTGTTGACCACTCCGGAGGCGATGCCGGCCTCTTCGTGGGAGATGAATCCGAGCGCGGTGGTGGTCGCGGCGACGAAGACGGGGATGATCCCGATCGCGCCGACGGCCAGGCCGGCGACCGTACCGGGGGTGCCGTCGACCAGGGCGAGCACCAGGCCCCCACCGCCCGACACGAGCAGCCCGCCGGCGGCGACCGGGCGCGCGCCCGCGTGGGCGATGAGGTGCGCCGCGAGGTGGGCGCCGACCGCCGTGGCGACGGCGACGGGCAGCAGCAGGGCTCCGGTGGACAGGGCGGAGAGGCCGCGCACCTGCTGGAGGTAGAGGGATCCGAGGAAGATGAAGCCGAGCAGCAGACCGGTGGCGACCAGCATCAGGAACGAGCCGGCGGCGACCGGGCGCTTGGCGAGGATGCGCAGGTCCATCAGCGGGGCGGAGATCTTCCGCTCGACGACGGCGAAGAGGGCGTAGAGGACGGCGGAGCCGAACAGGGGCACCAGTGTGTCGGCCGAATCCCAGCCCGCGTCGCCCGCCTTGATCAGGCCGTAGATCAGGGATCCGGTCGCCGTGGTGACCAGGACGGCGCCCGGCAGGTCGATCCGGCTGCCGTTGTTGCTGCTGCTGTGCCGTGCGGACGCGGGCAGAAGCCGGGGGAGCAGGAGGAGGACGCCCAGGCCGACCGGGATGTTGATGAAGAAGACCCAGCTCCAGCCGGGGCCGGCGGTGAGCACGCCGCCGAGCATCGCGCCGACCGCGAAACCGATGCCGCCGAGCATGGCCCAGATGCCCAGCGCCTTGTTCCGCTCGGGGCCGTGGAAAGTGCGGCTGATCGTGGCGAGCGCCGCCGGGGAGAGCAGGGCCGCGCCGATGCCCTGCGCGAGCCGTCCTCCGATGAGGACGGTGGCGTTCTCCGCCAGGCCGGTCGCGAGTGAGGCGACGGTGAAGAGCACCAGGCCGGTCAGCAGCAGGCGACGGGCGCCGAAGGCGTCGGCCAGACGGCCGCCCAGCAGCATCAGACCGCCGAAGCAGAGCGTGTAGGCGGTGACCGCCCAGGTCAGGGACTCGCGGGTGAGGTGGAGATCGGCACCGATGCTGGGAAGAGCGACGTTGATCACCGTCACGTCCAGGATCAGCATGAACTGCGACAGGCAGAGCAGCGTGAGCAGCATCCAGCGCCGCGGGTGAACCGTCGGTTCGGGATGCGTCTCGGCGGTGCTGTGGGTGGCGTGGGCCATGAGTGGGTCTCCGAATTCATACAAGGTGTACGAGTTAAGGTAGCGCAACCATCCCTAACTTGAACACCGATGTTTGAGTTACTGTCCTCCGCGGAGAGTCCGGCCGGGGCCCCATGCAGGTCTGGCGCACTCGGTGAAGGTGCCTTGACTCTAAGTGGCATAGTAGTTAAGTTTGACAATGTGTTCGACTTGACGGGGGTCAGGTTGCACTGCGTTCACCTGACGTCCTGACACATCATCCGTAACAAGGCCCCTGAGGACTCTCCGTCGCCTGGGCAGCTCCCAGCCCGGCGTGAGCAGTGCCTCACCGCGAGCGCGGTGAGGCGTCATCCTGAAGGAGCTTCGTGGATCTCATTGCCCAACTGGCGGTGGCCAGAAGAGGGTTGATTCTCGCTCTGACCGTCCTCGTCGCCGCTCTGGCAGCATTCTGCGGCGCCGGCGTGCAACAGCACCTCGTCAACGGAGGCTTCCAGAGCCCGTCGTCGGAATCGATGCAGGTGGACGACGCCCTGGCCCGGGACTTCCACACCGGCGCGCCCAACCTGGTGGTGATCGTCTCCGGGCGGGGCGGCAGAGCCCTGGACGACCCCGGGGTCACGGACGCCGCGAACAGGCTGGTCGCCCGCGTGCGCAGCTTCGACGGTGTGGTCTCGGCGGACTCCTACTGGACCTCGGGCCGGCCGGCGTCACTGCGCTCCAAGGACGGAGGCAGTGGCCTGATCCTGGTCCGGCTCGGCGGGAACGAGGGCACCTACCAGGCCACGGCCAAGCGGATCGTCCCGAAGATCGGCGACGACCGGCTGAACCTGCGGTTCACCGGCATCGCGCAGGCCTATGTCGAGGTCGAGCAGGTGTCGGCCGACGACCTCCTGCGCGCCGAGCTGATCGTCGCCCCGATCACGCTGGTGCTGCTGGTGCTCATCTTCGGCAGCCTCGCCGCCGCCGTCGTACCGCTGGTGGTCGGGGGCGTCTCCGTGGTCTCCACCACCGCCGTGCTGCAAGTGCTCACCGAACTCACCCCCGTGTCGGTCTTCGCGCTCAACGTGACGACGGCACTGGGGCTCGGCCTGGCCATCGACTACAGCCTGTTCGTCATCAGCAGGTTCCGCGACGAACTGGCCGCCGGTGCGGACGTGGGCGCGGCGGTGCGGGCCACGGTCCTGACGGCGGGCAGGACCGTGCTGTTCTCGGGTGTCACCGTGGCACTCTCGCTCTCCGCGCTCCTCGTCTTCCCGCTGTACTTCTTCCGCTCGATCGCCTATGGCGGTATCGCCGTGGTGCTGGTGGCGGCCCTCACCTCCGTGGTCGCCCTCCCGGCCTTCCTCGCGGTGCTCGGGCACCGGGTGAACGGCTTCGACGTCTTCGGACGGTTCCGGCGCCGCACTCCGAGCGGGTTCTGGCAGCGGCTGGCGCTGGGGGTGATGCGGCGCCCGGTCCCGGTCATGACCGTGATCGTCACCCTCCTGCTGCTGCTCGGAAGCCCGTTCCTGTCGGCCTCGTTCAGCCTGGCCGACGACCGGGTCCTGCCCGCCTCGTCACCGGCCCACCAGGCGGCCCGGTACCTCAGGGAGAACTTCGACGCGGGGGAGAGCAACCCGATTCCGGTCCTCGTGCGCGGGGTGAGCGGTGCCGAGGCCGCGAAGACACTCCCCTCGTACGCAGCCGGACTCTCCGAACTGCCGCACGTCCGCCGGGTGGACACCCTCACCGGTTCCTACGCCGGCGGCCGACCGGTCGCTCCGCCCACCTCTGCCTCGAACCGATTCACGGCCCGGGTGGGGAGCTGGCTGTCGGTCGTGTCGCCGGTCGAGCCGTACTCTCCCGAAGGCCGCGCGCTCGTGGGGGCCCTCCGGGCCGAACGCGGGACACCGGCTCCGGTTCGGGTCGGCGGGCAGGCCGCGCAATTGGTCGACACCACACATGCCACCGGCGGACGGCTGCCGCTGGCGCTGTTCATCATCGCGGTGACGACGTTCATCCTGCTCTTCCTCTTCACCGGCAGCGTGCTGATTCCGGTGAAGGCGATCGTGCTGAACCTCCTGAGTCTGACGGCCACGTTCGGAGCCATGGTCTACGTCTTTCAGGACGGCCATCTGAAATGGCTGGTCGGCGAATTCGACACCACCGGCATGATCGATGCGACAATGCCCGTTCTGATGTTCTGCATCGCTTTCGGCCTATCCATGGACTATGAGGTGTTCCTGCTGTCCAGGATTCGCGAGGAATATCTACGCAGCGGCGACAACACCCGCTCAGTCGCGCTCGGACTGGAAAAGACCGGACGGGTGATGACCGCGGGCGCGGTGCTGATCGGGACGGTGTTCGTCACCTTCGCCTCCTCCGGCCTCACCCTGCTCAAGCTGCTCGGGGTCGGCCTCGCCCTGGCCGTCGTCGTCGACGCGACGCTGGTCCGCGGTCTGCTCGTACCCGCCTTCATGCGACTTGCGGGGCGGGCGAACTGGTGGGCGCCCGCCCCGCTGCGCCGGTTGCATGACCGGTTCGGCCTGAGTGACGAAACAGAGCACAATCCGGAAACATCCCGCACGACGACGGGAAGGGGCGAAGAGGTCGAGGTGGTAAAACCCATGCGGTGACCTGCGAAGGTGGTCGTCCGGCTGCGTTCCGAGCCAAATGACTTGACGCCGGTCTGAGCTGCTCATAGGGTTCCGAAAGTGCAGCCCCCGGTATTCCGGGTGCTGCCGGGAGCTGGATCTCAGTGATTCTGTAAGTGCCAGCACGGGGGATTTAGAAATGATTTTTGAGCTGCTCGAAGAACTGCCGTCCAGCGGATTCGGACTGCAATTGCCGAACCTGCCGACGGCCCCGGAGCTGCCCTCGGCGCCCAGCGGCGGACAGGAGCCGCCGGACGCCGCCTTCGCCACCCGCCACAGCCGGGTCGGCAAGGAAACCTGGGCGGCCATCCACCAGGAAGCCGAGCTGAGGGGACTCGCTCCGGCCGTCGTGCTGATGACGGCTTACGCGGACGTCCTGCGACTGTGGTCCGAGCAGCCCGGCTTCACGCTCGATCTGGTGCTGCCCGGCCGGGCCGCGACCCTTCCGCTCGTCTTCGACACCCTCCCCGAGGTCTCCTTCGCGGCCCGCGCGAAGCGACTCCAGCAGCAGCTCACCCGGGCGTCGGAGGCCGGACGGGAGCCCGCGGCGCCGGAGCCGGAGCGATGTCGTCTCCATCACGGCATCATCGAGGAAGCGGGCGAACTCGCCCTCACCTGGGAGGTCCGGGAGGCGCAGTACCCCGACGGCCTGCCGGACGACCTGGTCGCGGTCTGCGTCGCGACGCTCGACCGCCTGGCGAGCGAGGACGGCGCCTGGGACACCACGGCGCGCCTCACCAGGCTGCCGGACTGGCAGACCGAGGAACGGCGGAGCGCCAACGACACCGGCGCCGACCTGCCCGCCACCACCCTCTGCCGCCTCGTCGAGACCAGGGCCGCCGAGCGCCCTGAGGCCGTCGCGGTCATCGCCGACGACGGCCGGCTCACCTACGGCGAAGTGGTCGCCGACGCCCGGCGCCTCGCGCGCCGCCTGGTCACGCTCGGCGCGGCGCCCGGCACCCTCGTCGGCGTCATCGCCGACAGGGGATGCGCCCAGGTGCCCACCGTCCTCGGAGTCACCCTGTCCGGGGCCGCCTACCTGCCCGTCGATCCGCAGTGGCCCGCCGCGCGGCGGGCCCAGGTCCTGGAACAGGGCGGCGTCCGGGTGGTGGTGACCACACCCCGGCTGCGCGACGGGACAACCTGGCCGAGCGGCATCCGGCTGGTCACCCTCGACGACCCTGAGGTGCGCGCCGCGAGCGCCGCACCGCTGCCCACCGGGCCCACTCCCGAGGACCTGGCGTACGTGATCTTCACCTCGGGATCCACCGGTCGGCCCAAGGGCGTGGTCATCGATCACCGCGGCGCGGCCAACACCGTCCAGGACATCAACGCACGCTTCCGGGTCGGCGCTGACGACCGGGTGCTCGCGCTCTCCTCCCTGAGCTTCGACCTCTCGGTGTACGACGTCTTCGGCACCCTGGCCGCCGGTGCCGCCGTGATCATGCCCGCACCGGACCGGGCCCACGACCCCGACCACTGGTCCACGCTGGTCACCGAGCACGGCGTCACCGTCTGGAACTCCGTGCCCGCGCTGATGGGCATGTGGCTGGACGCCCCCACCGCCGAAGTCGCCGAATCGACCCTGCGTCTCGTCCTGCTCAGCGGCGACTGGATCCCCGTCCCCCTGCCGGACGCGGTCCGCGCGGTGCACCCGCGCGCCCAGGTGATCAGCCTCGGTGGCGCCACCGAGGCGTCCATCTGGTCGGTCACCTACCCCATCGGCGAAATACCGCAGGAGTGGAGCCGTATCCCGTACGGCAAGCCGCTGGCGAACCAGACCCTCCACGTGCTCGACCACCAGCTGGACCCGTGCCCGGTATGGGCGACCGGAGAGATCTGCATCGGCGGCACCGGCGTCGCGAAGGGCTACTGGGCGGACCCGGTCCGAACAGCCGAGCGGTTCATCGTCCACCCCACCACGGGCGAGTACCTCTACCGGACCGGGGACCTCGGCCGTTACCTGCCCGGAGGCGACATCGAGTTCCTGGGCCGGAAGGACACCCAGGTCAAGCTCAACGGCTTCCGGATCGAACTCGACGAGATCGCCGCGGTGCTGCGCCGCCGGCCGGGGGTCGGCGAAGCGATCATCACGGTCGACACCAACCCCGCGACGGACCGCAAGCAGCTCATCGCCTACCTCCTGCCCGACGGCCAGGAGGAGGCGGCACCCGCTGCGGACGACGCCTCCACCTGGTCCGGGATTCTCGAAGCCGGCGCATCCGAGCTGCGGCGGGCCACCGTAGAACTCGCCCCCGCCATCGCCACCTTCCGCGATCTCTGGCACCGGCTCGAGGCGCTGGCCCCCTCGGTCATGGCCCTCAGCTTCGCCCGGCTCGGCGTCTTCACGGCCCGGGGCGACACGGCCACCGCGGACGAGATCATCGCCCACAGCGGGGTGCGTCCGCAGTACCGCGGGCTGATCAGTCAGTGGATGTCCGTCCTCGCCGGAGAAGGACTGCTCAGCCCCACCGGGCAGCCCGGGGAGTACCGAGCCGAGCGCGCCGTCGACGCGGACCAGCTGGATGCCCGGATCAGGACCGAACTGGCCGCGTTCACCGTGACCGGAACCGACCGCGTACTCCTCGACTACTTCACGGAATGCGCCGGCAACCAGCTCGCGCTGCTCGAGGGAAAGGTACGTCCGCTCCAGCTGCTGCTCCCCGACGGGGACTGGCGCGTGACCGAGGCGCTGTACGCCGGCAACCCGGCCGCCCGGGTGCAGAACGGAACAGCCGCGTCGGTGGTCCGTGCCTACGTGGAACGGCGCCCCGCCGGACGCAAGGTCAGGATCCTGGAGGCCGGGGCCGGCACCGGCTCGACCTGCGACCGTATCCTGCCCACGCTGCCGGCCGACCGCGTCCGGTACCACTTCACCGACATCTCGACCGCCTTCTTCGCGTCGGCCAGGGAGCGGTACGCGGACGCCTACCCCTTCGTCACCTACGGCCTGTTCGACATCGACGACGAACCGGCCCCGCAGGGCCTGGCGCCCGGCTCCGCCGATGTCATCGTCGCGGCGAACGTCCTCCACGACGCCAAGGACCTCGGCAGGACCCTGGAGAACATCCGGGGTCTGCTCGCCCCCGGGGGGCTGTTGGTCCTCATCGAGGGCACGGTCAACTCGCCGCTGAACATGATCAGCTTCGCCTTCCTCGAAGGCTTCGGGAACTATCAGGACCAGCGTGAGGCCACGCTGCTGTCGGTGCCCGAGTGGCAGGCGCAGCTGGCGGCCGCGGGCTTCACCCGATGCGCCTCCGTCCCCGAGGGTGCACCCGCGGTGAACGCCCTGATCCAGCACGTCCTGATCGCCGGGGCACCGGCCGGCCGGGAATCCCTCGACACCGCGGCGCTGAACAAGGTGCTGGGCGACCTGCTGCCCGACTACATGGTTCCCCACCACTACGTGGTCCTGGACCGTCTGCCGCTGAGCGCGAACGGCAAGGTCGACCGCTCGGCCCTGCCGTCCCCCTGGCGCGAACTCGCACCGGAGAACAGGACCTCGCCGCACACAGCCCTGGAGCAGCGGCTGTTCGAGATCTGGAGCGACGCGCTGGGACGCGACGACTTCGGCGTCGACGACGACTTCTTCGACCTGGGCGGCGACTCGCTGCACGCGGTGCGCATCATCGGCAGACTCAGGGCCGAACTCGGCATCAGGCAGGCCGGCGACGAGGCCGTCGACATGCTGTTCCAGGCTCCCACCATCGCGGAACTCGCCAAGGCGCTGACCGGGCAGGCGGAGGAGGGTCGGTGACCCGGCACGAGCCGTTCCCCCTGACCCCGCTGCAGGAGGCGTACCTGGTGGGTGCCTCCCACCTGGTCGAGCTCGGCGGCTTCCTGCCGAGCTACTACGTGGAACTCGACATGGTCGACGTCGACCTGGCCCGCGCCGAGCAGGCGCTCAACCAGCTGCTGCGCCGGCACGCGCACCTGCGGACCGTGATCGACGCCGCCGGTGCCCAACGCGTCCTCAGCGATGAGCAGACCCCGCCGCTTCAGCTGGCCGTGACGGATCTGAGCGGCCTCGACGAGGACCGCAGACAGGCCGCGATCCGCCGCACCAGGGATCGCATGTGCCGTGAGGGCGTGGACCCAACCGGCTGGCCCCTGTTCGAGGTCGCTGTGCACCGCCTGAGGGCCCGTCGGGTCAGGGTCCACCTCGCGATGAGCCTGCTGCTGCTCGACGGCCGGGGCATCCGCCAAGTCATGGACGAGTGGCGGGCCTACTACCACGATCCCGCCGCCGCGCTTCCCGTTCCGAAACTGACGTACCGCGACTGCCGGCTGGAATTGCTCGCGAACGAGAGCACCGCGGAGTACCGGAGCCAGTGGCGTTACTGGGAGGACCGCCTTCCGCACCTGCCGGAGGCGCCCCAGCTCCCGCTGGCCGTACAGCCCGCGGCCATCGACACGGTGCGGTTCACCCGGCGAACCCACCACCTCACCCGCCTTCAGTGGCAGCGGCTGTCCGCCGCCTTCCGTCAGCACCGCGTGCTGCCGACGACGGCGTTGTGCCACCTGTTCGCCGAGGTGCTCGGCGCATGGGCGGCAGTGCCCCACTTCAG
This sequence comes from Streptomyces sp. NPDC006309, assembly GCF_040613095.1. Taxonomy (NCBI): domain Bacteria; kingdom Bacillati; phylum Actinomycetota; class Actinomycetes; order Kitasatosporales; family Streptomycetaceae; genus Streptomyces; species Streptomyces sp. NPDC006309. The sequence goes on along the minus strand of NZ_JBEXRO010000019.1, from coordinate 74,107 downwards.
CCTGAACCTGCTCCACCAGAACTGGGCGACCACCCGCCCGCACATGGCGGGGGTGGTGGGGCAGTTCGGCGCCACGCTCCCGCTGGAAGTGGACCTGCGGCAGCCGGGGGACTTCTGGGAGCGGGCCCGGCAGCTGCAGCGCCAGATCTGGAAGGACCTCCAGCACGCCGATGTCGCCGGTGTGCGGATCACCCGCGAGCTGGCCGCGCGCCGGGGCTGGACCTCCCGCGCCGCGCTGCCGTACGTCTTCACCAGCATGCTGAAGGCGGGCGGGACGGCCGAGCACGCTCCGCCACCGGACGGACGAAACCGGCCGGTCTGCCGCGAGGTGACCAGCGATCTGCGCACACCCCAGGTCCTGGTGGACAACCAGCTCCACGACGGTGCGGACGGCGGCGTCGACTGTGTGTGGGACGTCGTGGACGAGGCCTTCCCGCCCGGCCTTCCCGACCTCATGTTCGAGGCGTACGGGCGGATGCTGGACCAGCTGGCCGAGCCCTCGGGCGCGGCAGCACGGCCGGACCCGGTGCCCGCCCGGCACCGAGCCCTGGTCGCGGAGCTGAACCGGCCCGTGTCGGCCCCTCCGGCGGAACGTCTGGAGGACGGCTTCCTGCGCCGGGCGGCGGCGCGACCGGCCGCCACCGCCGTCCTGACCGATCACCGGTCACTGACCTACGGCGAGCTGGAGGCCCGTTCCCGGGCGGTGGCCTGCGCGCTGGGGGCCCAGGGGGTGGGCCGTGGCGACATCGTGCCCGTGGTCATGACCAAAGGGTGGGAACAGATCGTCGCCGTCCTCGGCGTACTGCGTGCCGGCGCGGCCTACTGTCCCGTCGACGCCGACCTGCCGGCCGAGCGGATCTCCCACCTGCTCGACGGGTGTTCCGCGCGGATCGCGCTGGTCCAGTCCCCGAACGCGTCCCGCGTCGGCGGTCTGGGCGCACGTCCCCTCCTGCGCGTGGACGAGCTGGCACCCACCCCGCGGCAGACCTGCGCACGGACGGGCGAGCCGGGCGACCTCGCCTACATCATCCACACCTCCGGTTCCACCGGGCAGCCCAAAGGCGTGATGATCGAACATCAGGCCGCGGTGAACACCGTCGAGGACATCAACGACCGCCTGGGGCTCACCCCCGAAGACCGCGTCTTCGGTATCTCGTCGCTGAGCTTCGACCTCTCCGTCTGGGACGTGTTCGGCACGCTCGCCGCGGGCGCCGCCCTGATACTCCCGGAGGCCACGAACCGTCCCGACCCGTTGGCCTGGGCGGAGGCCGCCGTCCGCCACGGCGCCACCGTGTGGAACTCGGTACCGGCGCTGGCCCAGATGCTGACCGAGGTCGTCGAACAGCGGCCGGAGGCCGGCGCACCCCCCGTCCGGGCCTTCCTGATGAGCGGCGACTGGATCCCGGTGGAGCTGCCGGACCGCCTGCGGTCGCACTGGCACGACACCCGGGTCATCGCGATGGGCGGCGCGACCGAGGCGTCCATCTGGTCGAACATCTACGAGATCGGCCAGGTCGATCCCGGCTGGCGGAGCATCCCCTACGGCGTTCCGCTGCGCAACCAGAGCATGCGCGTGCTCGACCACCGGCTGGAACTCCGCCCGCCGTGGGCGGTCGGCCGCATCCACATCGGCGGCCTCGGGCTCAGCCGTGGCTACTGGCAGGATGCCCGGCGCACCGACGAGCGGTTCGTACGGCACCCCGGCACCGGTGAACGGCTGTACGCGACGGGTGACCTCGGCTGCTACCGGCCGGACGGCACCATCGAGTTCCTGGGCCGCGAGGACCGCCAGCTCAAGATCCAGGGCTTCCGGGTCGAGCCCGGTGAGGTCGAAGCGGCGATCCGGGAGCATCCCGCGGTGGGGGAGTGCGTCGTCAGCGGCGAGGACACCCCGGGCGGCCAGCGGCGCCTGGTGTCCCTCGTCGTCCCCCGGGAGGGCGAGAGCCTCGACGGCGCGACGATCCTCGTCCATCTGCGGTCGCGGTTGCCGCACTACCTGATACCCGGACAGATCCATGTGCTGGAGCGGCTGCCGCTGACGCCCAACGGCAAGGTGGATGCCGCCGGGGCCCTCGCCACCCTCGCCGCGCAGGCACCGGCCGCCGCGCAGACCACGACAGGAGAGCAGGGTACGCACGGTGAGTTGGTGGACCGGCTGTGCAGGCTCTGGGCCGAACTGCTCGAACTGCCCACGGTCGACCCGGACAGCGACTTCTTCGCGCTGGGAGGCAACTCACTGCTCGCGCTTCGGCTGATCAACCGCATCCGCGCCGAACTCGGCGTCGAGCTGAAGTTCGGCCAGGTCTTCGAGGCGCCGACGGTACGGGCGCTGGCCGGGCACGTCACCGGAAACGACCGGGTCGCGAGCTGCCGGGTCACGCTGTCCAGCGGCACGGCCGGCTCCGGTCGGGCCACCGCGTCCACGGCGGCCGGACGGGAACTCTTCCTCTTCCACCCGGTGGGCGGCTCGGTGAGCAGCTGCACGGCACTGGCCCGGCACTGGCCCGGTCCCGTCCACGCCTTCCAGAGCCGAGCGCTCGCCCAGGGCTCGACCTCGGCGCTGGACCACGATGTGGTGACGATGGCCGCCTCCTACCGCGAGGAACTGCAGCAGGCGACGCCCGAGGGGCCGTATCTCCTGGGCGGCTGGTCGATGGGCGGGGTCCTCGCGTACGAGGTCGGCCGGCAACTGGCCGAGCGCGGGCACGAGGTCCACGTCTTCATGATCGACAGTGATCTCACCGAGGTCAGAACGACCGCGACCGAGGCGGCCAGGCACCTGGAGTTCCTCGGCGACCTCGCCGGAGGCCGACTGCCGGCACAGGCCCGGGCCGCCGTACTCGACGCTCCGTCCGACCTGCTGACGCGGACCGCGAGGGACCTGTCGGTCGCGTACGGCTGGCTGCCCGCCGGAACCGGTGCGGGGCAGTACGAGCTGCTGATGCGTGTCCACGCCCACAACCTCGAAACCCTCAGCGGCTACCGGGCGGACAAGTCCGAGGTCCCCACGCTCCTCTTCGTGGCCGGGGCGGCCGACCGCGCCGATCCAATTCCGGCCTGGCGCGACATCTGTCCCCGCCTCGACGTGGAGGTCTGGCCGGAGGACCACTACTCGATCGTCGCCGGTGACCGGCCCGCAGCGATCGCCGCGCGCGTCGCGACCTGGCTGGCGGACCCGCGCGTCCAGCGCTAGCCGGTCCGCTCACTTCATTCCCATCGCTCGATGCTCGATCGAGCTGATGCACCGACCAACGGGGAAACCACCATGCAATTTCTGGAAACCGAACGGGCGACACTCGAGCGATTCATGCCGGGTCTCGACGCCGATCTCGCCCGGACACCCCTCGCGGACCTGGAGAAGCCGGGCAACCCCGCGCTGGCCCTGTTCAAGGCGGCGGGTGGCCCGAACCTGCTGATCCCCACCGAGCAGGGCGGCTACGGCGCCACCCCGGTCGAGGCGGTGCGGGCGCAGCGGGCGATCGGCGCCCGGTCGCCCTCGCTCGGGGTCGCCACGACCATGCACCACTTCTCCGTCGCCAGCCTGGCCGAGGCGAGCCTCGGCGACGGGTTCGAATGGATGCTGCTGGAGGGCATCGCCGCCGGCCGGCTGCTGCTCGCCTCCGGTTTCGCCGAGGGCCGCAGCGGAGCCGCGATCCTGTCCCCCACGCTGCGCGCCGTGCGGCGCGGCGGCAACCTGATCGTGACCGGCTCCAAGAAGCCCTGCTCGCTCTCCCGCTCGATGGACCTGCTCACCGCCTCGGTGGCGGTCACCGACGAGGACGGGCGCGAACGGATGGCCGTCGCGGTGATCCCGGTGGACAGTCCCGGCCTCGAGGTCAGGCCGTTCTGGAACAACTTCGTCCTGGCCGGCGCGGAGAGCGACGAGGTCGTCCTCAAGGACGTGGAGGTCCCCAAGCGCCTGGTCGTCATGACGGACAGCAGCGAGGACCAGCGGCCCGACAAGCTCCAGACCAGCGGGTTCATCTGGTTCGAGCTGCTCGTCACCGCTTCCTACCTCGGCGCGGCGAGCGCCCTGGTCGAGGGCGTGCTGTCGGCGGGCAGGGCGGACGCCGTCGAGCGCGCGGCACTCGTCATCGAGACCGAGGCCGCCATGGCCATGCTGGAGGGCGTGGCCCGGGCCAAGGCGGCCTGGGAGGACGGCGAGGAGATGCTCGCCCGGGTCCTGTGCGTCCGCTACGCCGTGCAGGATGCCATCAGCCGGATCAATCGCCGTGCGGTGGAGCTGCTCGGCGGGATGTCCTACATCGGATCGAGCGACGCGGCATACCTGTCCGCCGCCTGCGCCGGCCTGATGTTCCATCCGCCGTCCCGCACCCACATGTCCGACCAGCTGTGCGACCACTTCGCCGGCCTACCGCTGCGCGTCGGCTGAGAAGAGTCACCATGTCCAACACCGTGACATCCGGACCCACCGTCCTCCTCACCGGGGCGAGCGGCGTCATCGGACAGGCGCTGCTGGAGCGGCTCACCGGCTGTTCCCTGGTCTGCCTCACCCACAAGAAGCCCGTCGGCGGTCTCCGACTGACCACCGTACGCGGTGACCTGACCCTCCCGAACCTGGGCCTGGACCGCGCGGCGTACCACGACCTGGCCGACCGCGTCGATGTCGTCGTGCACTGCGCCGCGGTCACCGGGTTCAGTGTCGACCCGAGCCGGACCAACGACCTGAACGTCCGCGGTACCGAGAGCGTCCTGGCGTTCGCCCGGCGTGCGGAGGCACCCCTACAGCATGTCAGCACCGCCTTCGTGACCCGTCAGGACCTGACGCGCGGCGGGTACGGCAGTGCCCGGCCGGAGGTCTATCTGGGCAGCAAGCGTCTCGCCGAACAGGCGATCGCGAAATCCGGCGTGGCCGCGAACATCATCCGGCCCTCCGTGGTGATCGGTGACTCCGTCACCGGGCGGATCGCGCAGTTCCAGGGACTGCACGCCATCGCCGGCGCACTTCTGGGCAACGCGCTCCCGATGCTGCCGCTGGAGCCCGACACCCGGATCGACTTCGTGCCGCAGGACCTGGTGGCCGCCGTCATCGTCGGCCTTGTCCGGGCCGGGACGACCGGAGGCGAGTACTGGGTCACCGGCGGCGAGGCCGCACCGACCGCCGCGCGGATGGTCGAGCTGGCCATGAAGCTGGGCAGGAGTTCCCGCCTGGAGCTGGACATGCCGCGGTTCGTCTCACACGACATGATCGACCGGCTGATCCGGCCGGTGTTCATCGACGCGCTGCCGAAGGCCCAGCGGCGCCGGTTCGACGACATGCTGGCCATGACCGCCCTGTTCCACACCGCCGAGCCCTTCACCAGCGCCTACGACCACGTCCCCGGTGTGCAGCCGCTCACCGCGGAGGACCTCGAGGACGCCTTCACCGCCTCCATGCGCCACTACGCCCGGGTGAAGGGCCTGACGAAGCTCAGCGAGGTGGCCGCATGACAGCGCCCACCGAGTGTCCCGACCTTGCCATACCGGACCTCTACCGCCGCCACCTGAGCAAGGGCCGGGCCAGTCTCTCCGACCTCACCGGCGGGGCCCTGGAACTCTCCTCCCACGCGGCGCACGTCTTCGGCGCCGACGGGCGGCGCTTCCTCGATTGCGGCGGCTACGGCGTGTTCCTCGTCGGGCACACCCACCCGATCGTGGTCGAGGCCGTGGTGGCGCAGGCCCGCAGCCATCCCATGTCGACACGCCTGTTGCTGGAACCCACGGCGGCACTGGCGGCGGCCGCCCTGGCCGCGGTCACCCCGGCGGGACTCGACCGGGTCCACTTCGTGAACTCCGGAGCCGAGGCCACCGAGGCGGCCCTCAAACTGGCCCGGGTGCACGGCAAGCGGCGGCTGGTCTCGGCCGAGGGAGGATTCCACGGAAAGACGATGGGGGCACTCTCCCTCACCGCCAAGGAGTTCTACCAGGAGCCGTTCCGTCCGCTGCTGCCGGATGTCACACACGTCCCGTACGGCGACGTGTCCGCACTGGACGGCACCGTCGACGCGGACACCTGCCTCTTCCTCGAACCCGTCCAGGGCGAAGGGGGTGTGGTCGTCCCGCCGGACGGCTACCTCACCGCGGCCCAGCGGCTCTGCCGGGAACGCGGAGCCTTCCTGGTCCTCGACGAGATCCAGACCGGGCTCGGCCGGCTGGGAACCTGGTGGGGCGCCGACCGCGAGGCCGTCAGCCCCGACGTACTGCTGGTCGGCAAGGGCCTGAGCGGCGGGGTGGTGCCCGTCGCGGCCATGGTGGCCACCGATGCCGCCTATGAGCCGTTCAGCCGTGACCCGTTCCTGCACACGTCGACGTTCGCGGCGTCGCCCATCGCGATGGCCGCCGCCCGCTCCGCCGTCGAGACCATCCGAGCCGAAGGCATGGTCGACCGTGCCGCAGCCCTCGGCCGCACCCTGCTGGACGGCCTGGCCCGGATCGTCGCCGACCGGTGTCCCGGGCTGGTCGCGCAGATCCGCGGCGCGGGGCTGCTCATCGGCGTGGAGTGCAAGGACGAGCACACGGCGGGCGCCTTCGTCATGGAACTGCACGACCGCGGCGTCCTGGTCAACCACAGCCTCAACGCCCACAAGGTCATCCGCTTCACCCCACCCGCCGTACTCACCCGGAGCGACGTCGACTGGCTGCTCACCGCCTTCGACGACGCCGCCACCACGTTGGAAGGAACCCTGTGACGCGACAGGTCACCCTCGAGGCAGTCGTCCGCGACGCCGACGCCGACGCCGTCTTCGCCCGGCTGTCCGACTTCGAGCGCTACCCCGAGTTCACCGACGCGGTCCGGGAGGTGCAGGTCACCCACCAGGAGGACGGCGTCATCGACTCGCAGTGGGCCGTCAACTTCCGCAACGGCATCCTCCGCTGGACCGAGCACGAGATCATCGACCGTGCCACGCACTCCATCACCTTCGCCCAGACCACGGGCGACTTCGAGTCCTTCAACGGGACCTGGCGGGTCGAACAGGGCACGGACCACGTCGTCATCCGTTTCGATGCCGAATTCGACCTGGGCATGGCCAGCCTGGCCGCGATCATCGATCCGATCGCCGAGCGTGCTCTGGTCGAGAACCTCCAGCGCATCCTGACGGGCCTGAACGGATCGTCGACCACCTTCGGCGGGCAGGCGTGAGCGGCCGGCGCCACCTGCCATGACCGGTGTGGATCGCCGTCGTGCCTTCCGCGATCTGCTCGGCAGCATGCCCACGGGCGTCTGCGTCGTCACCACCGACGGTCCCTCCGGCCGTGCCGGCATGACGGTGAGCAGCGTCTGCTCCCTGTCGCTGGAACCCCTTCTGCTGTTGACGTGCCTCGGCAACGGATCCAGGACACTGCGGGCGGTCCGCGGCAACGGCCGGTTCGCCGTCAACCTGCTCCGGGACGGCCAGACCGGGGCCGCCGGAAGGTTCGCCACGGACCGGCCGGCCGAGGAGAAATTCGCGGCGGCCGGTCACGACCTCGTCGACGGCTCCCCGGTGCTGCGCCAGGTCCTGGGGTGGCTGACCTGCCAGGTGTACTCGGCGGTCCCGGCAGGCGATCACACGATCGTCGTCGGAGAAGTCCTGGGCCTGTCCCGGTCCCCGGGCGCACCACTGATCTGGCACGGGGGCCGATACGGGCACTGCCGCACCGCGGATCACAACAGTCCGACACCGACCATTCCATCCGCCGTCACACCACGGGATCGCCCATGACCAGAACTCGCCCCGGAATCCGCGCCGCAGACCTGTCGAGAGAGGACGTCCGGAGCACGGTGGCCGGCCTGCTCGGAGTGGGCGCCGAGTCGATATCCGACGCGGACAACCTCATCCGGCACGGCATGGACTCCATCAGAATCATGAAGCTGGTGGGCGGCTGGCGCCGCGCGGGGGCGGACGTCACCTTCCAGAAGATGGCCGAGAATCCCACCGTTCAAAGCTGGCACGAGCTTTTGACCACAGGTCTCGCGGCGAAGACCGCCGGCGCCGAAGTCGTACGCCACCGGGTCGATGCCGGCGCCCCCTTCGCACTCACACCGGTCCAGCGGGCGTACTGGATCGGTCGTGGTGACGAGCTGGCCCTCGGCGGGGTCGGATGCCATGCCTATCTGGAGTTCGACGGCAACGGCATCGATCCGGGTCGGCTCGAAGCGGCCGTCCGGGAGGTCGTCGACCGGCACGAGATGCTGCGCGCGCGCTTCCTCCCGGACGGACGGCAGCAGATCCTCGAACGCAGCCCCTGGGCCGGTCTCACCGTGCACGACTTCACCGCGTCCGATGCCGCGGCGGCCGGGCAGGGGCTCGACGCGGTCCGGGCGGGACTGTCGCACCGCCGTCTCGATGTCGCCGTCGGCGAGGTGTTCGACGTGCAGCTGTCGCTCCTGGCCGCCGGCCGGGCCCGGATCCACGTCAACATCGACCTTCTGGTGGCGGACGTGGCCAGCATCGAAGTGCTGCTCACCGATCTCGCGACGGCGTACCGGGTGCCGGGCGGGCTGATCCCGGCGGACGGGTACGGCTTCGCGCAGTACCTGGAGGACCACCGGGCCTGGAGCGGACAACCCGGCGTGGCCGGAAGCCCGGCGGCGGTCGCCCGGGACTACTGGCGCGGTCGCATCCCCGCACTCCCCACCAGCGGCCCGCAGTTGCCGCTGGCGACGCGACCCGAGGACATCACCCGGCCGCGATTCTCCCGGCGCGGCTTCGTCCTCGGGACGAAGGAGTGGGGGCGGATCACCGCACGGGGCCGCGAGCACGGCCTCACCCCGGCCATGGTGCTCGCGACCGCCTATGCGGAGGTCCTCGGGGCCTGGAGCGCCGACCGGAACTTCCTGCTCAACGTGCCCCTCTTCGACCGGCAGCCACTGGACGAGGCGGTCCCCGGCATGGTGGCCGACTTCACCAACCTGGTGCTGTTGCACGTCGACCTCCGGCAGCCCGTCCCGTTCGCGCAGCGGGCACGGGAACTGCAGCACCAGGTCCAGCAGAGTGCCTCGCACGCCCAGTACTCCACGCTGAACGTCCTGCGGGATCTCCGGCGAGCCCACGGCGGGAAGCGGGTCGGCGCCCCGGTGGTCTTCGCCTGCAACCTGGGCTCCGATCTCGTCAGCCCCGCATTCCGCGCGGAGTTGGGCGAACTGACCTGGATGCTCTCCCAGACGCCCCAGGTCTGGCTCGACCACCAGGTGTACCGGACGGACGATTCGGTACGGCTCGCCTGGGACGCCGTCGACGAGCTGTTTCCCCCCGGACTGCTGGACGACATGCTGCGGGCCTACCAGGAGCTGCTGAACTGGCTGGCCGCCGCCGGCAACGAGTGGACGGACCCCGCCACGGTGTCCGCCGGGGGCGCACGATGAGCGCGGCCGTCGCGTCGAGGTCCCGGTGGCTCAAGCGTTTCCACCGTGCGCAGGACGCCCCGGCCCGCCTGGTCTGCTTTCCGCACGCGGGTGGCGCGGCCGGCTTCTACTTCCCGCTGTCCCGGGCACTCTCCCCGACGGTGGAGACGCTCGCCGTGCAGTACCCGGGACGCCAGGACCGCAGGGCGGAGCCCGGCCTCGGGGACATCGAGGAGCTGACCGACGGGATCGCCGAGGCCCTGGTCCCGCTCCTGGACAGCAGGCCACTGGCGCTGTTCGGCCACAGCATGGGGGCGGTCCTGGCCTATGAGACGGCCAGGCGCCTCGAGCACGAGGTCGGTTCGCCGCCCGCCGTGCTCTTCACCTCCGGGCGCAGGGCACCCTGCCGCCGCCGCGTGGAGAACATGCACCAGCGCGAGGACCAGGTGCTGGTGGAGGAGCTGCGGGAGCTGGGCGGCACCGACCCGGAGCTTCTCGACGACCTCGGGATCATGCGGCTGCTCCTGCCGGCCATCCGCCGGGACTACCAGGCGATCGAGACGTACCGGCACCGGGCCGGGCAGGAGTTGAGCTGCCCGGTCACCGTCCTGACCGGCGACCGGGACCCCAGGACGACCATCGACGAGGCGAGTGACTGGAAGCACCACACCACCGGTGCCTGCACGCTGGAGGTGTTCCCCGGCGGTCACTTCTTCCTCAGCGAGCACATGACCGACGTGGCCGGGCTGGTCACCGCCCGGTTGCTCCCGTCCCGCCGCCAGAGCCGCCCGCGCACCGTCCCTCACCCACCGAACGATCCGCAGATGCCGGTATCGCGCCGGCCGCGTGATGTGCGCTCACACGAGCGCCGGAAACGGAACCAGCGATGAACCAGTACCAGAACACGACGATCCACGGCCAGTTCGACCCGCTGGTCGCCTCCACAGCACTCGCTCGCGCCGGGCTGTTCGACCGCCACGTCGTCTACGAACGCGACGAGGAGTGGTGTTACGCCGGCGGGGCCCTCGGCGAGATCACCCTCGACTCGGCCGAACTCCGGGTCCGCTGGGGCGGTGAGGAGACCGTCGAGCCGGTGGGGAACCGCCCTCTCACCCAGGTGGCGGCGGCCCTCGGCCGGCTTCCGATCAACGACTGGAACTCCTACGGATGGGTGGCCTTCGAACTCAGCTATCTGGCCCACCGCCGGATCGACGTGCCGCCCGGCACCCCGCTGCTCCACCTGATCCTGCCGCGGACCGAGGTACGGATACGGGCCGACCGGGTCGTGATCCGCGCGACCGAGCGTTCGTCGAGCGATCTGATCCGCAGCGTCCTCGACACCCCGCAGCGCGAGTCGGGCGGCACTCCGTCGCCGGCCCCGATCGACAGCTACGGGGCCGAGATGTACCAGAAGTCCGTCGCTGTGGCCGTCGACGACATCCGGCGCGGGGAGCTGCAGAAGGTGATCCTGTCGCGGCCGGTTCCCATAACAGGGCCCGTCGACATTCCGGCGACCTATCTGAACGGCCGCCGGAAGAACACCCCCGCCCGCTCCTTCCTGCTCGACCTCGGAGGCTGGCGTGCCATGGGATTCAGCCCGGAGACAGTCGTGGAGGTGGACGCCGGTGGGGCGGTTTCCACCCAGCCCCTGGCCGGCACCCGCGCCCACGGGCTCGGCGACGAGCAGGATGCCCGGCTCCGCGGGGAACTGGTCGAGGACGCCAAGGAGATATACGAGCACGCCATCTCCGTGAAGCTGGGGTACGAGGAACTGCGTACGGTGTGCGACCCCGGCTCGGTGGTCGTCAGCGACTACATGACCGTCAAGCCGCGAGGCAGCGTCCAGCACCTCGGATCGCGCGTGGTCGGGCAGCTCGCTCCGGAGAAGTCCGCTTGGGACGCCCTGGAAGCCCTCTTCCCCGCGATCACCGCATCCGGAGTGCCCAAGGAGGCCGCCTACGAGCGCATCGCCCGGCTGGAACCCGGTCCCCGCGGACTGTACTCCGGCGCCGTCCTCACCGCCTCCAGCGACGGCTCCATGGACGCCGCGCTGGTCCTGCGCGCACTCTACGAGCAGGACGGTCGTGCCTGGCTGCGCGCCGGCGCCGGCATCGTCGCCGACTCGCAGCCGGCGAGGGAACTCGAGGAGACCCGCGAGAAGCTGTCCAGCGTGGCTCCGCATGTGATCGGCGCCGACCCGGTGGACGGCCCGTAGCGCCCAGCCCCCTACTGACAGATCACCGACGAGATGGAGCCGAATCACATGCTTGCGGGTTTCGTGCCGTGGCCGGAGGAACTGGCACAGAAGTACCGGGAGGAAGGCTACTGGCGCGATGTCACGATCGGCGGACTGCTCACCGTCTGGGCGGATGCCTACGGGGACAGAGTGGCGGTCACGGCCGGCGATCACCGGTTGACGTACCGGGAACTGGACAGCTGGGCCCACCGCTTGACCGGCGGGCTACGACGGCTGGGCATCGCCCCGGGCGACAAGGTCGTCGTCCAGCTGCCCAACGTGCTCGAGTTCCTTCCCGTGTTCTTCGCGCTCTGCCGGCTCGGCGCGCTGCCGGTGCTGGCGCTCCCCGCCCACCGGGAGCACGAGATCGGCGCACTGACCGCACTCACCGAAGCGACGGCCTACGTCATCGTCGATCAGGACCTCGGCTTCGACTACCGGAATCTGGCACGTCAGGTCACACAGCGCGTTCCGGGTCTGAAGCACGTCATGGTGGCCGGTGACGCGGCCGAGTTCGTCCCCCTGGCCGCTCTGGACACCCCCGACGGCCATGAGACCGCCGCCGGGGACACGGCCGGGCGGCCCACGGCCCCCGAGCCGTCGGGCCCCGAGGACGTGGCGTTCTTCCTGCTGTCCGGCGGTACCACGGGGCAACCGAAGCTCATCCCGAGGACGCACACCGACTACGCCTACAACCTCCGGGCCAGCTCGGAGGTCTGCGAGCTGGACCGCCGGACCGTGTACCTGGCGGCACTGCCGGTCGCGCACAACTTCGCACTCGGCTGCCCGGGGGCGCTCGGCACGCTGCACGCCGGCGGCAGGGTGGTGCTCGCCCGCGACGCGAGCCCGGATCACGCCTTCGCGCTGATCGAGGAGGAAGGCGTCACGATGACGGCCCTCGTCCCTCCACTGGCGATGCTCTGGATGCAAGCCGTGGAGTGGCTGGACGACGACATCTCCACGCTGAGGTTGCTCCAGGTCGGCGGGTCCAAGCTGCCGGCCGAGGCCGCCCGCCGGGTGCGCGGGAGTCTGGGCTGCCAGTTGCAGCAGGTCTTCGGAATGGGCGAAGGCCTGCTCAACTACACGCGGCTCGACGACCCCGATGAGTTGATCGCGACCACCCAGGGCCGGCCCCTGTCCCCGGCCGACGAACTCAAGGTGGTGGACGAGGACGGACGTGAGGTGCCGGTGGGGGCCACGGGACAACTGCTGACCCGCGGCCCGTACACCCTGCGGGGCTACTACCTCGCCGGAGACCACAACTTCACGGCGTTCACCGCGGACGGTCACTACCGCACCGGTGACCTGGTGCGGCTGCTTCCGAACGGATACGTGGTCGCCGTGGGCCGGACCAAGGAGGTCATCAACAAGGGCGGGGAAAAGGTGGCGGCCGAGGAGCTCGAGAACGAACTCCTGGCCCATCCGGCCGTGCACGACGCCGCCGTGGTGCCCTTCCCGGATCCCGCCTTCGGTGAGCGGATCTGCGCGTTCGTCGTCGTCGCGCCGGGGCGCGGCCTGAGCCATGCCGACGCCGTGGACTTCCTCGTCTCCCGCGGCCTCGCCACCTACAAGCTGCCCGACCGCCTCGAACGCCTCGACGCGCTGCCGCTCACCACGGTCGGCAAGGTGGACAAGCGGCAGCTGACCGAGCGGGTCTCGACCATGCTCGCCGGCCCGGAGACCGCGGGCTGACCCGAGCGGCAGGCCCCCCGACCACTGGAAAGCCCATCGGAAAGAGAACCGTTCATGTCTTCCTGCCCGGCAGAGGACCCGAGAGACGACGAACCGTTGGTCTGGGACCTGCTGCCCGCCCGACAACAGCCCGCCTGGCGGGGCCACAGCGCCTACGCGGCAACCCGCCGCTCCCTGCTCCGGGCCGTCCCGCTGGCACTGCACTCCGAGGTGACCGAGCTGCGCGCCGGCCTGGCGGCGGTCGCCTCCGGTGAGGCCCGGCTCCTCCAGATCGGTGACTGCGCCGAGAGCCTTGCCGAGCAGACGGCCGAGCACGTCGCCGGCAAGCTCTCCGCCCTGGACTCGCTGGGCGACCTTCTCACCGCCCGGACCGGCCAGGAGACCGTCCGGATCGGTCGCATCGGGGGGCAGTTCGCCAAGCCGCGTTCGGCGCCCACCGAGCGCCACACCGACGTCGAACTCCCGGCGTTCCGCGGCCATATGGTCAACTCCGAGGAACCCAGCCCCGAGGCGAGACGGCACGACCCCCGCCGGATGCTGCTCGCGCACGAGGCCGCCACCCGGGTGGCCGGTCAGCTCCGCCGGCTCCGGCGGCAGCGCGCGGCAGCAGGCACCCACCGAGCCGTGCTGGGGCCGTGGACGAGTCACGAGGCTCTGATCATCGACTACGAGGGCCCACTGGTCCGCACCGCCCCGGGCGGCGCCGAGTACCTCGCCTCGACCCACTTCCCCTGGATCGGTGAACGGACCCGGCAACCCGACTGCGCGCATGTGGAGATGCTGGCCACCGTCCAGAACCCGGTCGCCTGCAAGATCGGACCGACCGCGCGTCCCCAGGACGTCGTCAGGCTGTGCGAGCTGCTCGACCCGGAGCGCAGCCCCGGCCGGTTGACGCTCATCCTGCGGTTCGGCCGGGCCCGGGTCACCCCGGACATGCCGGACATCGTCGACGCCGTGCGCAGGGCGGGCCATCCGGTCGTGTGGGCGACCGACCCCATGCACGGCAACACCGTGGTGACACCCGGTGGGACCAAGACCCGGCATCTGCGTGCCATCGCTGAGGAGGCCACCGCCTTCCTGCGCGTACTCGAGCGGCGTGGACTGCACGCGGGAGGCCTGCACCTGGAAACGGCGGCGACCGACGTCACCGAGTGCCTCGGCGCGAAGGTCCGCAACGAGGCGTCACTGAGCCGCCGTTACGAGACCCTGTGCGACCCGCGCCTCAACCCCGAGCAGGCCCACGAACTCATCGAGCTGCTCTTCCGTCGATGACCGGCCGACATCACCGATGACCAGCGGCACTCAGAGAGGCGGAGGGCATGGCGAAACATGTCGGGACGGTGCGGGCGTTGTGGCGGTACCCGGTGAAATCGATGCTCGGAGAGGAGCTGCCCGCTGTCGACGTCACCGAACGTGGCATGGACGGTGACCGGACGCTCGCGCTGCTCGACTCGGAGACCGGCAAGGTGGCCAGCGCGAAGAACCCTCGCCTGTGGCGGCGGTTGCTGACGCTCTCGGCGGTGACGACGGACGACGGCATTCGGGTCGTCGCACCGGACAACACACGCGTCGACCACGACGGCCTGTCGGAGATCGTCGGGCGTCCGGTCACCCTGACCGCCGAGCCGCCACCGGGCGCCTCTCTCGACCGCGCCCAGCCCGACCAGGTCCTGCACGCGGGCGCGGATGCCGAAGTCGACGTCCACGCCATCGCGCTGCCACCCGGGACCTTCTTCGACCATTCCCCCCTCCACCTGCTCACCACCGGCACCCTCGACCGGATCGGCGAACTGAGCCCGCGGGGGACGGTGGAACTCCAGCGTTACCGGCCGAACATCGTGATCCACACCGACGAGCGCGGGTTCGTCGAGAACGCCTGGATCGGCCGGGAACTGACGGTCGGCCCGGAGCTGCGGCTGCGGATCACGGTCCCCACCCCGCGCTGCGCGGTGCCCACCCTCGCGCACGGTCCACTGCCCCGCGATCCGCACGCCCTGCGCGTCCCCGCGCAGCACAACCGGCGGGAACCGCTGACGGGGATGGGCCTTCACCCCTGCGCGGGAGTCCACGCCCAGGTGATCACCCCTGGCCGGATCGGCTGGGGCGATCCCGTACTCCTCGACTGAGCGACTGAGCCCGCCCCGGACAGCCGTCCCTCAAGACCGGTCAGCCGAGCACGGGCCCGCAGGTGATGAAGTAGGGGAGCGCGGCGGCGCCCGCACCGAGCAGCACGATGGCCCAGCGTGCCGCACGACTGAGCGGGGCACTCGGCCGCAGCAGCCGTCGAAGGCGGGCCAGTACAGCCGTGCCGCCGGCCGCGAACGTGGACTGCGGCGAGCCGCCCGCCGCGACCTCGCACATCGCTTCCGCGAGGGTCCTGGCGGACGCGCTGCGCAACGCATGGTCGTCGCACACCATCTCCAGGAGATCCGCCATGTGTTCCCGCGCGGTACGGGCCAGAGGCAGAACGCGGAAGGCGCGCGCGAACGCCTCGCCGGTCGCCGAGACCAGATGGTGACGGCCGGTCAGATGGGCACGCTCGTGTGCCAGGACGGCCTGCAACTGGGCCGGCGTCAGTGATCGCAGGGCTGCGCTGGTCACGACGACACGGCCCGGACGCCCCGGCAGACAGTACGCGGCTGGAGTGTCGTGGTCGAGGACCATGACGCCCAGCTCGGGCACCGGCCGACCGGCCAGGTCCAGCAGGCGGGCGTGGCGGCGTCTGCGGCGACGGGCGGAGAGAGAGACCGTGACGAACCAGGAGGCCGGCCACAGCGTGGTGAGACCGATCGGCACCAACAGCTCGATGCCTTCCGCGCCTCGGGCGGACTCGTCTTCCGTGGACGGGTCCGCGATGTGCGGACCACTGATCCACCTCTCGGCCGTGCCGAGGAGCCCGTGCAGATGCTGGCTGGCGGTGTTCGCGTGACACCAGGCCAGTGCCACCGAGACGATGAAGGACACCATCAGCGCCTGCCAGAGCACAAGCGCGGTCCTGGGGGCGCGCAACGGCCACCGAGCCCGGGCGAGCGAGTGCGGAACGACGCCCCCGACGATCGCCGCATACCCGCCCAGAACGATGGAACCGATCACTCTGGCTGGTCGCTGGTGAGCGATCGCAGAGCCCGGCGGAGTGCCTCCTGTTCGTCCTGGGTGATCCGTTCGACGAAATGGGCCAGGGCGCTGGAGCGGTCGGAACTCACGCCCAGGGCGTCCTGCATGAGAGCCGCCGTGTAGGACTCACGACTGCGTGTCGGCGTGTACTGCCAGGCTCGGCCCAGTTTCTCCCGCTGGAGCAGACCTTTGCCGTGGAGGATGTCGGCCACGGTCAAGACCGTCGTGTAGGCCAGTGGACGTTGCTTGTTGAGATCGTCGACGAGTTCACGCACGGTCGCCGGCCGGCCCCAGCTCCACAGGCGGTCCATGATCTCCGCTTCCAGATCCCCCAGCCGTCGCACTCCCGTTGCCCCATCTCCTTCGGCGCCACCGTCGTCAGCCATCGTAGAGGGCCGTCCGGCCCGGGACATCCCTCCCGCCTCGCCGAATGCAGCCGCGCATGTCCGAAAATCCCCTGAACCGCTGGCAGTCGGCCTCCGCCAACCGGAAGTCGCCTGTCAACGTCACCGGCCCGGTGGGAGACGCTCGGGAAGGAGGAACACGCGGGGTCAGAGCTCATTTTCTCCCTTTGTCTCATCCCGGAATTCGGTGTTTGGTCCGGGGCGTCGGGTCGCGCCAGGAGATGGTGTTCTCGCTGGCGAGGCGGCGGGCCATGAGGTCTGTCATGGCTATGTGGATCACGGCTTCGGAGCGGGTGGGCAGGGTTTCGTAGTCGCGGGCCGGTCGGCGGTGCAGCATGAGCCAGCCATAGGTCCGTTCGACCGCCCACCGCTTCGGTATCGGGGTGAATCCATTAGGGTCTGTCGCGAAAGTGGATCTTGTTAGTTGGTGATCACTTTTCGTGGGACGTGGGAATCCGACGAACGGGCAATGGGGCCCGTCTTGAGCCGCTGCTGCCGCGGGGCATCAAGCCGGGTCGTCCGCAGGTGTGGACGCGGCGGCAGCTGACAGACGGCATACGGTGGCGGACCCGTACCGGGGCACCGTGGCGCGATGTGCCGGAGCGTTATGAGCCGTGGGACCGGGTCTATGACCTGTTCCGGCGTTGGCAGCGGGATGGGACGTGGGCCCGGATCCTCACCCAGTTGCAGGCCGAGGCGGATGCGAAGGGGCTGATCACCTGGGACGTGAACGTCGACTCCACTGTGTGCAGGGCGCATCAGCACGCCGCCGGGGCGTCGAAAAGGGGGTCTCCAGAAGGAGCCACCCGGCGGAGTCTTCGCCGAACCGGCCGACCATGGACTCGGGCGGTCCCGGGGCGGACTGACGAGCAAGATCCACCCTCGCCGTTGAGCAGGGCCGGAAGCCCCTGTCAGTGGTGATCACGGCCGGGCAGCGGGGCGATTCTCCGCAGTAACTCGGTACGGCTTTCGCCGAGGCAGGCTCACCGCCGTACGCCGCACTCACACAGGGTGTGGTCGGGCTTGCGTGCGGCGGCACTCCCTGCGGCGCCGACCGCAGTGCCGGTTGCGTCGGCGCGGGACGCGGTGCGGGGGGTGCTGCCGACCGCGTGGCCAGGCGCACCCACCGGCACGTCGAACGCCTTCGTCAGGACCTCTTACAGCCCGAACTCCCATTGGCACCAGGCCAACAGAACACGTGTTTCGTCGGGCCATCGGTCGGCCAGCGCATTGAACGCCTGCTGGGACAGCGCACAGACCGGTGGCAGCGTACGGATGCCGCTCAGGTACGCGGGTTGGCCGCCGCCCGGGTTGCAGACCGCGAGCATCAGAACGGGCCAGGTCGCCGCGACTCGTTGCGCCCACTGCGTACGGTGTTGTCAGTAGACGTCGCGGACGTAGCGCTTGTCCGCGGACAGGCGCCTGACATAGGCGGCGGCTTCGTCGTTGTCCATGCTCCCGTGGGTGGCCGCGATGTCCTTGAGGGCTTGGTCGACGTCCGTGGCCATGCGGGAGGCGTCGCCGCATACGTAGAAGTGGGCGCCGTCCTGGAGCCACTGCCACAGGCGGGGGCCGTGTTCGCGCATGCGGTCCTGGACGTAGATCTTGTTGCGCTGGTCGCGGGAGAAGGCGAGGTCGAGGCGGTCGAGGTGGCCGGACGCCTGGTACGCCTCCAGGTCCTCGCGGTAGTAGAAGTCGGTGGCTTCGCGCTGTTCGCCGAAGAAGAGCCAGCTGGGGCCGGTGTGGCCGCGGGCCTGGCGGTCTTCGAGGAAGCCGATGAAGGGGGCCACGCCGGTTCCGGGCCCGACCATGATCATGGGGGTGGCGGGGTCGGTGGGCGGGCGGAAGTGGGGTGAGCGCTGTACGAAGACCTGGACGGGGCCGTCGTCGGCGTGGTCGGCGAGGTAGGTGGAGCACACGCCGTTGCGGTCGCGGCCGAGGTCGTTGGTGTAGCGGACGACGGAGACGGTGAGGCGGACCTCGCCGGGGTGGGCGAGCGGGCTGGAGGAGATGGAGTACAGGCGGGGCTGGAGACGCTTGAGGACTGCCGCCCACTCCGCGGCCGAGGCACGGACAGGGAATTCAGCGAGGACGTCGGCGGCCTGGCGGCCCCAGCTCCACTGCGCGAGCGCGTCCTTGTTGTCCGTGCGCAGCAGACGCTTCAGGTCATGGTTGCCGGTGCGGTCCGTCACGAACTTGAGCAGGTCGGTGGTGATGCGGGCGATGTCCAGGCGGGTGCGCAGGGCTTCCTCGAAGGGGAGGGGTGTGCCGTCGCCGAGGTCGACGGGTTCGTCGGGGTCGAGTCCGGTGAGGGCGAGCCATTCGGCGACGAGCGGGGCCCCGTTGGCCGGCCAGACGCCGAGGGCGTCACCGGCCTCGTAGGCGAGTTCGCCGTCGCGGGTGTCGAAGGCGAACTGGCGGACCTCCTTCTCGGAACCGGGCAGGCTCAGCAGCCTGTTGCCGACGAGGAGGGTGGCGAAGGGGGATGCCTTGGTGTAGTCGGCCGGGGCGGCAGGCGGTGGCGGGGATGGTGCGGCGGCCGGTGCGGGCGCGGTGGGTGCCGGTGTGGCCGGCTCGACCGCTCCTGTGGGCACGGGCTGCCGGTCTTCGGCCGTGGCCAGGGCGCTGACGACCTGCCCGAGCCACTGTTCGGCGGGTCCCTCGAAATCGGGCTCGCAGTCGGTGCGGGGGACGAGCCGGGTGGCCCCGAGGGCGTCGAAACGTTCGTCGAGGCGGCGGCCGTGGCCGCAGAAGTCGTCGTAGTTGGAGTCGCCGAAGGCGAGAACCGCGTAACGGATGCCCTCCAGGCGCCCGGCATCTGCAGCGGAGAGGGTCTGCCAGAAGCCGGCGCCGTTGTCTGGGGCGTCGCCGTCGCCGAAGGTGCTGCTGAGGAGGAGTACGTCGGTGTCCGGGGTGAGCTGGGCCGGGGAGGCTTCGGCCATCGGCAGCAGCTCGGCGGTACGGCCGGAGTCGGTGAGGCGGGCGGCGGCGGTGGCGGCGAACTCCTCGGCGTTGCCGGTCTGGGAGGCCCACAGGATGACCAGGCGGCGGGTCGGTACGGCCGCATCGGCTGCCGGGGCACCGGTCTGCGCAGGGACGAGGGCGGGTGCCGTGGCGGCGGGTGCGGCGGTGCGGGAGAACATGCCGGCGAGGACACCGTCGACCCACAGGGCGCTGTCCGGGGTGAAGGGCGCGCTCGGCGGCAGGACGGGGACGCGCCCGTCGGGTGGGGTGGCGGCGAGGCTGGAGAGATAGCCGGAGAGGTAGCGGCGCTCCGGCTCGGCCAACGGCGCGGGGGCGAGGTCGGTGATGCCGAACAGCGCGGCGAGCGCGTGGACGGGCGAATCCGCCGGGGCGGCTGCGGCGGTCGCT
This sequence comes from Streptomyces sp. NPDC006309, assembly GCF_040613095.1. Classification (NCBI taxonomy): domain Bacteria; kingdom Bacillati; phylum Actinomycetota; class Actinomycetes; order Kitasatosporales; family Streptomycetaceae; genus Streptomyces; species Streptomyces sp. NPDC006309. Next base: position 53,964 of record NZ_JBEXRO010000019.1, on the reverse strand, counting down.
ACGGGCACGCGGGCGGGGGGCACGGGTGTGGTCTCCGGCTGAGTGCTCGGGCGGGTGGCCGGGACGGGTGGGGCCGTCTTGGCGAGGGTGACGGCGCAGACCTTGAACTCGGGCTGAAAGGAGATCGGGTCGATGGCGTCGTTGGTCACGGCGTTGATGCTCAGGTACTCGCCGAACAGGTCGTTCCAGTGGAAGGGCGCGAAGCAGTCGCCCGGCCGGACCCGGTCGGTGACCACGGCGGGCAGCACGGCACGCCCGCGCCGGGAGGCGACCTCCAGGTGATCGCCGTCGACGACGCCGAGTCTGTCCGCGTCCTCGGGGTGGACCTCCACGAACGGGCCGGGGTCGAGCTTGTTGAGCTTGGCCACCTTGCCCGTCTTGGTCATGGTGTGCCACTGGTGCTGAAGGCGGCCGGTGTTGAGGATGAACGGGTAGTCGTCGTCGGGCAGTTCCGCGGCCGGCAGGTGCGGGCGGCCGAAGAACTGCGCGCGTCCGCTCGCGGTCGGAAAGGCCAGACGGGGGCGGGAGCCGTCCTCACGCTCCAGGAGGGCCTGGCTGACGCCGTCGTTGAGGTAGCGGATCGGGTTGCGGTCCGAGCCCTCGGCGGCCGGCGCCGGCCACTGGACGGGCGTGATGCGCAGCCACTCGTAGCTCACGCCGCGCAGGTCCCAGCCGGTCTTGGGGTTCCACGCCTGCTTGAGTTCCTCGAACACCTCCTCGGCCGAGTCGTACGTGAACGCCTCGGCGAAGCCCATCTCGCAGGCCACCCGGGCGATCAGCTGCCAGTCGGGCAGCGCCTGTCCGGGAGGGTCGACGACGCCCTGTACAAGGGTGAGGTTCCGCTCCGAGTTGATCATGATGCCGTCGGACTCCGCCCACAGCGTCGCAGGGAGCACGACGTCGGCGTAGGCGTTGGACTCGGTCTCGGCGAACACATCCTGAACGATGACGAGTTCGGCGGCCTCAAGGCCGGCGATAACGGTCTTGCGGTTGGCGACCGAGGCGACCGGGTTGGTGCAGATGATCCAGCACGCCTTGATGTCACCGGCGGCCATCTGCTCGAACATCTCCACCGTGCCGCGCCCGACCTCGGTGCGCAATGAGCCTTCGGGGATGCTCCACAGGTTCTCGATGAAGGCGCGCTCGGCGTCGACCAGGACGGAGCGCTGACCGGGCAGCCCCGGCCCCATGTACCCCATCTCCCGGCCGCCCATGGCGTTGGGCTGGCCGGTCAGCGAGAACGGGCCGGATCCCGGACGGCAGATGGCGCCGGTGGCGAGGTGCAGGTTGACCAGGGCGTTGGTGTTCCAGGTGCCGTGGGTGGACTGGTTCAGGCCCATGGTCCAGCAGCTCATCCACTCGCCGGCCTCGCCGATCCACTGCGCGGCCTGGCGGATGTCGGCCTCCGGGATGCCGGTGATCTCCGCGACCTTCTCGGGCGGGTAGTCCGCGAGGAAGGCGGGCATCGTCTCCCAGCCCTCGGTGAACTGGGCGATGAACTCCTCGTCGGTGTGACCGTTCGCGACCAGCAGATGCAGCAGGCCGTTGAGCAGGGCGAGGTCGGTGCCGGGCTTGATCTGCAGGAAGAGGTCGGCCTTGTCAGCGGTGGCGTTGCGGCGCGGGTCGACGACGATCAGCTTGGCTCCGGCCGACTTGATCCGGTCCATCATCCGCAGGAAGAGGATCGGGTGGCAGTCGGCCATGTTGGCGCCGATGACGAAGAACGTGTCCGCGTGATCGAAGTCCTGGTAGGAGCCGGGCGGGCCGTCCGCACCCAGCGACAGCTTATATCCGGTGCCGGCGCTGGCCATGCACAGCCGGGAGTTGGACTCGATCCGGTTGGTGCGGACGAAGCCCTTGGCCAGCTTGTTCGCCAGGTACTGCGCCTCCAGGGACATCTGCCCGGAGACGTAGAAGGAGAGCGCGTCCGGGCCGTGCTCGTCCAGGATCGCCCGCAGGCGGGCGGCGACCGCCGAGATCGCCTCGTCCACGTCGGTCTCGGCCGGCTCGGCGCCGCGCTCGGCCCGCACCAGCGCCTTCGATATCCGTCCGGGCGCGGCCATCATGTCCGCGCTGGTGGCCCCCTTGGTGCACAGGCGGCCGAAGTTGGTGGGGTGCGCCTTGTCCCCGGACGCCTTCGCCGCGCGGCGGCGGCCGTCGGCTGGGTCCCGCGTGATGTCGAGCACGATGCCGCAGCCGACCCCGCAGTACGAGCAGACCGTGCGGATGCTGCCGTCCTTCGAGCCAGATACCACCGAAACTCCACCCCCGCCGCGTGTGTACCGTCCCGAGCCGGGACGGCCCAGCCAGGCGGCGGGCATCCCAGGATCAGCACCGTAGGAAGATCGAATTACCGGTGAGTCACACGCCAGGAGCACCCGGGGTTACACCCCGCGCACACCCCACGCCGGCACCCTGTGAGACGAGGGAACCGGCATCCTCACGGGGGTGACGCGGGCCCCGTCCACAGGGCGCAACTCCGCATGGCTGGTTAGCGTGACATGACCTTGATGATCACTCTCTACCGTCTCGCAGCGATCCACCTGGACGCCGCGCCACCCCCGAGGAGACCTCGTGATGACCCGTTCCGTGCGCCGGACCCGCCGGATGCTTCAGGTGACCGGTGCGAGCGCCGCCGCGCTGCTGGCCCTGAGGGCCTGCTCGTCCGTCGGCGTCCGCGGACTCCTCCGCGTCGAGATCGGCCTCGCCGAAGCTGTCCGGTGACGTGACCGTCTTCGCCGCGGCCTCGCTGAAGGAGAGTTTCACGACGCTGGGCGAGGAGTTCGAGAAGGCCCACCCGGGGACGAAGGTCACCTTCGGCTTCGGCGGCAGCGACTCGCTGGCCGCGAGCATCACCGGCGGTGCCCCGGCCGACGTGTTCTCCTCCGCCAGCCCCAGGGCCATGAAGATCGTGACGGACGGGAAGGACAACGCCACTACCCTGGCCACCTTCGTCCGCAACCAGCTGGAGATCGCCACCCTGCCCGGTAACCCGGACGAGATCGACTTCCTCGAGGACCTCACGGACTCCGGCCTGAAGGTCGTGCTGTGCGACAAGACGGTGCCCTGCGGTGGCGCCGCCCAGGAGGCCCTGGTCGGGAGCAAGCTGAAGCTCACCCCGGTCTCCTACGAGGAGGACGTCAAGGCCGCGCTGCCGAAGGCGGAACTGAAGGAGGCCGACGCGGCAGTCGTCTACAAGACCGACGTGAAGGCCGCGGGTGACAAGGTGGAGGGTGTGGACTTCCCCGAGTCGGCCGACGCCATCAACTACCCGATCGCCCTGCTGAAGGACTCCGAGAACGCCGAGGCGGCCAAGGCGTTCATCGCGCTGGTGCAGTCCGCCGAGGGCCGGAAGGTCCTGACCGAGGCCGGGTTCCTCAAGTCCTGACCCCCGGCGCGGGCCGGCCTCCGGCCCGGCGCCTGCCACCGCTCTGAGCCAGGCGTGCCACGTCGGCGGCGGGAAGTGGGTTCGGCGACCCGTCCACGCATCAGAAGGGCAAGGTCCGCCGCCTGCTGGCCGAGTGCAGGAGACTTCGCCGTATGGCTGATCCGACCGGGCCCGCTCAGACCGTCCACCACCTCTTCTCCTACGGCACCCTGCAACTGCCCGAGGTCCAACTCACCCAGTTCGGCCGCCTGCTCCACGGCACTGCCGACGCGCTGCCCGGCCACCGCATGACGACCATCCAGATCACCGATCCCGCCGTGATAGAGGCCAGCGGCACCGACCGGCACCGGTTGGTCGTCGCCGCCACGGACCCGGAAGACGCCGTCGAGGGCCAGGTCTTCACGATCAGCGACGCCGAACTGGCCATGGCCGACGCCTACGAGGTCGACGAATACGCCCGGGTCGAAGTCATCCTGCGGTCGGGAAACCGTGCGTGGGTCTACCTGGAGCGCCAGGGTGCCGAGCAGCCCGCGGGTGTGCGGGAGCGGCTGCGGAGCCTGGAGGTCTTCGCCGGCCCGCTGGCCGACTTCGACCCGGCCATCGCCCCCGCCGATCCGGCCGAGCTGTTCCTGGGCTGGCTGCGGGAGGTGATCGCGGCGGGGGTGCCTGAGCCGCATGCCATGACCTTGTCGACGGTCGGTGAGGACGGGGGCCGGACGCCCGGGTGCTGATCCTGAAAAACGTGGATTGCGACGGCTGGCAGTTCGCGGTGCACGCCGGCAGTCCCAAAAGCCGTCAGCTGGCCGACCGGCCCCTTGCGGCGCTTACCTTCTACTGGCCCCTGCTAGGGCGGCAGGTCCGGGTGCGGGTGCCGTCGAGCTCGCCCCGGCCGAGCAGAGCGTCGCCGACCTGTTGGCCCGCTCGTCCTGCGCCCGTGCCGAGGTGCTGCTGGGCCGTCAGAGCGAGCACCCGGCCGACACCGAGGAGCGTGACCGGGCTTTCCGTACGGAAGGCCACGTTGTCCAGGGCGGTGAGGTGGGGGAAGAGCAAGTAGTCCTGGAAGACGACGCCGACCGGGCGGGACTCGGGTGCCGTACGTTCCAGCGGCGCGCCGTCCAGGCGTAGATGACCGTCCGTGAGCGGGACGAGTCCGGCGAGTGCGCGCAGGGCGGTGGTCTTGCCGACGCCGTTCGGGCCGAGCAGTGCGACCACGTCGCCGGGTGCGGCCGTCAGGGCCACGTCGAGCCGGAAGGCGCCGCGGTCGACGACGAGACGGGCGTCCACTCCCTCCGGGGTGGCCCGGGGACGCGCGACGAGGAGTCGTCCGAGGAGGAGCAGGCGCTCAGGGCCAGCAGCGCGGCGGTTGCCGCACCGGCCACCTGCAGGGTCCGGCGGGTACGGCGCGCGGTACGGGTCATCACGGGTCCACTCCCTTTGTTCCTCGCGAACACTCGCGAAGACTTGTCTACGGTCTCTCGACGACCACGTTGGTCGACTTGATCACGGCAACCGCCGGAACACCGGGCTCCAGCTTCAGTTCCTCAGCCGACTCGCGGCTGACCAGCGCCACCACCCGGAACGGTCCGGCCTGGATCTCCACCTGCGCGGACACACGTCACCGAGGATTACGTCGGTGACGATGCCGGAGAGGCGGTTGCGGGCCGAGGAGCCGGTCTTCTCCCGCTCCGTTCGGTGCACCTGCCGGGCGTAGGCCGCAAGGACCGGCCCGGCGATGATCCGGCGGCCCATCTCGTCGCGCTCGGCGGTGAGTTTCCCGCCGTCGACCAAGCGCCTCACGGTGTCGGCGCTGACACCGAGTAGGGCGGCAGCATCCCCGATCCGGTAGGTGTGCATGCGCCGATGATATTGCCGCAAATGCAAGGTGGAGGTCGTCTTTCTCATCGCATGAGCCGGATGTTTGATCCGAGAGGTTGGAATGTGCGTTTGTATGGAATGCCGGTCCGGGTACGGTCATCCGGGAGGTGGTAGCCCGTGAGTCAGTCCCTCGCAACTGCCGGTACGGCCGCCAGTCCGATGGCGGAACTCGCCCTCACCGGCGATCTCGCACGCCCGGCCCGGCTGTCGGTGCCCGACCTGCTCGGCTGGCCCCAGCATCGGGTGCGGGTCAGCTTCGAGTGCGCCGCCAGCGGCGTACAGCACCACGGCTTCGAAGGGCCGCTGCTGCACGACGTCCTGTCGGCCGCCGGACCGGCCTTCGATCCCGCCCGCCGCAAGGACCGCCTGCGCTTCCTGATCGCGGTGACGGGAGCGGACGGGCACCACGCGCTGCTGTCCTGGGCGGAGATCGACCCGGACTTCGGACGCGCTCCCGTCCTGCTCGCGGTCAGCATCGACGACACCCCGCTCGACCGGGCCGGCCCGCAGCTCGTCCTTCCCCAGGATCGCTGCGGCGCCCGGCACATCAGCGGCATCAACGCCATCCGCGTGGACGGCGGCTACACCTCATGGACCTGACGCCGATGAGAGGAGCCCGGTGAGTCCGACGCAGCAGGCGGACGTCCTGGTCGTCGAGCACGTACCGCACGAGGGGCCGTACGCCATCGCCGCGGCCCTGGAAGCCGCCGGGCTGGCGCTGCGGGTGTGCCGGACCTGGGCGGGGGACCCCGTGCCGGACACGCTCGCCGGAGCGGTGGCCCTGGTGGTGATGGGCGGCCCGATGGCGGCGTACGAGGACTTTCCCGGCCGTGCGTCGGAGCTGGCGTTGCTGCGTGCCGCACTGGCCGCCGAGGTACCCGTGCTCGGGGTGTGTCTGGGGGCGCAGCTGCTGGCGGTGGCGGCCGGTGGCCGGGCTCGTCCGGGGGAGGCGGGGCCGCAGATCGGCTGGGGCGAGGTACGGATGCAGTGGGCCGCGCGCATCGACCCCTTGTTCGCCGGCGTTCCCGAACTGCTCAGGGTGTTGCACTGGCACGGCGACACCGTGGACCTCCCGGCCGGGGCGACGCTGCTCGCCTCCGGCGACCGCTACCGCATGCAGGCGTTCCGGACCGGCGGTGCGGCCTGGGGCTGCAGTTCCACCTTGAGGTGGACAAGGCCGCCGTCGACGCCTTCGCCGCTGCCTTTCCCGAGGAGGCGGCCAGCGCGCCGCACCTGCGCGAGTCCGCACCCGCGGAACTGGCCGCGCTGGCCTCGCACCGCGAGGACGTGTTCGAGCGCTTCGCCGCACTGGTGGCCGGCCGGGCGACACAGACCGCGAACCGTGCCTTCTTCACGCCCATGGCAGCCACCTGGGAGGAGCGCTTCGCCGCCGACGGCGCTGTCTACGAGGCGGCTGTCGTCCGGATGGGACTGCGCCCCGGGCAGACGGTTCTCGATCTGGGCTGCGGCACCGGGCGGGTGCTGCCCGCGCTACGGACGGAGGTCGGGGACGACGGGGTGGTGCTCGGCGTGGACTTCACTCCGGCGATGCTCGATGCCGCCGCCCGGCACGGGCGGGCCGGCCACGCCGGGCTGCTGCTGGCCGACACCTGCCGCTTGCCCCTGCGGTCCGGAACGGTAGACGGTATTTTCAGCGCCGGACTGATCAACCACCTCCCCGAACCCGCCACCGCGTTGCGCGAGTGGGCCCGGGTGACGGCCCCCGGCGGTGTCCTGGTCCTCTTCCACCCTTCCGGCCGCGCCGAACGGGCCGCCCGTCATGGCCGCCCCCTCGACCCGGACGACCCGCTGGACGAGACCAACTTGCGGCCCGCCCTGCACACAGCTGGCTGGCACCTGACCTGCTACGAGGACGCGCAGCACCACTTCCTGGCCCGCGCGGTACGCATCGCCTGAGCTCCTCGGCTCAGCGCAGCAGCGCCGCCACGAATGCTTCTTCGTGGCGGGCGATGTGCGCCTGGTCCGCCCGGTAGAGCGCGTCGTGGCCGTCGGCGATGTGCTGGGGGAAGGCGGCGACACCGGCCGCGGCCCGCTGTGTCCCCACGAGGTGCTCCAGTCGCTCAACTTGCGGTGCCGGGCAGGGCCTCACGGTCGGCGCGACCGAGCCCTTAAGCGTCGGCGAACAGCGGCAGCCGACGGGTCTGTTCGGTCACGGGCAGGCGGTATGGCTCCCACCGGACGCAGCCAGAGTTCGTGCGGCGGAGCGCGTCTGTCATCGCCTCAGTACCTGCGTGGCCCGCGCGACGCACGCCCAGTACGGAGAGGGCCGTGCCGCAGCAATGATCGATGACGTCCTGGACGCGGATGACTTCGCGGATGGGTGTACCCCAGCCCCGTCGGTGCGGCGCGTGGTCATCGCGGGCTCCGTGCGGCAGAGGCTACTCACCCGACCCGCGGCGGCCCGCCTGCCGGCTGTCGGGGCCCCACGGCGCCACAGCTCAACCCGCAGCTGGTTCGAGCAGCGCTGGGAGGGTGCTCCCGTCCAAGGGCTCGCTAGGGGTTGTCGTCACCTCACGCCCACATCAGGAGCGATGCGAGGGGGACGGCTGCTTGGTAGGACTCGGTCTTGTCGTAGCGGGTGGCGATGCCGCGCCACTGCTTGAGGCGGTTGAAGTACCGTTCGACGGCAAAGACGGTGTACCGCGAGTTCATCGACTCCGGCAGCCGGGTAAATGGAACGCGGTATCAGTACGAGACGAGCCTTCGCCTCCACGTGGAGCCCTGATTCGGGAGTACTGCCACGCAAGTCCGACCCCGTCGACGCCTGTGCCGCAGCAACAGCCGTGCTCTCGGGCCGCGCCCCGGGGACACCGAAGTCCCGCAACGGCATCGCTGAAGCCATCCGCGCCGCCCTGCGGTGCCCCGCAGCTCGGCCATCGAGGCCCGCACCCAGACCATCAACCAGATCCGCACACCGATCATCACCGCCCCAGCGAAGTGCGCGAGCAGTTCCGGGGATTGCCTACGGTGGAGCTGATCGACCACCTGGCCCGCTCCCGACCCGTCGGCGATCTGGCGGACCCCGCCTGCGTCGTCAGGACAGCTCTGCGGCGCCTCGCCCGCCGTTACCGGGCACTCAGCCAGTAGATCGCCGACACGGACGCTGAGCTGAAGCCCCTGGTGACGAGGGCCGGCACCGCAGCTGCTTGCCCTGCCCGGTGTCGGTCACGGGACCGCCGGACAGCTTCTGATCACCGCTGGCGAGAACCCCGAGCGGCCGAGGTCCGAGCCGTCCTTCGCGCCCACCCGTGTGCGGCCGCACCCCATCCCAGCGTCCTCCGGCCGCACGAACCGGCACCGCCTCAACCGTGGAGGTGACCGCCAGGCGAACCGGGCTCTGCACGCGATCGTCATCGTCCGCATGCGACACGATCGCCGGACGCAGGAGTACGTTGCCCGTCGCAGCGCCCAAGGCGTGACGAAGAAGGAAATCCTCCGCTGTCCGAAACGCTTCGTTGTCCGGGAGGTCTACAGACACCTGCCTCACCGGCACAGTACGCCTCAACAGCCGGCCGGCCGGCTGGCAGCCCGTCAGTAACCGCAATGTCTGTGGGTGCAGAGTTGGTTGACAGGCTCTCGCCCCGATGCAATCGCCCCGATGTCCCCTCAGCAGTGCATCGATGTCTCAGGCGTAGGGGTCGAACGGGATTCCGGAGGGCTTGGAGTAGGCGAGGTTGTCATTGAAGGAGCCGTCCTTGATCTTGATTGTGGCCTCACCGAAATCGGCGTTCAGGAGCTTGTCGCGGTAGCCGGCCGGGTAGCCCTCCCAGCCGACGAGGCGCGGGTAGAACCAGCCGCCGGTGGCGTTCTCCGCTGGCTCGTCGTCGGTGTTCGCGAAGCGGAAGTCGTGGGTCGACACGCCGTCCTTGTGGTACACGATCTTCGGGTGGGTTCCGTCGAAGCGTACCGAGGAGCTCGGACTCACCAGGTATGAGGAGTGCTGCGACACAGAGACGTACCGGACCTGGTTGTTGGAGATCCACACGATGACGTGTTCCCAGTCGTGGGTGTGGCCGATGGCCGCCGGCCCCAGCGTGGCCTGGTCCTTCTCGAAGTAGCTGGCGTACATGACGGCGCACCAGCCGTTGTTGCACTTCTCGCGCGAGTACGTGTTGGCGTTCGCCAGCTGAGCGGGATCGTGGCAGTGGCCGTTCACGTCTCCGCCCAGGGGCAGCCCGGGATTGATGGCGCCGTCCGCGCCGATCGCGGCGGTGGTGTAGCAGCCGTCGCCGTCGTAGTCGTAGGCGGGGGAGAACGTCTGCTCCAAGCCGTCGGCGTGCTGCGGCAGGAGGGTGAGAACGTTGGCGTTCGCGTCGGTCGGGAGAGCGATGACCAGGGCCGTGGCGGCGAGGGCGCTGGTGAGCGCGAGGTCGCGGATCCTCTTGCCGGGGCGCTTCGTTCGGCGGGAAGTGGTCTCCGTTTGCGGGGCCGGTGATGAGGATGTGGTGCGCACTCCAACTCCTTTTGTGGGGTGGCGAGTTGCAATGATCCTCTTGGTTTTCTGCGTCGAGATCAAGGGACGTCGCGGATGTTGCTTGTCGTGCCTCGGACCGGTGGCCGAGCGAGCCGCGCCGACCGCTCCGGTTCCGTACTGTCCGGTGTTCCGCGTGTGCTTCTCCGGGGGCCGGTGGCCGTGCCGTCGGCGATCAGGAGGCATGGGGTGATCACCACGAGGTCGGCCAGGGTGTCCGCAGCCCGGCCGATGCGCGAGAACGTCAGCGGGCGCCGGTGAAGAGCCTCTCGCGCAGTCCCGGTTGGCGAACGCTGCCGTGCCGCCCGACGTGGCACGGCCGATTCCTCGTCGGTCGCCTGGGGCTCCGGCACAGAATGCCCGGACCCCTGACCGTGGGTGGTGAATGCCGGCAGAGCCGCCGGGGGGGACCCGTTCTTCGGGTATGGCAGCGGCTTCTCCGCGGGGGGGCGCCCCTTGGGGGTGCGGACTTCACCACGCGGGTCTGTACAAGCGGACCTTGCCTGGGCAGTCGATCGACCCATGGAGTTCAGTTGCCAGTGCTGGCGGTTCCGGTTTCGGCGGACGTGCTGAGCAGGCCTACGAACATGGTCTGGTGCAGCGTTTCCACATGGTGCCGGGCGACTTCCCCGGCCGCGGCGGTGTCCTGGCGACGCAGGGCGTCGAGGAGTTCGCGGTGCTCGCGGTTGGAAGCGCGCAGCGCGTCCATGGGATAGGGCAGGTAGTAGCGGTAGAGCTCGCGCAGGACCGCGCCGTAGGGGCCGGTGATCGAGGAGCTGCCGGTCGCCTCGGCGAGCCGGAGGTGGAAGCGTTCGTCGCAGCCGTGGAACTCGGCCCAGCTGGGCGCGCGGTCCATCTCCTCGACGAGTTGCCGCAGCTCGGACAGGTCCTCGTCGGAGGCCCGGACCGCCGCCAGGTGGGCGATGCCGCATTCCAGGGCGAGCCGGTGGTCGATCAGCCGGCGCACGGCGTCGCCGGCCGTGCGGTACACGTCCGTGGTGAGGACGGTGCCGGGAGTGGGGTGCGCGGCGACCAGGGTGCCCCCGCCGCGCCCGCGGCGGCGCTCCAGAACACCGTCGGCACACAGGGAGACCAGGGCGCGACGGGCGGTGATCTCGCCGACGTCGAGGGCCTGGGCGATCTGCGGGGTGCCCGGCAGTCGCTCGCCGGGGGCCAGCAGGCCAAGATCGACGGCCAGAGCGATCCGGGCCCGGACCGCTTCCAGTGCGGACAGCCTGCGCACGCCGCTGAGTTCGGGGGCCGTGAGGCCGGTGGTCGGGGCGTGGTCGCTGCCGGGCATGGTGTCACCCTAACCAGCTTCGTCGATCACCGCTGAAAAATGCTCATCTTGAGCACTCTTGTTTAAGTGCTCATCTTGAACTAGTTTCGCGTTCATGTCCCGCCCCCTGCCCCTGGCTCTCGCCCAGCTCCCCCCGAGGCCCGCACATATGCCGCTCGCTGGTTTCGCGTCTGAGGCGGAGAGCATCATGGCCCGCTTCCCGCACACCCGGATGGCGGTCTTCCCCGAGCTGCACCTATGCGGCGTCGACGCTCTCGGCGCCGAGGCGCAGGAGCAGCTGCGAGAGGTCGCCGAGCCCCTGGACGGCCCCCGCGTCAAGGAGCTCGCCGAGCTCGCCGGAGATCTGGGTCTCTGGCTGCTGCCCGGCTCGGTGTGCGAGCGCGGGCCGGCCGGGGAACTGTTCAACACCGCCCTGGCCTTCTCCCCCCAGGGGCGCCTGGCGGCCTGGTACCGCAAGGTGTTCCCCTGGCGGCCGAGCGAGCCCTACGACCCGGGCGACCGGTTCGTGGTCTTCGACGTCCCGGAGGCAGGGCGGATCGGTTTCGCGATCTGCTACGACGCCTGGTTCCCGGAGGTCGCCCGCCACCTGGCGTGGCAGGGCGCCGAGGTCATCGTCAACCCCGTGATGACCACGACCGCCGATCGCGCGCAGGAGGTCGTCCTGGCCCGCGCCAACGCCATCGTCAACCAGGTGCACGTGGTCAGCGTGAACACCGCCGGCCCCCTGGGCAGCGGGCACAGCCTGGTCGTCGACCCCGAGGGCAGGATCCGGGCCGAGGCGCCCGGCGACGGCAGCACCATCCTCACCGACGTGATCGACCTGGACGACGTGACCCGCGTCCGGACGTACGGCACCGCAGGCGTGAACCGCATGTGGGACCAGTTCACGGACACCGACGCCCCCATCGAGCTTCCGCTGTACGGCGGCCGCATCGACCCGCGCACCTGGCGTCCGGGCGTCTGACCTCCGGCTTCCCGCCCTTCACCGTCCCCCGCTCGTACGTCCCCGGAGCCCCATCATGGCCAATGGCACCACCGGCGCGCCCGCACTCGCGCGCACCCTCACCCTCAGAGCCGTCGTGCTGTTCGGTCTCGCCTACATGACCCCGCTGATCGTGCTGGGCACCTTCGGCGTGGTCGCCGCCAGTACCGGTGGGGCGGTCCCGACGGCGTACCTGCTCGCTCTGGTCGCGATGCTGTTCACGGCCCACAGCTACGGAAAGATGGCCGCCGCGTACCCCGTGGCCGGCTCCGCCTACACCTACGTCCGCAAGGCGATCGACGGGCGGCTCGGCTTCCTCGTCGGCTGGGCGACCCTGCTCGACTACTTCTTCCTGCCGATGGTCATCTGGCTGATCGGCGGGGCGTACCTGCAGGCCCAGTTCCCGAGTGTGCCGCACTGGACATGGGTCATCGGCTTCATCGCCGTCACCACCGCGCTGAACATCCGGGGCATCAAGACCGCCGAGCGCGTCAACGACCTGCTGATGGTCTTCCAGGTGCTGGTCATCGGCATCTTCGTCGTCCTCTCGGTGCGCCACGTCTTCCAGACGGGCGGCGCCGGTGCGCTGGTGAGCACCACACCCTTCGCCAACGGCGCGACGACCGCCGCCGGGGTCTCGGCGGGTGCCGCCATCGCCGCGTACTCCTTCCTCGGTTTCGACGCGGTCACCACGCTCACGGAGGAGACGGTCGACCCGAAGCGCACCATGCCGCGCGCGATCCTGCTCACCGCGCTGATCGGCGGCGGCATCTTCGTCCTGGTCGCCTACACCACCCAGCTGGCCCATCCGGGCAGCGCCTTCGGCGACCCCAGTTCCGCCGCCTTCGAGATCGCCAAGACCATCGGCGGTGACCTGTTCTCCTCGGTGTTCCTGGCCGGGCTCGTCGTCGCGCAGTTCGCCTCCGGCATCGCCGCCCAGGCGAGCACCTCACGCCTGCTGTACGCGATGGGCCGCGACGGCGCCCTGCCGCGCAAGGTGTTCGCCCGCCTCTACGAGCGCTACCGCACCCCCGCGCTCAACATCGCGCTGACCGGCGCGGTCGGCCTGATCGCCCTGCGCCTGGACGTGGCCGCCTCGACGTCCTTCATCAACTTCGGCGCGTTCACCGCCTTCACCTTCGTCAACGTCTCCGTACTCGCCACCTACGTACGGCGTCGCCGCGCCGGCGAGTCCCCCCGCCCGCTGTCGTACCTCGTCGCCCCCGCGATCGGCGCGGTCGTGGACCTTTACCTGCTGTACAACCTCGACGGCAGGGCGCTCACCCTGGGCCTGGTCTGGCTGAGCCTCGGCGTGCTGTACCTGGCCTACCTGACCCGGATGTTCCGCGTGCCGCCGCCGGAGATGTCGTTCACGGAGACCGCACCGGAAGACGTCCAAGGCGCCGCGCCTGTGCAGAACACGAAGTGACCGGGGTCTGATCAGCCGTACAGGCTGCTGCCGGGGCTGACGCCGAGAATCGACGCGAACAGCTGGTAGGCGTCGACTCGGCTCAGCACCGGGCGGGGTTCTTAGCCATCACAATCCAGAGAATGTTGATGGAGCGGATGGTCTGCCCGAAGCCGGCCTGGTTCACCATGGCGTTGTGCGGAGTCATGGGGCCGGGGCCGGACCGGGTGTTCCAGTACCACAGACCGGTCTTCCGGGCGACGGAGGCGTCGTTCGCACCGGCCAGGGGTGATACACCAGTCCGCCGGTCTCATGGCTGACGTCGGCGAGGAAGGCGGCGGCCTCCTGCTTCTTCACGATGTCGCTTCCGGTGTTGGTGAAGGCCGGGTAGGCAGGCATGGACGAGGCCGCTGTAGGTGCAGAAGCTGTTCCGGTCCGGGAACATCTGGTTGAACTCGGCCTCGGAGACGACGAGTTCTGACGGGGTGTTGCCGCCGCCGCTCGCCGGGGCGTTCCGTCACCGGGGTTGGACCACTGCTGGGCAGCGGTGCCGTTGCAGTCGTGGAGCCGGACGGTGGTGCCGTTCGCGCTGCCTGGCCCCGGCCACGTCGACGCACTCCCCGGCGAGTCCGGTGATCCGGCCGTCGGCGGCGTGGGCGGCGCGGAGGTGGAGAGTACGGCGAGCACGGCTGCGACGACGCCACCGGCCGCGAGCCGGCCGAAGGCCATGCGTCCGGGAAAGAGCCGTATGAACATGGCGGGTTGACATGCGAAGTTCGCTCGCATGCCGACGTGACCGGCGTCAGGATCAAGGCTTCCGCCGAGCCGGGCGCAGGCTCCGTCGGTCAGGTCGAGGCACTTGGGTTCCAGGAGCGTCTGGACGAAGGTGCCCCGGTCATTGATGCGTACGACCAGCGACCTGCCGTTGGCGACATCGGTGACCTGGATACGGGTGCCGAACTACAGCTGAGGCTGGCGGCTGGGAGAACTCGCAGCGGTGGCCGCGCTGTTGTCGAAGCATTCTCCGTCGACGGTGAGGGCGCCCGGTGGCTGGGGCCCGTAGTGCGTGACCCGACACCGGTCGCCTGCCTTCTGGAGGGGGCGGCCAGTGATGTGGAGGCTGTCGGAAGACAGGCCGAGAGTGCAAGCGCGGCTGTGACGAGGCTGCACCGTAAAAGCGGTGAAGCGTGTGCGGGAGCGGACGGCCATGAATGACGATCGAGCCTTTCGACAAGGGCACGGGGACGACACCCCAGCTCGACTGACATGAAGTCCGGGCGCGTTCATGAAGCCGCCGGCCGGCACTAGGCCGTGTATCGAAAGTGGATCTTGAGGGATGCATGATCGCGGTTTATGGCGCGAGGAGATCTCACGGACGAACAGTGGGCGGTGCTGGAGCCCTTGTTACCGAAGGGGAGGAAGGAGGGACGGCCGCCCATCTGGTCCCGGCGGCAGCTCATAGATGGCATACGATTCCGGGTCCGTACCGGTGTCCCATGGAGGGACGTCCCTGTTGAGTACGGGCCTTGGGGCCGGATCTACGATCTGTTCCGTCGATGGCAGCGGGATGGCACCTGGCACCGGGTCCTCACGCGGCTGCAGTCCCTGGTTGATGCAAAGGGTTCGATCACGTGGGATCTGAGCGTTGACTCCACAGTGTGCCGCGCTCATCAGCACGCGGCCGGGGCTCGTAAACGGGGTGACCTGCAGAAAGAGCCACCCGGCGGTCTATTCACCGAGCCCTCTGATCACGGACTGGGACGTTCGCGCGGCGGGTTCACCACCAAGCTGCACCTGGCTGTTGAGCAGGGACAAAAGCCCATGTCCGTCGTGATCACCGCTGGACAGCGCGGGGACTCGCCGCAGTTCGAACCAGTGCTGGAGAAGGTCCGCGTGCCCCGTATCGGGCCGGGCCGGCCTCGTGTCCGTCCCGATCGCGTGAGGGCTGACAAGGCGTACGCCTCCCGCAGGAACCGCGCCTACCTGCGCCGACGCGGCATCCGTTGCACCATCCCGGAAAAGGCCGACCAGGCGCGTAACCGCAAGAGGCTGGGCGCTCTCGGTGGCAGGCCGCCCAAATTCGACGCCGAGGACTACAAGGCTCGGCATGCGGTCGAGTGTGGAATCAACCGACTCAAAAGGCACCGAGCTGTGGCTACCCGCTTCGACAAACTCGCGGTCCGCTACGAGGCGACCGTCCTCGTAGCGGCCATCAACGAGTGGTTGTGACGTAATGGTCCGACGACAACTCGAATACGCGTACTCGCCGACCGCCAGCGGGACTGACGGTCTCACGGACCGGATGCATACCCAGTTTGGTCATGATCCGTTCGGATGCGTCGTTGCCCACTTGAGCGATGCTGACGATCCGCTCCAGCCCTCGCTCTTCGAACCCGAACCGCACAGCGGCCGCAGCGGCCTCGGTGGCCATGCCCTGCCCCCAGTGGGAACGTCCCAGCCGCCAGCCGACCTCAACCGCCGGCAGAACCTCCGGCAAGTAGTTGGGCACCGAAAGGCCGGTGAACCCGGCCAGCTCGCCAGTGGACCGGATCTCCACGGCGAACAGACCGAAGCCCTGTGACTCCCACTCGCTCTCCCACGCCTGGACCCGGCCGCGAGTCTGCTGTTCGTCAAGGACGCCGCCGTCACGAATCCACCGCATGACCTCGGGGTCGGCATTGACGGCAGCCATGGGCGCAACGTCTTCCTCGCGCCAGCGACGCAGGATCAAACGGGGAGTCTCAAGCATGACCATCCAATCATTCTTGATCACAGATGGGCCCTCCGTCATCCTCACCAAGCACTTTCGGTACACGCCCTAGAAGGTCTGCACCAGGCACGTCAAGTGGTGAACGGTCAAGGGTGCCTGGGGTCGGCCAATTGAGCGGGTCCCGAGGAGATCACACAGTGCTGTGCCCGACTTTGTCGTCACAGACGCAGGTGTGCCGTTGCCGTTCCTGTGGACTCCCCCTGGTTTTGCGTTCAGTTGTTGACGCCGGGCAGAGGCGGGAGTACAAACCCCGAGAGCGCTCTCACGCCTGCTGTTCCTCCAGCCCCCACGTACGCCCACTCGGCATCCGGAGACCCCCCATGCAGACTTCCTTCAGTCCGCTCACGCGCAGACCGGCAGCGCATGTGGCGCGCTCCCGCACGGCTCTGGTCCTGGTCATCGCCCTGCTCACCGCCTGCTTCGTCGCCCTGACGCCCTCGCCCGCACGGGCCGACGACCAGTTGCTGTCCCAAGGGCGGCCCGCCAACGCGTCCTCCACCGAGAACGCGTCCTTCCCCGCAACCGCAGCCGTCGACGGCAATCCCGGCACTCGCTGGTCCTCGGCCTTCGCCGATCCCCAATGGCTCCGGGTGGACCTCGGCTCCGTCCAGCAGATCACCCGTGTCACCCTCACCTGGGAGGCCGCCTACGCCAAGGCCTACCAGATACAGACCTCCACCGACGGGGCCAACTGGACGACGGTCTACTCCACCACCAACGCCACCGGCGGCACCCAGGACCTGACCGTCACCGGCAGCGGCCGATACGTGCGCCTCTACGGGACCGCGCGGGCCACCCAATACGGCTATTCGCTCTATGAGTTCCAGGTCTACGGCCCCGGCGGCGGCACCACTCCGCCGGACGGCTTCTGGGGCAGCACCAGCGACATCCCGCCCGCGCTGAACGCCGTAGAGGTGAAGATCCTCAACCGGACCAACGGCAAGTACCCCGACAGCCAGGTCTACTGGAGCTTCAACGGCCAGACGCACTCCATCGCCGAACAGCCCTACCTCGACATGCCGGCGAACTCCGCAGGCCGCATGTATTTCTACCTGGGCTCACCCAACAGCCCCTACTACGACTTCATCGAGTTCACGGTCGGCAACAACGTCTTCAACGGCAACACCACACGCGTCGACGCCTTCGGACTCAAACTCGCCATGCGGCTGCACGCCAAGGACGGCTACGACGCCGAGGTCGGCGAGAACCGGGAGACCTTCGCCGAGGACCGGGCAACCACGTTCCAGCGCTTCACCAACGCGGTTCCGGACCAGTTCAAGGTACTGGCCCAGACACAGGCGCCGTACCGGATCATCGCACCCGGCAGCGACCCGAGCTTCCGCGCGGGCGGCGCCAACGCCGACTACTTCACCTCCTACGCCCAGTCCGTCGGCGTCAACGCCGCCACGTCCGACATCTTCGGCTGCGCCGCATCCCTGGCCAGCAACCCCGACATGTGCGCGGCCCTCAACCGCCACGTGGCCACGCTGCCGGCCTCCCAGCAGGCCGACCCGACCCAGTACTACAAGGCGGCACCGGCGAACTACTACGCCAAGTTCTGGCATGACAACGCCATCAACCACCTCGCCTACGGCTTCCCCTACGACGACGTCGCGGGTCAGTCGTCCTTCATCTCCCACGGCAGCCCGCAGTGGCTGCTGGTCGCTGTCGGCTGGTGACGACCAACCCGCGCGCTGGGATTGACCGCGGGGCCGTTGCACTGGAAGCTGTCGCCGGCCCCGCAGGCCCGTCAAGTCGCAGGAGTCCCAAGTGGGACATCGAAAGGCGCGCGGTCACCTGAGCGCCGTCGCCGCCGCGACGGCGCTGTTCACGGGTGCAGACGTCACAGCCGAATCCGCTCCGACAGTGTTATCGGCAGCGACGACACCGTAGTCGCGACAGGACCGGTCCGGCCCTCGAACAGACCGTGTCCGTCCAGGTCGCCTGGGCGCCCTGTTCACCCTCAACCTGTACCTGCTGGACGAGCGGGGCATAGCCCCGATAACCACGGGCCTCCCCGCACCGCGCCCGGCATGACCGGCTACCGCGCCGCCTTCCTCGCCCCGGCCGCACCGAATCTGCTCGGCCTGTACGCGGCAACCCGCGTCAGCGACACCGAGGCGGCCAGCACCATCCCCCTACCACCACCCCCGAAACACAGCCCGTACCACCGTCCTCGACCCCGGCGGTCACCCGCTGGTCGTCCAGCGCGGGCGGACCGCGGGCATCCTGCGCCCCCAGATCGCCCACGCCAGGGCATGGGGCTGCCTCGGCACCGGCCGGGGCGGGGCGGTCGGTGCCGGCGCGGCTCGAACGGGAACGTGAACGGTTCGCTGCGGCAGTACTTCGCGAAGGGCACCGATCCGTCCCGGCACAGGCGCGAGCACCTGGGCTTCGTCGCCGCCGAGATCTGTAGCCCCCCGCGCAAAGCGCCCGGCTGGGAAACCCCGGCCGGGCGCCTCGCCAAGCTCCTGGCCACAGCCAGTCGATCACCTGTGTTGCAACGACTCCTGGGATTCGCCGTGTGCGGCGGGGGCATCCTCGTGCTGGGTCGGTCAGGGCTGTGCGGTCAGCGTGAAGCTCTGTGCGGGGGAGCCGTCACAGGTGCGCTGCGTGAGCTGAACGCTGTTCGTCGAGGCGCTCGCCGCGGTCAGGCACTTGCCGCTGTGCCGGGCCGTGAAGTGATAGCGCCCGGTGCTCTCCTTCACCGGCAGCCATTGCTGGTTCTGTCCGCCGGAGTAACTCCACAACTGAAGAGGCGCGTTGTCGGCCGTCGAGACGCCGGTCACGTCGATGGCCTGCTGTGGATCGGGGCGGACGGCTGCCTGCCGGTAGCCGCTGTCGGTCGAGCGGAACTGGAACTGCTGTGCCTGAGTGCCGTTGCAGGCGTACTGCTGGATGGCGGTCCCGTTCGCCGTGGCGGCCGAACGGGCGTCCACACAGGTGCCGTTGCCGGCATTTGTCAGTGAGTACCAGGCCGTCACGGAGATCGAGTCCGCCGGCGGCGTGGTCGTATCGGCCCCGCCCAGCCACTTCAGGCCGTCCAGCAGGAACCGGTTCTGTGTCGTGCTGGCGAACGTCGACGACGTACGCGTGTCGGTCGAGTAGTTCATCGCGTTGTGGCCGAAGTTCGCGTACAGCATCTTGTACCGCGTGTTGGTCCACAGAATCGGGTAATAGCCGCTGTACCAGGACTGGTTGGGATCCGTGCCGAGGGGGAAGCTGCTGGGGTCGATCGAGGCGAGGATCTTGATGTCGGGGTTCTGCCGAAGGTCGTTGGACCAGCTGTACCACTCGCTGACCGACGAGGTGAACGTGGCCGGCAGGTTCTTGGTGGACGGGTGCGTACGGTCCTCCACCTTCAGGACCGACGTCGTCGGACCCCAGGTGTTCGTCGCGAAGTCACCGGAGCCGAGGAACGTGTTGTGGTACCAGGGCCAGCCCGCCGCATTGGTCGTGAAGGCGGCGACATGGAAGCCGAACCAGGCGCCGCCATGGCGCATGTACGTCTCGAAGCCCGTCCGTTGGGCCGACGTCTGCGGCAAGTCGTCGAGGAACAGGACGACTTGGTAGGAGTTCACGCCGCCGTTGCTGAGCAGGTCCCAGTTGTTGCTGGCCGTGTAGGTGAAGCCGTTCGCCGCGGCCTGCTTGGGGAACCAGTCGTTCGCCTCCTTGACGAAGTCGATGTGCGCGGCGTCGTAGGTGCCGCTGTAGAGGGCCAGTACCTTGAACGGCGTCGCCGAGGAGCTCGCCTGGGCGGCCGGCGGTGAGGCCGGACCAAGCAGCATGGCCAGCAGGGCGAGGGCCCGCAGGGCGGCGCGCGCCGGACCGGATCTGATGGTGTGCATCGGCTCATCGATCCTTTCTGCGCGGTTTACGGGTAGTTGGTGAGGTAGGCGACGTTGGTGCTGGAGTTGGACGGTCCTCCGGTGTTGTTGATGACATGGCTGATGGTGCCGACACCGCCGAGCGATACGGTCACCATGTCGTGGAACTTGACCCCTGACACACTTGGCACCTCGAAGGCGCGATCGGCGACCACGCTCGAGTTGGCGCTGAAGTAGCAGTAGCTGCCCAGCCCCCATGCCTCGTGGGAGGTGACGGAGGAGGCGACCTTGTAGGCGGGGTAGCCCTTTCCGCTGCCGTTCATCCAGGAGGACTGGTTCGGCGCGTCGTAGGGCATCTCGTTCTGGAAGAAGTACGTTCTGCCGCCGTTGCCGTTCCAGATGACCTGGGTCTTCTGGTAGTGCTCGACGAACAGGCCGTACGCGGTCACGTTGTTGCCGTTGACCACCAGGCCGGTGTCCGCGGTGTTGGTGCTCCAGCCGACCGTGCCCCCGTTGCCGTGGTCGGCTCTCCAGATCCAGCTGTGGTCGATGATCGTGCCGGCGCTGTTGATCACCAGCGAATCGGTCGCCTTGCCGACGGTGGCGCCGCCGATCCGGATGAAGACGTCGGACAGCTGGATCGGGTTGGCCGCATGCGCGGCGGACGAACCGGCCGGACCGATCTGCATCAGCGTCTGGGAGTTGGTGGTGCCCGCGTCGATCAGCAGGCCCGCGATCTCGATGCCGTCCACGTCAGCGGTGGAGAGGGCCGTGATCCCGCCGTCCGGCACGAAGGTGGCCAGGCCCATGCCCAGCACGACCGTGTCGGGGCGAGTGATGTTGATCGTCTGGTTGAGGTGGTAGACGCCGGGGGTCACCAGCAGGTTCTTGCCGGCCGCAAGAGCGGTGTTCATGTCGGCCGCGGTGGCGCCAGGCTTGACGATGTAGAACTGGTCGATCGGCAGGGACTTGCCCGCCGGGGTCTTCCCGCTCCACGTGGTGCCCACGGCGTTGCTCTGCAGCCCGGGAACGAACACCTGGTAGGCGCCGGCGCTGTTGACGTACAGGAACGGCTTCTCGCGGATGGTCGGTGAGCTGGCCACGTTGGTGTACGTCGGGAAGGACTGGGCGGGCGCGCCCTGGTCGCCGACGAAGACCATGTTCCAGTTGGAGCCGGACCAGCTGCCCATCTGCGAGTTCCGGGTGAGGAACTGTTGCTGGGAGCCGGACTGGATCTGCCCGTCGACCTTGGTGTCGGAGATGAAGCCGCCGCTGGACCAGCCGCCGTCGTCGAGCGCGAGGTTGCCGCGCACGTGCATGCGCCGGTACGGGGCGGCCTGGGAGACGGCCCAGCGGTCGCTGCCGTTGGTGGGGTTGACCGACAGGTTCTCGGCGTCGCGCCAGAAGTTCTGGGTGGCGTTGCCCTGGAACCAGTCGGCCTCCGCGTGCACGGAACCGTTGATGGTCACGTCGTCGGGCGAGAACCCGAGACCGGCGACCTGGGTGTAGAAGCCGACGTTGGCGTTGGCGCTGTAGGTGCCGGGCTTGAACAGCAGGGCCTGGCGGGCCGAGCCGAACTGGTTGGTCTCCTGCTGGGAGAAGACCGAGTTCAGCTTGGACTGGATGCTGGACGACGGCATCGACGGGTCGAACACCGTCACGTTGGGACCGAAGTCCGGGGTGCCCGGCGGGTTCGTCGTGCCTCCGCCACCCAGGATGAAGGACTGCGCGGCACTGCCGTTGCAGGTGTACTGCACCAGCTGCACACTGTCCGCGGTGGACGCGCTGGGGACGTCCAGGCACTTCCCGCTGTTGCGGTTGACGAAGTGATAGGCGCCGTCCGCCTCGGCGACGGGCTGCCACTGCTGGTTGTTGCCGCCGGAGTACGTCCACAGCTGGGCGGTCGCGTTGTCGGCGGTGGAAACGCCGGTGACGTCCCAGGCCTTGGTGGCGTCGAGGTTGCTGTTCACCCGGTAGTAGCCGCCGCTGGTGGCCACCAGCTGCCAGTTCTGGGCGGTGCTGCCGTTGCACGAGTACTGCTGGACGGCGGTGCCGTCGGCACTCGCGGCCGAGCGGGCGTCGACACACTTGCCGCTGCCCTTGTTGACCACGGTGGTGTAGCCGGTGGGCAGGGCGTCCGCCGCGGAGGTCTGCGCGCCGGCCGAGCTCTCCGAGGCGAACTCGATGCCGGTCACCGTGGTCGCCACCAGCGCGACCGCGGTCAGAGCCTTCGGTATCCGGTGGCGGCCGGACAGTCGCTTCCGTCTGAGCACGGATTTCTCCTGGGTAGATGGGGGGAGGAAGGGGGAGGAGGGCGTCCGTCAGCCGGTGTACTTGGCGAAGATGCTGGTGAACTGCCAGGCGTTCTGGGCCACGCCCGAGCAGGTGTCGTTGTTCGGGTAGGTGCCGGAGCAGGGACGGTCACGGTTGACCGACCAGAACGTCAGCCGCGCCAGGTGGTGCTGCTGTGCGTAGGCCAGGATGGTCTGGAAGTCGGCCGTGGTGACGGTCTCGTTGACGTCCGTGATGCCGTTCATGGACGAGATGCCCATGTCCCGGTACGCCTGGTCGTCGGTGTACTTGTAGGCGTTCTTGAGCGCCGTCTTCAGGCCCTCCGCGGCCCGCTGCGTGAGCGTGCCCATGTTCTGGCCGGCGCCGCCGAAGTCGAACGGCATGATGGTCCAGCTGTCCACGGTCAGTCCGGACGCGGCGGCCCTGTTGATCAGACTCGTGTCGGGACCGCTCTGTCCGGTGCCGATGGTGACGTACACCTTGATGCCCGGGTTGTTGGCCTTGACGGTCTTGAGGGCGTCCACGGTGCGCTGCTGGACCGTGGAGTTGCTGTAGGCGTCGGCCTCCAGGTCGATGTCGATGGCCTTGAGCCCATAGGCGTTGACGACCTTCTGGTACGCGGCTGCCAGCTCTCCGGCGCTGGAGCAGGAGCTCTCCAGCTTGTTGCCGCTGTACCCGCCGAAGGACGGGATGACGTCGCCGCCGTTCGCCCGCACGGTGTTGACGGTCTGCTGGTCGACGCCGCCGGTCAACGGGCGGCCGCCGTCCCACTGGGGGTTGCAGTAGCCGTTGCTGAGGACGAAGGCCAGGGTGAACCACTTGACGCCGGTGGCGTTCATGACGGTGGTGGGGCTGGGCGGGCTGCCCCAGCCGTTGTAGATGTACGGGGCGACGGCCATCGGCGCGGAGGTGGAGGGCGGCGGAGTCGTGCCCCCGTCGGCGGCGGGTGCGGTCCACTTCTGGTTGGCCGCGCCGGTGCAGCTCCATATCTGTATGGCGGTGCCGTTGGCAGAGGTGTTGCCCGTGACGTCGAGACACTTGTCGGCCTGCGGATTGACGATGTCGCGGGCCGGGCTGACCGTCCACTTCTGGTTCGCGCCACCGCCGCAGTCCCACAGTTGGAGCCTGGCGCCGTTGGCGGTGGAGTTGCCGGTGACGTCAAGGCACTTGCCCAGGGCCCGGATGGTCCCGTCGGAGCCGACAGTCCACTGCTGGGCGGCGGTGCCGTTGCAGTCGTAGAGCTGTACGGCCGCGCCGTTGGTGGAACTCGCACCGGCCACGTCGAGGCACTTGCCCCCGAGACCGGTGATGGTGCCGGTGGCCGCCGCCGCGGGCGACACGCTGATCGCACTGGCGGAGAGGGTCAGTGCTGCGGTCGAGAGGGTGACGCGCAGCGCGGTGGAGCGCGCGAGGGAACGTCTGACCATCAAGGGGATCACAGCCCTTCAGAAGTGGCTGATGGTGGGGGATGTTCGCATACGTGAACGACGAGCGCATTCGTGGAGGCTCGGTGATCGGTGAACTTAAAGGTCTGCACCAGACGCGTCAAGAGGTGAAGGCAAGGGAGGCGTCGGATCGGGATTTCCTCCCAAGGAGTTGAACGAGCCGTCAACCATCGGCGGGACGACGGGCAGCCGGGAATCCGGCGTGCGGCACCGGAATGTGACAGCGGTCAGCCGAGGCTCAGGCGGTGCGGAACCTCAGCCACGAGCAACGGGACATGGACCGATCCGGACCGGCGCCGAGGTCCAGCGAGTCGGCTTGGGAGCGGCACCCTCCTGGCCGGTGACCGTGCGACGGGCCACCCACCAGACCGCCGCGGACAGCACGAAGAGGCCAATGGCCCACGGCAGCAGGCCGTCACCGAGCTCAGCGTGCCGTGCCGGCGCACCAGTGCGCCGCTGTCGACGTGCGCTTCGAGCCGCTCTCCCGCATTCGTCCTGACGGGGACGGTCGCCGGCGTGACGAGGGCCGGCACCGGCAGCACGACGCCCAGCCGCCGCGCGGCGCGGGCCCGGATCGCACAGACGACGAGTGGCAGTGTGTTGAGCGGCACGATCCCGAAGTGCACGAACAGGACATGTGCCGGCTGGCCGTTGACCGCAATAAGGCTCATCGGACTGTCTCGCGGAAGGCTCGACCGTGGAGGGAAGGGTGCGGCCGGCAGGTGTTGTCTCCGCCGCCCGGTGGCGCGTCGGCGTGGCACGGCAACCTCTCAGGTCCTTCCGGGGAGAACGTGGTCAACAGTGGGCTGTACTGTCACGGCACGCCCCGCAGAGCCGCCCTCCAGAAGATGCAGGGCCCTCGCCGGCCGAAGCCCGCACCGCGCCCTTTCCGTGACAGCGTCCGGCCGCCGGGCGGCGAGGGTGAGGCGGACGGCAGCCCGGACCGGTGTTCCCCCGCTTGTCAGCTGAAGGCGCCTGAGTGGGGTGCCCATCAGGGCGCCCGGCCCGGACAGTACTGCCAACCGAGGCTCGGCACCCCGCGGGTGTGTTAGAAATGTAGTGATCAGAGGGGTACTTTGCAGCAGCTCAAGCTCGGAATCATGTCGCAGACCCGCAAAGAGAACGAGCACCGTCTGCCCATCCACCCAGCGCACTTCGAACGCGTCGATGTCGACCTCCGGCGCAGCATCTATCTGCAGACCGGCTACGGCGAGCACTTCGGCGTTCCGGACCGTCAGCTTGCACCGTGGGTCGCCGGTTTTCGCTCACGCGAGGAGTTGATCGCGGAGTGTGACGTCATCCTGCTGGCCAAACCGTTGCACGAGGATCTGGCGGAGCTGCGGGACGGGCAGGTGCTGTGGGGGTGGCCGCACTGCGTGCAGGACGAGAAGGTCACGCAGGCCGCCATCGACCGCAGGCTCACGGTGATCGCCTTCGAGGCGATGAACCACTGGACCCGGGAGGGCACGTTCAGCCTGCACGTTTTCCACAAGAACAACGAGCTGGCCGGCTACTCGTCGGTGCTGCACGCCATGCAGCTGACCGGAACGACCGGTGACTACGGGCGCCGGCGGCGTGCGGTGGTGATCGGCTTCGGCGCCACCGCTCGCGGCGCGGTGACCGCGCTCAGCGCGCTGGGCGTTCACGACGTGGACGTGCTGACCGCCCGCGGCATCGCCGCCGTCAGCTCACCGATCCACTCGGCACGGATCGTGCACTTCGACCACGACGTGGCCGACGACACCCTCGACCCGCGGCGCAGCATCGCGCTCACCGAGGACGGTCCGGAGCCGCTGGCCGAGTTCCTCGCCGGGCACGACATCATCGTCAACTGCGTGCTCCAGGACACCGCGGCGCCGCTGATGTTCCTCATAGAGGAGGACCTGCCGAAGCTCGCGCCCGGCACCCTCGTCATCGACGTCTCCTGCGACGAGGGCATGGGCTTCGCCTGGGCTCGGCCCACCACCTTCGACGCCCCGATGTTCACCGTCGGCGACCACGTCCACTACTACGCCGTGGACCACAGCCCCTCCTACCTGTGGGATGCAGCCACCTGGGAGAACAGCGAGGCGCTGATGCCGTTCCTGCGGCCGGTCCTCGAAGGGCCGGCCGGCTGGGACGGTGACCGCACGATCAGCCGAGCGATCGAGATTCGCGGCGGCGTCGTCCAGAACCCCGCGGTCCTGGCCTTCCAGCACCGCGCCGAACAGTACCCGCACGCGCGGCTCTGAACCGACGCCGCCTGGTCGACGGCATACCCACCCGGGTACGCCGTCGACCAGACGTCCCGGTCTTCCGCCAGCCGTCGCTCGTACGTCGCCGACTTCCCTGACTTCGCGTCGCTTCCGGGGACAGAATCTGAGACGACATGGCGTGTCCCCGGAATGAGACAGCCGACGTCTACACCCTTCACACCAGCAGTTCTGCCGCTGTGGGCGGGTCTGCTCCTTCACGCCCGCAGGTGAGCGCGGCTACCCGGGCGGCCACCGCCAGCGCCTCGCCGAGGACCGCGGGCAGGCGATCGGTGTCCGTCGCCGCGCGCAGTGCCGTGCGGGCCGTCGCTGCCTCGGCTCCCGGGCCGCCCCCCAGCAGCCCGGCGTCCAGCAGTCGGCCGGCCAGCCCTGCCATGAACGCGTCGCCCGCCCCCACGGTGTCCCTCACCCGGACGGGCACCGGCACGATGTCCTGGCAGCCGTGCCGCCACCAGGCCCGGGCGCCGTTCGCGCCCAGGGTGAGGACGACCAGCGCCGGGCCGCTTCGTGCCCAGCGCGCCGCCGTCCTGTCGGGGCTCTCGCCCGGGTGGAGCCAGGCCAGGTCTTCTTCGCTCGCCTTCACCACGTCGCTGAGGGCGACGAGCTGTTCCACCCGTTCACGCTCCCGCTCCGCGGAGCGGAGCAGCGCGGGCCTCAGGTTGGGGTCGTAGGAGAGGGTGGCAGAGGCCCGTAGGGCGTGCAGCGCCCTGAAGACCTGGTCGGCTCCGCGATTCAGGGCGGTAGCGATGGATCCGGTGTGGACGTGCGCCGGCGGTCCGTCGCGCAGCGCTTCCTCGACGGCCGCCGACAGTGCCCAGGTGATGTCGAAGGTGTAGCTCGCGGCGCCCGCGGCATCGAGTACGGCGGTCGCCGTGGAGGTGGCGGCGTCGACCACGGATCCCGGTGACAGCTCGACCCGGCTGCCCTCCAGATGCTTCCGGACCAGGCTGCCGAAGTGGTCGTGGCCGACGCGGGTGGCGAGCCGGACCGGGTGGCCGAGTCTGCCGAGGCCCAGCGCCACGTTGGCGGGGCTGCCACCGGGGTGGTTCCGGCGGGAACCGTCGGGGCCGGCGATGATGTCCACCAGTGCCTCGCCGATGACGATCGCCGGGAGTGCGGGGGCCGTCGAGTCCCCTGCGCCGGCCGGGACGTCGGGCGCCGGCTCTGTGCGGGCCCGGCCGTGCCCGCGTCCGGTACCCCTGGTCACGGCAGTACCTGGATCTTCCGGCCCTTCCCCGCCTGGAACCGCCGCAGGGCTTCGGCGTAGTCCACCAGCGGCAGCCGGTCGCTGATGAAGATCTCCGGGTCGAGCACCCCCGCGGCGAACAGTTCGGCGGCGCGCTCGTAGCTGTGCAGGACCGCCATCGAGCCGGTGATGGTGATCTCCTCGTTGTAGATCCGGTACGGGGCGATGGTGGCCCGCGTCGCGTAGTCGGCGACGCCGAACTGGAGGTACGTGCCCCCCTTGCCGACCCGGCCGAGGGCGTCCTGGATGGCGTGGGCGTTGCCGGTGGCGTCGATGACCACGTCCCAGCCGCGCGGGCGCTCGAGGGCGTCGGCGGTGGTCACCGCGTTGCTGCAGCCGAGCGTGCGGGCGGTGGCGAGCCGGTCGTCGTTGATGTCGACCATGTCGACGGTGGCCGCCCCGGTGCGCTTGGCGAGTTCCAGCATCATCAGGCCCATAGTGCCCGAGCCGTAGATCAGCACATTGCTGGCGAGTGTGGAGCGCAGGATGTCGTAGCCGCGTACCGCGCAGGACAGCGGCTCGATGAGGGCGGCGTCCTCGGTGCGGACGTGCTCGGGGAGCTTCACGCAGTTGGCGGCGGGGGCGGCCGTGTACTGTGCCGCGCCGCCGGGGACGGTGACACCGATGGCGTTCCACTGCTCGCACATGTTGCCGCGCCCTATACGGCAGTAGTGGCACTCGTGGCAGTACAGAGAGGGATCGACGGCGACCCGGTCGCCGACGGCCAGGCCGCGTACGCCGGAGCCCAGGGCGACGACCTCGCCGGCGAACTCGTGCCCGGGAACGATGGGCAGGGCGGGTGCGAACTCGCCTTGCAGGATGTGGAGATCGGTGCCGCACAGGCCGCAGGCCGACACCTCGATCACCACCTGCCCGGGGCCGGGGGCGGGATCGTCGACGGTCTCGACGCCGACCTGGCCGGGCGAGCTGATGACGGCGGCTTTCACTTGACTGCTCCGAGGGACAGGCCCTGGACAAGCTTGTCCTGGGCGGCGAATCCGGCGATGAGGACCGGCAGGGAGACGCAGACGGCGGCGGCGCACACCTTGGCCAGGAAAAGGCCCTGGCTGGTGACGAAGCCGGTGAGGAACACGGGTGCGGTGCCGGCGACGACACCGGTGAGCACACGTGCGAACAGCAGTTCGTTCCAGCTGAAGATGAAGCAGATCAACGAGGTGGCGGCGATGCCGGGGGCGACGACCGGCGCGACGATCCGGGCAAGGACGGTGGGCAGTCCCGCACCGTCGATGGCGGCCGCCTCCAGGATCTCGACGGGCACCTCGGCGAGGAACGAACGCATCATCCATACCGCGATCGGAAGATTCATCGAGGCGTAGAGGACGACCAGCAGCGCGACGTTGTCGAGCAGACCGCTGTCCTTGGCGATCAGATACACCGGCAGCAGTCCGGCCACCGCGGGCAGCATCTTGGTGGACAGGAAGAAGAACATCGCGTCCGTCCACTTACGCACCGGCTTGATGGACAGCGCGTAGGCGGCCGGGATGGACAGCACCAGCACCAGGAGCGTCGACAGGACGCTCGCGGACAAGGAGTTGATCAGCGGCGGCCAGGGGGAGACACCGGTACTCGCGCCGAAGAACTCTCGGTAGCCCCGGAGGGTCAGCGGGGCCCCCAGGCTCGGTGGGTTGGTCGCGGCGTCGGACTCGCCGTGCAGCGAGGTGAGCACCATCCAGGCGACCGGAAGGAAGAACACGACTCCCGAGAGCCACGCCAGCAGGCCCAGTGCGCCGCGCCGGCGTCGGGCCCCGCCGCCGGGGCTGCCCGTGGGGCCGGTGGTGAGGGTCGCGGCCATCAGCGGATCTCCTCTCGGAGCAGGGACGAGACCGTCCTGAGCGCGAAGCTGCCCACGAGGAGGGAGCAGAGGACGACGATGACGCCTTCCGCGGAGGCCTGCCCGTAGTCGTGCGCCTGGTAGAAGGTCTCGTAGACGGTGTAGGGCAGGTTGGCGGTGCCCAGGCCGCCGCCGGTGAGCGTGAAGACGGCGTCGAAGTTCTGCACCACGTAGATGCTGCCGAGCAGGGAGGCCAGCTCCAGATAGCGGCGCAGGTGCGGGAACGTGAGGTAGCGGAAGACCTGCCAGGTGGTCGCACCGTCCACGCGGGCCGCCTCGACGGCGTCCATGGGGCGGCTCTGTAGTCCGGCCAGCAGGATCAGCATCATGAAGGGCGTCCACTGCCAGATCAGCGACGCCTCCACGGACATCAGCGGCAGCGAGGACAGCCAGTCGGGCTGCGGCGCGCTGTCGCTGCCGAACAGGTCCCACAGCCAGGTCAGCGATCCGTTGATCAGCCCGTAGGTGGCGTTGTACAGCGCGTGCTTCCACAGCAGGGCGGAGGCCACGGGCACGACGAGGAACGGGGTGATCAGCATGGTGCGGACGATGCCGCGGCCGCGGAACCGACGGTCGAGGAGCAGGGCCAGCCCCAGGCCGAGTACCAGGCTGACCAGGACCACGGTGGCCGTCAGCGTGACGGTCGTCAGCAGGGAGGAGCGCAGCTGCGGGTCGGTGACCGCGTCCTTGTAGTTGTGCAGGCCCGCGAAGGCGCGGTTGTCGGGGTCGAGTGCGTTCCAGCGCATGAACGAGATCACCACGGTGCCCACGAACGGCAGCTGGGTGACCACGATCATGAAGACCAGGGCCGGGAGCAGCGGGGCCCGCCGGGCCCATGCCCCGCGAGACCGCCGTGGGGGCGCCGCCTGTTCCGCGATCCGCGGCGCTCGGGTACGCCTGGTGAGCGAATGGGTGAGGGTCATCGGTGTGTCTCCGCTGTGCTTCCGTCCCCGGTCCCGCGGGGGCGGGACCGGGAGGCCGGGAACGTCGGGGGATCGGGGAGGGATCACTTGTCCGCGTACTTGG
Source organism: Streptomyces sp. NPDC006309 (assembly GCF_040613095.1). NCBI lineage: Bacteria > Bacillati > Actinomycetota > Actinomycetes > Kitasatosporales > Streptomycetaceae > Streptomyces > Streptomyces sp. NPDC006309. The sequence goes on along the minus strand of NZ_JBEXRO010000019.1, from coordinate 23,809 downwards.
CGGCGACCTTCTCGGCGAGCGTCTGGCTGGACTTCAGCGCCTGCTCGACACCGGTCCTGCCGGCGATGGCGGAGCTGATCTGCTGGGAGACCTGCGTGCCCAGGTCGGTGAACTCGGGGATGCCGACGAACTGGATGCCGGGGGCGGGCCGGGGCTGCACGCCGGGGTTGTCCGGGTCGGCGGACTTCAGCGCGTTCGCGGTGGCCTCGGCGAAGGCCGACGCCGCGGCGACGTACCGCGGGTCGGTGTAGGTGGAGTTCCGCTTGCCCGCCGGGACCCGGGACCAGCCGAGCTTCTTGCCCACCAGGTCCTCGTACTCCTTGCTGGACGCCCAGGAGATGAACTTCCACCCGTCGTCCTGGTGCTTGCTCGCCTTCTGGAGGCCCCAGGCCCAGGTGTAGAGCCAGCCCGAACTCCTGGTCCGGTCGACCGGCGCGGGCGCGTAGCCCATCTTCCCGGCCACCGGTGATCCGCCGGCTTCGAGCGACCCGGCCGCGGAGGTCGCGTCGTACCACATGGCGACCTTGCCCTGCTCCACGTTGTTGAGGCACTCGGCGAAGCCGGACTGCGGCGCGCCCGTCTCGCCGTGGGCTCGCACGAGGTCGACATAGAACTTGGTCGCCCTGGTGAAGGCGGGGCTGTCGACCCGGGCCTTCCAGTCCTTGTCGAACCAGGTGCCGCCCATGGTGTTGACCACCGTGGTCAGGGGAGCCATCACCTCACCCCATCCCGGGAGGCCGCGCAGGCAGATGCCCTTCATCCCGGGCCTGGCGCCGTCGGCCTTGGCGGCCAGGGCGGCCACCTGCCGCCAGGTGGGGCGGGCCGGCATGGTCAGTCCCTTCTCCTTGAAGACGTCCTTGCGGTACATCAGGAAGGACGACTCGCCGTAGAACGGTTCGGCGTAGACCTGGCCGGACACCGTCAGCGACTCCCGCAGGGTCGGCAGGACGTCGCTCTGGTCGAAGGCGGTGTCCTTCTTCGCGTACGAGGTCAGCGGGGCGAGCCAGCCGTTCTTGGCGTAGATCGGCGTCTCGTAGTTGCTGATCGTGGCCACGTCGTACTGGCCGGCCTGGCTGGAGAAGTCCTGGGTGATCTTGTCGCGGACGTCGTTCTCCGGCAGCACCGTGAAGTTGACCTTGATGCCGGTCCTCTTGGTGAAGTTGGCCGCCGTGAGCTTCTGCAGGTCGGCCATCTGCGGGTTGTTCACCATCAGCACGTTGATGGAGTGGGAGCCGGAGCCACCCCCTGCGCCGCCGGCGCCCGCGCACGCTGTGAGCAGCGTCCCGCACACGGCCAGCGCGCCCAGGGGCACGGCACTCCGCGGAACAGTCGGTCTCGAAGCCATGATCTTCCCTTTCATGGAATGACGGGTGGGGACGGCGAAGGGCACGGAGAATGTGGGATCGGGCAGACGGTTGTCGGCTGCGCCGCCAGGGAGGTGCCGTCGGCGCGGCTCAGGTGGAGCCGTCCGTGGCGGTAGGAAGGGGGCTGAGCGGGTCAGACCCGGTGGACGCGGGGTCCCATCAGTGAGTAGCGGTGCGCCTCGGCGCTGGACAGTCCGGTGTCGGTGACGACGGCCTCGAAGTCACCCACCTCGGCGAAGCGGCAGAAGCTGCTCGCGCCGAACTTGCTGTGGTGCCCCATGAACACACGCCGGCGCGACACGGCCAGCGCCTTGGCCTTGACGTCGGCCACCACCGGATCGGGGGTGGTCAGGCCGAGCTCCCGGGAGATCCCGTTCGACCCCAGGAAGGCGAGGTCGATCACGAATCGCTCGAGCATGGCGCAGGTCCACGAGCCCACCGTGGCCAGGGTCCGCGCCCGGACTCGGCCGCCGAGGAGCAGGACGGTGACCTGCGGAGAATCCACGATCGCGGCTGCGGTGGACAGGGACGCGGTGACCACGGTCAGGGGGCGGTCACCGGGGAGGAGCGCGGCGAGGAGCTGGGGGGTGTAGCCCTCGTCCACGAACACGGTCTCCGCGTCACCGAGGAGTTTTACCGCCTCCGCGGCGATCCGGCGCTTGTCCTTGACGTGCAGGGTCTCTCGTTCGGGGAGGCCCGTCTCGAAGCCCGCGCCCTCGACGGGGTAGGCACCGCCGTAGTTGCGGCGGAGCAGGCCCCTGCGTTCCAGGACCCTGAGGTCGCGGCGGATGGTCTCCGGCGCGACGGCCAGGTCGACGGCCGTGGTGGTGACCTCGACACGCCCCTGGTGACGAGCGAGGGCGAGAATCCGGCTCTGACGCTCTTCGGCGTTCACCGCACGCACCTGGCCTTCCCTACCCGGTCCGGGCACGGCGTGCCCGGTCTTGCCGCACATTTATACCAATCGCCTTTTCGTACGAACCGGCCCGCAGCGGGCCTGAAAGTGCCCGGTGATGTCTGAAGCGATTATGCAAAGCCCCAGCTCATGGCCCTGTACGCAGTTTGTCCCAGAGCGCTGGTGCCCATATGGACCGCCTCCGCTGCCCGGTTCGGGCGGACAGCGAACCCGGATCGCCGCACCACCGTTCATGCGTGACCATCACCCAAAACGCCGGGGGCCCGATCCGGCACGTCTGATCGGTCCGCTGAGCGATGCCGGACGCGTCGTCGTCCGGGCCGTAGAGCCCGATTCACCGCTCACGCGGGCTGGATGGACGGGACCGTGGCGCCGGCTGCCGGAAGGTGTCGCCGATCGTGGCCGAAACCCATCGAGGGCAGGGCAAACATCACTCGGCCGCGATCAGCGTATCGAGTTAATATCGGCGGATTTCCTTGTTCCGGGGGGCAAAGGGGCCATTAGTGTTCCTGCCGGAGCTGGACGGCTTCTCGTTCTGTACGCGTCTTTTTCTTCCTGTCGCCCGGTGTCTGCCTCATCCGCGCGTCACCGCCCCCGAACAAAGAGAGCCTGCCCGATGACTGTCGACTCGAGCTCGCAAGCGCGGCTGGAGCTGCCCCGGCAGTCCAGCTTGGGAACAGCGGCCGCCCGCAACCTCACCACCACGGCCAAGTCCGTCCCGCAGATGCAGGAGATCACCTCTCGCTGGCTGCTGCGCATGCTCCCCTGGGTGGAGACCGACGGCGGTGTCTACCGGGTGAACCGCCGCCTGACCTACACGGTCGGGGACGGGAGGGTGGAGTTCGTCCAGGACGGAGCCGACGTTCGCGTGATCCCCCGGGAGCTGGGCGAACTGGCCCTCCTGCGCGGCTTCGACGACATCGAGGTGCTGACGGCGATCGCATCCCGGTGCGTCCAGCGTGACTTCCGGAGCGGCGAGACGCTGGTCGAGGGCGGCGCACGGGCGGACCGGCTCCACCTGATCGCCCACGGCCGCATCGGCCAGACCGTTGTCGGCGGTTACGGCGACGAACTCACCCTGGACGTACTCGCCGACGGCGACCGGTTCGGGGAGCACGCCCTGCTGGACGAGGACGCCCGGTGGGAACAGACCGCCACCGCCGAGACCTCGGGCACACTGCTCACCCTGTCGCGCGCCGACTTCGCGGCCGTACTGTCCGGGGCGCCCGGTCTTCGGGACCACGTCGAGGAGTTCACCTCCCGTTCCCGCAAGCGGCAGAACCATCGCGGCGAGGCAGAGATCGCGGTGTCGGCGGGTCACGTCGGTGAACAGGAGCTGCCTGGCGCCTTCGTCGACTACGAACTGAATCCGCGCGAGTACGAACTCTCGGTCGCCCAGACCGTCCTGCGGATCCATACGAGGGTTTCCGACCTCTACAACGGGCCGATGGACCAGACCGAGGAACAACTGCGTCTCACCATCGAGGCCTTGCGGGAGCGGCAAGAACATGAGCTGATCAACAACCGGGAGTTCGGCCTGCTCCACAACGCCGACTTCAAGCAGCGGATCCAGCCGCACTCCGGCCCGCCGACCCCCGACGACATGGACACACTGCTCTGTCGCCGCCGCGGCTCCAGGTTCTACCTCGCCCATCCCCGCACGATCGCGGCGATCGGCCGTGAGTTCAGCTCGCGCGGGCTCTATCCGGACCACGTGGACCTGGGCGGCCAGCGGGTCCCGGCCTGGCGCGGAGTCCCGATCCTCCCGTGCAACAAGATCCCCATCACCCGGGAGAACACGAGCTCGATCCTCATCATGCGCACCGGCGAGGACAACCAGGGCGTCGTCGGCCTGCACCACACCGGCCTGCCGGACGAGTACGAACCAGGTCTGTCGGTCCGCTTCATGGGCATCAACGAGCAGGCCGTCGCCTCCTACCTCGTCAGTACCTATTACTCCGCTGCCATCCTCGTGCCGGACGCGGTCGGCGTGCTGGAGAACGTGCAGATCGCCCGCCGGCCCCGGTAGCGCCCGGTCCGCACGGCACAGTGCGACGCCCCCGACTGCGCGTGCCCGTCGCGCACGCCCGGAAGCCCCCGGACAGCCGCACCACCCCATCAAGGAGCCATGAATGCCCGCGCCCGAGCTGCCTCCCCCGCAGTCGAGCCTGCCGGAGTCCGCATCCCGCTTCGGCGCTCAGGTACTCGCCGACGCCGCGGCCCGCGCCCGCGACGTCAGAGCCGCCATCGGCTGCCCTCCCCGCGCGCCTTCCCCGCCCCCGCCCCCTGCGACCTTCGAGCCGGCCCCGGCCGCCCTCGGCGCGCCGTCGGCGATGACGCCGGCGCCGGTCACCGCGGTGCAACGGCTCCTGGCAGGTCCCACCGGTCTGGGCACCGCGGGCCTGCGCATCTGTCTGCGGGAGGAGTCCCCGGCGCCGTCGGCACCCACGGCGGAGGGGAAGGCGATCCCGGGCCTCTATCACCATCCGATCGCCGAGCCGGACCCGGTGCGGGTCGAAGAGGTCAGCCGAAGGATCAAGTCCTGGGCCGTCGACGAGGTCACCCTGTATCCGGAGGACTGGGAGGAGGAGTTCGACGGCTTCTCCGTCGGCCGCTACATGGTCGGATGCCATCCGGACGCACCCGGCGTCGACCACCTGATGCTCGCCACCCGCCTCATGGTGGCCGAGAACGCGGTGGACGACTACTACTGCGAGGACCACGGCGGATCGCCCGTCGGCCTCGGCGAGCGGCTGCTGCTGGCCCACACCGCGCTCGACGCCCTGCACACCACGGCGGAGTACCAGCCGCAGTGGGCGGCGTCGCTCCACGCGGACGCGCCCCGGCGCGCCTACCGCTCCGCCATGGAGTACTTCGTCCGAGCGGCGAGCCCCTCCCAGGCGGACCGGCTACGGCACGACATGTCCCGGCTGCACCTGGGATACCTCGCCGAAGCGGCCTGGGCCCAGACGGACCACGTCCCCCAGGTGTGGGAGTACCTGGCGATGCGCCAGTTCAACAACTTCCGCCCCTGCCCCACCATCACGGACACCGTCGGCGGCTACGAACTCCCGGCGGACCTGCACGCCCGGCCGGCCATGCAGCAGGTCATCGCCCTGGCGGGCAACGCGACGACCATCGTGAACGACCTGTACTCGTACACCAAGGAACTCGACGCGCCGGGCCGGCACCTGAACCTGCCCGTCGTGCTCTCCGAGCGTGAGGGGCTCTCCGACCGCGACGCCTACCTGAAGTCGGTCGAGATCCACAACGAACTGATGCATGACTTCGAGACCGCGGCCGCCCGCCTGGCTGCCGACTGCCCCGTCCCGAGCGTGCTGCGCTTTCTCCGCGGGGTGGCCGCCTGGGTCGACGGCAACCACCACTGGCACCGGTCCAACACCTATCGCTACAGCCTGCCCGACTTCTGGTAAGAGAATGGACTCATCCGTGACCAACGCCGAACTCACCGGCACCGCCGCATCCGCCCCCGCCTCCGCCCCCCTGCGCATCCCCGGCCCGGCGACGCCCTACCAGGGAGACATCGCCCGTTACTGGGACGGCGAGGCGAGGCCCGTGAACCTGCGCCTCGGTGATGTCGACGGCCTGTACCACCACCACTACGGCATCGGTGAAGTCGACTCCGCCGCACTCGGCGGCGCCGGGGACGCCGCGAGCGAGAAGAGGCTGATCGCCGAACTCCACCGACTGGAGTCGGCGCAGGCCGAGTTCCTGCTGAGCCACCTCGGCGACATCAGGCCGCAGGACACCCTGCTGGACGCCGGGTGCGGCCGCGGCGGCTCGATGGTGATGGCCCACCAGCGATTCGGGTGCAGCGTCGAAGGAGTCACGCTGTCGGCCAAGCAGGCCGACTTCGCCAACGGCAGGGCCCGCGAACTCGGCATGCAGGACCATGTCCGCGCCCGCGTCTGCAACATGCTCGCCACGCCGTTCAGGACCGGTTCGGCGGCGGCATCGTGGAACAACGAGTCGAGCATGTACGTCGACCTTCACGACCTGTTCGCCGAACACTCCCGCGTCCTGGAGACCGGCGGTCGCTATGTGACCATCACCGGCTGCTGGAACCCGCGGTACGGCCAGCCGTCGAAATGGGTCTCGCAGATCAACGCGCACTTCGAGTGCAACATCCACTCGCGCCGGGAGTACCTCCGCGCCATGGCCGACAACCGCCTCGTGCCGCAGGCCGTCATCGACCTGACCCCCGACACCCTGCCCTACTGGGAACTGCGGGCCACCTCATCGCTGGTGACGGGAATCGAGGACGCGTTCATCAACTCGTACAAGGACGGTTCGTTCCAGTACCTCCTCATCGCGGCCGACCGCGTCTGACCCGGTGCCGACGGGAAGGGCCTGCCGCCGATACGGGCCCTTCCGATTCCGGCCGCGGTCAGGAAGTCGCGCCAGCCACCGCCTTCGGGGATGTCGCCGAGCCCCGAACTCCCGGGCCCCGTCCAGTTCGCACACCGCCCGGCATACCGCCGGGCTCGTCCGCGCGACCACCGCCGTCGCGCTCGCCGCCCCGCGCTGACGGCGCCGGCGCGGACCGTCCCCCCTGTGCCCGCGGGGACGGTCCGGCGCCCCGGGATCCTGGCCTCCGCCAGGGACGCCGTACGAGGACTGCCGCGCTGAATGCCATGCGGTGACCGTCGCGCGGAACGCCGTACGAAGATTGTCGCGCGCGATGCCCTGTGAGAGGGACCCCTTAACCGCCGTGGGGGCCCCTGGGGGCCGTAGGGGTGTCTTGGGTCATTGCCGGCTGCCTAGCCTCCGACAGCGGAGGGGAAGCGGACCGGAAACCGTCCGGAGGCGATCCGCACGGCCCAGGCCCTCACTTCGATCTCGATCGGATGGCGCGCTGGTGAACAACGAAGAGCAACTGCTCGACTACCTCAGGCGGACGACCGCGGACCTGCGGGAGGCGCGGCGGCGGCTGCGCGAGAACGAGCGACGCGCACACGGCCCGGTCGCCGTCGTCGGCATCGGCTGCCGCTATCCGGGCGGTGTCACCACCCCCGAGGACCTGTGGGATCTCGTCGTGACGGGGACCGACGCGGTGACGGACTTCCCCGCCGACCGCGGCTGGGACGTGGACGCCCTGTACGACCCGGACCCGGCGCGGCCCGGCAGGACCTACGCCCGTACCGGCGGATTCCTGCACGACGCCGCCGACTTCGACTACGACTTCTTCGGCATCAGCCCCCGCGAGGCCCTCGCCATGGACCCGCAGCAGCGGCTGCTGCTGGAGACCTCGCACGAGGCCTTCGAGCGGGCCGGCATCGTGCCGGCCTCCCTGCGCGGCAGCCGCACCGGCGTGTTCGCCGGCGTGATGTACAACGACTACGCCACCCGCCTCACCTCCGTACCCGACGACCTCGACGGCTACCTCGCCAACGGGAGCGCCGCCAGCATCGCCTCCGGACGCGTCGCCTACACCTTCGGGCTCGAAGGCCCGGTGGTCACCGTCGACACCGCCTGCTCGTCCTCCCTGGTCGCCCTGCACTGGGCCGTGCGGGCGCTCCAGGCGGGCGAGTGCTCGCTCGCCCTGGCCGGCGGTGTCACCGTGATGTCCACACCGGAGACGTTCATCGACTTCAGCCGGCAGCGCGGGCTCGCACCGGACGGCCGGTGCAAGGCGTTCGCCGCCGCGGCCGACGGCACCGGCTGGGGCGAGGGCGCCGGCATGCTGCTGCTGGAACGGCTCGCCGACGCCCGGCGCAACGGCCACCCGGTGCTCGCCGTCGTCCGGGGCAGCGCCGTCAACTCCGACGGCGCCAGCAGCCGGCTGACCGCGCCCAACGGCCCGTCCCAGCAGCGGGTCGTCCGGCAGGCGCTGGCCGGTGCCGGGCTCACCCCCGCCGATGTCGACGTGGTCGAGGCACACGGCACCGGCACCTCGCTCGGCGACCCGATCGAGGCGCAGGCCCTGCTCGCCACCTACGGCCAGGACCGCGCCGAGCCACTGCTGCTCGGCTCGGTCAAGTCCAACCTCGGGCACACCCAGGCCGCCGCGGGTGTCGCGGGCGTCATCAAGATGGTGCTGGCCATGCGGCACGGTGAGGTTCCGCCCACCCTCCACGTCGACACGCCCACCGACCAGGTGGACTGGAGCGCGGGAGCCGTCGAACTGGCCCTGGAACGCCGCCCGTGGCCCGTCACCGGCCGGCCCCGCCGCGCCGCCGTCTCCTCCTTCGGCATCAGCGGCACCAACGCGCATGTCGTCCTGGAACAGGCGCCCGCCGACCCGGAGCCGGCCGAGGCCCCCGGGAACGCCGAGAACCCCGAGAAGCCGGCCGGCGGGGAAGAGGGCGCGGAGAACTCGCCCGTACGGGACGGGGGCGGCCAGAACTCGCCGGGCCGGGCAGGCGGTTACGTGCCGTGGGTCGTCTCCGGCCGTACCCGCCCGGCCCTCGCCGCGCAGATCGCGCGGTTGCGCGACCACCTCGACGCGCACCCCGGCGTCCGCCCGGCCGACCTCGGGCTGTCGCTCGCCACCACCCGCGCCCGCTTCGAGCACCGCGCCGTCGCGGTCGGCCGGGACACCGGCGACCTGCTCGCCGGGCTCGCCGCCGCTGCTCCGCTCACCCCGGCCGGCGGCAGGACCGCCTTTTTGTTCACCGGTCAGGGAGCCCAGCGGATCGGCATGGGCCGGGACCTGCACCGCGCCTTCCCGGTGTACGCGGAGGCCTTCGACGCGGTGTGCGCCCTGGCCGACCGGAGCCTGGAGCGGCCGCTCGCCGACGTCATCGACGGCGACGCCGATCTGCTCACCCGTACCGACTACGCGCAGGTCGCCCTCTTCGCCATCGAAGTGGCCCTGTACCGGCTCCTGGAGTCCTGGGGCGTGACCCCCGACTACCTGGCCGGACACTCCGTCGGTGAGATCGCCGCCGCCCACGTCGCCGGGGTGCTGTCCCTGCCGGACGCCGTCCACCTCGTCCTCGCGCGCGGCACCCTGATGGCGGCCCTGCCCGCGGGCGGCGCCATGGCCGCGCTGCGCGCCACGGAGGACGAGGTCGCCCCCCACTTGGACGAGCGGGTCGGCCTCGCCGCCGTCAACGGCCCGCGCTCCGTGGTGATCTCCGGTGCCGAGGACGCCGTCGCCGCCCTCGCCGCCCGCTTCGGCCAGGGCAAGCGGCTGAAGGTCTCGCACGCCTTCCACTCGCCGCTGATGGAACCGATGCTCGCCGACTTCGCCGAGGCCGCCGCCCGGTGCTCCTTCGCCGAGCCGCGCATCCCGATCGTGTCCACGCTCACCGGCGCGCTCGCCGACCCCGCGCGGCTGGCCACCCCCGGGCACTGGGTGGACCACGTCCGCCGGCCCGTCCGCTTCGCGCCCGCCATGACCGCCCTGCACGAGCTGGGCGTCCGGGCGTTCCTGGAAGTCGGCCCGGACGCGGCCCTGACCGCGCTGGCCGTGGACTGCGTGCCCGAGGACAGCGTGACCGTCGCCGGGCTGCGCCGCGCCGGCGACGAGGAACGCGACCTGGTCACGGCCGTGGCCCGGCTGCACGCGGCCGGCACCGCCGTGGACTGGGCGGCGTTCTTCGCCCCGCACCACGCCCGGCACACCCACCTGCCCACCTACGCCTTCCAGCGGGAACGCCTCTGGCTGGAGGCCGGCGCCGGCGGCAGCGGAGACGCCGACGGCCTGGGACAGAGCGCCACCGGCCATCCGCTGCTGACCGCCGCGACCGACCTGCCCGACACCGGGGGAGCGGTCCTCACCGGCCGGCTCTCCCTCGCCTCCCACCCGTGGCTCGCCGACCACGCCGTGCACGGGACCGTGCTGCTGCCCGGAACCGCCTTCGTGGAGATGGCACTCCAGGCCGCGGAGCGCACCGGCTGCGACACCGTCGGCGAACTCACCCTGGACGCCCCGCTGGTCCTGCCCGAGCAGGGGGCGCTGGCCGTCCAGGCCGCCGTCGGCGGGGAACGGGACGGACGCCGGGAGCTGGCCGTCTGGTCCCGCCGCGCCGACACCCCCGACGCCCCGTGGACCCGCAACGCCGCCGGCGTCCTCACCTCCAGGGCCGGCGACGGGGCGAGCCCGGCCGGTGACGGTACCGACCCGGCCGGTGACGGGGCGAGCCCGGTGGGCCTGACCGACTGGCCGCCCCGGGACGCCGAACCCGTCGACCTGGACGGCCTCTACCCCCGACTGGCCCGCACCGGTTACGGCTACGGCGCCCTCTTCCAGGGCCTGCGCGCCATGTGGCGCCGCGGGGACGAGCTGTTCGCCGAGGCGGCCCTGCCCGACAGCGCCCGCGCCACCGCCGCCGCGTACGGCGTGCACCCGGCGCTGCTGGACGCCGCCCTGCACGTCAACCTGCTGGATCTGCCCGGCGGCCGGGCGGTGCTGCCGTTCGCCTGGGGCGGTGTCACCCTGCACGCGGCGGGCACCGACACCCTGCGCCTGCACCTGTCGCCGTCCGGCCCCGAGGCCGTCGCCCTCACCCTGGCCGACGCCACCGGCGCGCCCGTCGCGACCGTCCGCAGCCTCGTGGCCCGCCCCGTCTCCGCCGAGCAGCTCGCCGGGGACGGCGACGACCCGCTGTACCGGGTCGACCTCGTCCCGGCACCCGTCCCGGCGACCGCCCGCACGCCCGCCCTGGCCGTATGCGGCCTCGCAGGCACCGGCCAGGCAGACACCGGGACCGACGACACCGGGACCGACGACACCGGTGTCGCGCACACCGGCCTCGACGCGCCCCACCACCCCGGCCTGGCCGCCCTCACCGCCGCCGGCCCGCTGCCCGGCCTGGTGGTGCTGGCCGTACCGGCCACCCCGGACGCCGTACCCGACCTGCCCGCCCTGGTGCGCGAGCGGGTGCACGCCACGCTGGACGCGCTGCGCGCCTGGCCGGCCGACGAGGAACACGCCGACCGCCGGCTCGCGGTCCTGCTGCGCGCCGGCGACCTCGGCCACGCCGCCCTGTACGGGCTGGTCCGCGCCGCCCAGGCCGAGAACCCCGGCCGGTTCCTGCTGGTCGACAGCGACGGCAGCGCCGCCCCGGGACCCGCCCTCGCCGCCGCGCTCGCCGCCGGCGAACCGGAGGTCGCGGTGCGGGACGGGGAGGTACGGCTGCCCCGGCTGGCCCGCGCCAAGCCCGGCGGCCCGCTCGCCTGGGACCCGGACGGCACCGTCCTGATCACCGGCGGCACCGGCGGCCTCGGCGCCCTGATCGCCCGTCACCTGGTCACCGAGCACGGCGTACGGCGCCTGCTGCTGGCCGGCCGGCGCGGCGTGGACGCCCCCGGAGCCGCCGAACTGGGCGAAGAGCTGAACGAGTCGGGCGCCGAGGTGATCATCGCCCGGTGCGACGCCGCCGACCGCGCCGAGCTGGCGGCGCTGTTCGCCGCGCACGACGTACGGGCCGTGGTGCACGCGGCCGGCGTCGTCGACAACGGCGTGCTGGCCACACTCGGCGCGGACCGGGTCGACCGGGTGCTGCGGCCCAAGGTGGACGCCGCCTGGCACCTGCACGAACTGACCCGCGACAAGGACCTGTCGGCGTTCGTCCTGCTGTCCTCCACCGCCGGTCTGCTGGTCGGCGGGGGCCAGGCCAACTACGCCGCCGCCAACACCTTCCTCGACGGCCTCGCCGCCCATCGCCGCTCGCTCGGGCTGCCCGGCGTCTCCCTCGCCTACGGCCTGTGGTCCGGCGCCGGCGGCATGAGCGCCGGCATCGACGCCGCCGACCTGGAACGGCTGCGCCGGCTCGGCCTGCCGCCCCTGACCCCCGCGCAGGGACTGCGCGCCTTCGACGCCGGCCTCGGTGGCGAGGACGCCGTCCTGGTGCCCGTACGCCTGGACGCCGCCGCGGTGCGCGCCCGGCCGGACGGCGTACCGGCGCTGCTGCGCGGCCTGGTGCGGCCCGCCCGGCGGGGTGCCGGACCGGCCCCGAGCACCCCTGCCGGCTCCTGGCGCGACCGGCTGGCACCGCTGGCCGATCCGGAACGGGACCGCGCCCTGCTGGAGCTGGTCCGCACTCACGTCGCCGCCGTCCTCGGGCACCCCTCGCCCGAGTCGGTCGACCCGCAACGCGCCTTCCAGGAGATGGGCTTCGACTCGCTGGCCGCCGTCGAACTGCGCAACCTCCTGGCCGGCGCCACCGGCCTCACCCTGCCCGCCACCCTCGTCTTCGACCAGCCCACCCCCACCACCCTCGCCACCCACCTCAGGACCGCGCTCGTGCCCGGACCGGCCGACCGGGCCCGGACCGCGCTGGCCGAGCTGGACCGCCTCGAAGCCGCACTGCTCACCCTGTCCGACGAAGGCGGCAGCCACGCCCGCGTCACCGCACGCCTGGAAGCGCTGCTGCGCAGCTGGCAGGACACCCACGGACGGCACACCGAGCCCGTGGCGCCGCAGGACCTCGGCGAAGCCAGCGACGACGAACTCTTCGCCAGGATCGACAACGAACTGGGAGCCCTGTGATGGAAGACTCGGCCACGGCCGGCAAGCTCCGCGACTACCTCAAGCGGGCCACGACCGAGCTGGAGCGCAGCCGCCGCCGCGTACGCGAGCTGGAGGAGCAGGACCGCGAGCCCGTCGCCATCATCGGCATGGGCTGCCGCTACCCGGGCGGGGTGCGCACCCCCGAGGACCTGTGGCGGATCATCGACGAGGGCACCGACGTCGTCACCGAGTTCCCCACCGACCGCGGCTGGGACGTCGAGGCGATCTACGACCCCGAGCCCGGCGCCCCCGGCAAGTCCTACGTCCGCCACGGCGGGTTCCTGCACGACGCCGCCGAGTGCGACCCCGCCTTCTTCGGTATCAGCCCCAAGGACGCGCCCGGCACCGACCCGCAGCAGCGGCTGCTGCTGGAGGTCACCTGGGAGGCCTTCGAACGGGCCGGTATCGACCCCACCACGGTGAAGGGCACCCCGACCGGCGTCTTCGTCGGGCTGATGCACCACGACTACATCGGCGGCACCATCTCCGGCAGCATCGTCTCCGGCCGCATCGCCTACACCCTCGGCCTGGAGGGCCCCGCGGTCACCATGGACACCGCCTGCTCCTCCTCCCTGGTGGCGCTGCACTCGGCGATCCAGTCGCTGCGCAGGGGGGAGTGCTCGCTGGCGCTGGCGGGCGGCGCCGCCGTCATGGCCAGCCCCGAGATGTTCATCGAGTTCAGCGAGCGCCGCGCGCTGTCCCCCGACGGCCGCTGCCACTCCTTCTCCGACGACGCGGCGGGCGCCGCCTGGGCCGAGGGCGCCGGCATGCTGCTGGTGGAACGGCTGTCCGATGCCCTGCGCAACGGGCACGAGGTGCTCGCCGTCGTCCGCGGCTCGGCCGTCAACCAGGACGGCGCCTCCAACGGCCTGACCGCGCCGAGCGGCCCGGCCCAGATCCGGGTCATCCGGCAGGCCCTCGCCGACGCCCGGCTCGCCCCGCACCACATCGACGCGGTCGAGGCGCACGGCACCGGCACCACCCTCGGTGACCCCATCGAGGCCCAGGCCGTCATCGCCGCCTACGGGCAGGACCGGCCGGAGAACCGGCCGGTGTGGCTCGGCTCCATCAAGTCCAACATGGGCCACCCGCAGGCCGCGGCCGGCGTCGGCGCCGTCATCAAGATGGTCATGGCCATGCGCCACGGCATCCTGCCCCGCACCCTGCACGCCGAGAAGCCCTCCACCGCCGTCGACTGGAACGCCGGCGACGTCCGGCTGCTCACCGAGGCCCGCCCCTGGGACACCCCCGACGGACGCCCGCGCCGCGCCGGCGTGTCCTCCTTCGGCATCTCCGGTACCAACGCCCACACCATCCTGGAGGAGGCACCGCCCGCCGGGACGGCGCAGCCCGCCCCGGAGCGGGCCGCGCTGCCCGTCGTCCCCTGGGTGCTGTCCGGCAAGGGCGCCGACGCCGTCCAGCGGCAAGCGGAGCGGCTGCTCGCGGTGGCCGGCGACCTCGACCCGTACGACGTCGGGTACTCGCTGGCCACCACCCGCACCGTGTTCACCCACCGGGCCGCCGTCACCGGCCGCGACCGGGACGAACTGCTGGCCGGGCTGCGCACGGTCGCCGACGGCAGCCGGCCCGCCGTGGTGCCCCCCGAGCCCGGCCGCCTCGGCGTGCTGTTCTCCGGGCAGGGCTCCCAGCGGCCGGGCATGGGCCGCACCCTGCACGCCTCGTTCCCGGTGTTCGCCGCCGCCTTCGACGAGATCTGCGCCGCGTTCGACACCCACCTGGACCGGCCGCTGCGCGAGATCATGTTCGAGGACACCGGCCCCGCCGCCCGCCTCGACCAGACCATGTACACGCAGGCCGCCCTGTTCACCTTCGAGACCGCCCTGTACCGGCTGCTGGAGCACTGGGGGATCACCCCTGACCTGCTCGCCGGGCACTCGATCGGCGAGGTCGTCGCCGCGCACGTCGCCGGCGTCCTGGACCTGAAGGACGCCGTCGCCCTGGTCGCCGCCCGCGGCCGGCTCATGCAGGACCTGCCCGCGGGCGGCGCGATGGTGTCCCTGCTCGCCGGCGAGGCCGAGGTCATCCCGCTGCTCACCGACGGCGTCGACATCGCGGCCGTCAACGGCCCGCGAGCCGTGGTGATATCCGGCGACGAGGAGGCCGTGCTCGCCGTCGCCGCGCGGGTGGAGAAGTCCACCCGGCTGAAGGTGTCGCACGCCTTCCACTCCCACCGCATGGACCCCATGCTCGACGCGTTCCGCGAGGTGCTGGCCGGCCTCACCTTCCACGAGCCCGCCCTGCCGGTCGTCTCCGACGTCACCGGCCGCACGGCCGGCGACCTGACCTCGCCCGACTACTGGGTCCGCCACGTCCGCGAGGCCGTCCGCTTCCACGACGCGGTCACCACCCTGGCCGCCGAGGGCGCCACCCGCCTGCTGGAGATCGGCCCGGACGCGGTGCTCACCAACCTGGCCCAGGACACGGTGCCCGACGTCATCGGCACCCAGCGCCGCGACCGCGTCGAGGACGCCGCCCTCCTCGACGCCGTCTGCCGCCTGCACCTGACCGGCACCGGCCCCGACTGGCCGGTCGTGTTCGCCGGCGGCCGCAAGGTCGGCCTGCCCACCTACCCGTTCCGCCGCGACCGGCACTGGGAGGACGCCCCCATCCTCCAGGCCGAGCGCTCCGCGGCGGCACGCGCGGGCGGCGACGCCGCCGACCCGTTCTGGGAACTGGTCCGGGACCAGGACGTGACCGCCGTCGCCGCCACCCTCGGCGTCACCGACGAGACGTCCGTCGCAGCCGTCGTACCGGCCCTGGCCGCCTGGCACGAGCAGCGGCAGGCCAACGCCGCCGCCGACGGCCGGCGGTACCGCGTCACCTGGGAACCGCTCGCGCCCGCCGCCACCCCGGCGCGCGGCGGCCACTGGCTGGCCGTCGTCCCCGCCACCGGCGATCCCTGGACGACCGCCGTCCTGACCGGGCTCACCGACCGGGGCCTCGCCGTGGACATCCTCACGGTGCCGGACCCGGCCGACCGCGTGGAACTCGCCGGACTGCTCGCCGGCCGGGACGGCCTCGACGGTGTCCTGTCCCTGCTGGCGCCCGCCACCGGACCGGCCGCCACCGCCACCCTCCTCCAGGCCCTCGGGGACGCCGGGATCACGGCCCCGCTGTGGTGCGTCACCTGCGACGCCGTCGCCCACGGCACGGCCGCCGCCGTCACCGGGTTCGCCCAGGCCCGGGTGTGGGGCCTCGGCCGGGTCGCCGCCCTGGAGCACCCCGAGCGCTGGGGCGGGCTGGTCGACCTGCCCGCCGCGCCCGGCCCGCAGACCCTCGCCCGGCTGGCCGCCCTGCTCGGCGACGCGAGCGGCGAGGACCAGGTCGTGCTGCGCGAGTCCGGCGCCTACGGCCGGCGCCTGGAGCACGCCCCGGCCCGCGCCGGCACCCCCTGGAAGCCGTCCGGCACGGTGCTGGTCACCGGGGCCACCGGCGCCGTCGGCACGGCCGTCGCCCGCTGGCTCGCCGCCGAGGGCGCCGACCACCTGCTGCTGACCTCCCGGCGGGGCCCGGACGCGCCGGGCGCCGCCGGCCTCGTCCGCGAACTCACCGACGCCGGCACCCGGGTGACCCTCGCCGCCTGCGACGTCGCCGACCGCCGGGCGCTGGCCGCGCTGCTGGACTCCGTACCGGACGAACACCCCCTCACCGCCGTGCTGCACCTGGCCGGCGTCCTCGACGACGGCGTCCTGGACGCCCTCACCCCCGAACGGTTCGCCGGTGTCCTCGCACCCAAGGCCGACGCCGCCCGCCACCTGCACGAACTGACCGCGGACCGGGACCTGTCGGCGTTCGTGCTGTTCTCCTCCCTGACCGCCACCGTCGGCGGTGCGGGACAGGCCAACTACGCCGCCGCCAACGCCTACCTCGACGCCCTCGCCGAACACCGGCGCGCGGCCGGACTGCCGGCCACCTCGGTGGCCTGGGGGCCGTGGGGCGGCGACGGCATGGCCGCCCACGGCACCGTCCGTTCGGCCGCCCGCGCGATGGGCATGTCCCTCCTCGACCCCGACCGCGCGCTGACCGCGCTGCGCCGAGCCCTGGACGGCGGCGACACCACGGTCACCGTCGCCGACGTCGACTGGTCGGTGTTCGCGCCCGCCTTCACCGCCACCCGGCCCAGCCCCCTGCTGTCCACGCTGCCCGAGGCACGGACCGGCACCGGTGGCCCCGCCGAGGCGGGCGCGGCCGACGGGTTCGCCGAGAAGCTGGCCGGCCTCACCGGCGGCGAACGGGACCGCGCCCTCCAGGAACTGGTGTGCGGTCAGGCCGCCGCGGTCCTCGGCTACGGCGGCGCCGACGCGGTCGAGCCGACCACCGCCTTCCGCGACCTCGGCTTCGACTCCCTCACCTCCGTCGACCTGCGCAACCGGATCAGCGGCGCCGCCGGGGTGCCGCTGCCGGCCACACTCATCTTCGACTACGCCACCCCCGCCGCCCTCGCCAAGCACCTGGGCAGCGAACTCGCGGGCGCCGACACCTCCGTGGACTCGGTCCTCGCCGAACTCGACCGGGTCGCGGCCCGGCTCGGCGACCTCACCGCCGAGGACATCGAACAGGGAGGGATCACCACCCGCCTCCGGTCGCTGCTGGGCGACCTCGACAAGATGCTCGGCCAGGACGCCGCCGCCGTCGCCGGACGGCTGGAGGAGGCCTCCGCCGACGACGTCTTCGCCTTCATCGACAACGAGCTCCGCTAGGCCGTGTCGTCGAACTCCCGCCTGCTCCACGACGCCATGCACGCCCTCTCGCCGCACCGGGCCCCGACCCGAGTACGTCCAGTACGAGAGTCAGGACCCGGCACGCCGAGAGCACGCACCTGACGCCGCAGAGCCCGCCCTCCGGGCGAACGGCGGGAGTCCGACGACACGACCCAGGCGTGAGGCGTCCCTCCCACGACGCCCCGGCCCCACCGCAGTCCCCGTCTTCGCACAGGAGTGGCGACACCCGATGACCAACGACGAAAAGCTGCTCTCCTACCTCAAGCGGGTCTCCGCCGACCTGGCCCAGACCCGCCAGCGGCTGCGCGAGGTGGAGACCCAGGACCGGGAACCCATCGCCATCGTCGGGATGGGCTGCCGCTTCCCCGGCGGCGTGACCACCCCGGAGGAGTTCTGGCGGCTCGTCCACGACGGCACCGACGCCATCGGTGACTTCCCCGACGACCGGGGCTGGGACATCGACGCGCTCTACGACCCCGACCCGGACGCCACCGGCAAGAGCTACGTCACCCGCGGTGGCTTCCTCACCGACGCGGCCGGGTTCGAGCCGGACTTCTTCGGCATCAGCCCCCGCGAGGCGGTCGCGATGGACCCCCAGCAGCGGCTGCTGCTCGAGGTGTCGTGGGAGGCCCTGGAACGGGCCCGGATCGCCCCCGACTCGGCGCACGGCGCCCGGATCGGGGTGTTCGCCGGCACCAACGGCCAGGACTACAAGGACCTGCTGGCCAGAACACCCGAGGACAGCGAGGCCGCGCTCGGCACCGGCGTGCTGGCCGCCGTGATCTCCGGCCGCATCTCCTACACCCTCGGGCTGGAGGGACCGGCCGTCACCATCGACACCGCCTGCTCCTCGGCGCTCGTCGCGGTCCACCTGGCCGTACAGGCACTGCGCAACAAGGAGTGCGGTCTCGCGCTGGCGGGCGGCGCGACCGTGATGTCCACGCCGGGCAACTTCATCGCCTTCAGCCGGCAGCGCGGCCTCGCCCCGGACGGCCGCTGCAAGTCCTTCGCGGACGCCGCGGACGGCACCGGCTGGAGCGAGGGCGCCGGCATGCTGGTGCTGGAACGGCTCAGCGACGCCCGCCGCAATGGCCACGAGGTGCTGGCCGTCGTCCGCGGCTCCGCCGTCAACCAGGACGGCGCCTCCAACGGCCTGACCGCCCCCAACGGGCCGTCCCAGCAGCGCGTCATCCGAGCCGCGCTGGCCTCCGCGCGACTCGGCCCCGCCGACGTGGACCTGCTGGAGGCGCACGGCACCGGCACCACGCTCGGCGACCCGATCGAGGCCCAGGCGCTGCTCGCCACCTACGGCCAGGACCGGCCCGCGGACGCCCCGCTGTGGCTCGGGTCGGTGAAGTCCAACATCGGGCACACCCAGGCCGCGGCCGGCGTCGCCGGCATCATCAAGGCGGTCATGGCGATGCGGCACCGCGTCCTGCCGCGCACGCTGCACGCCGAGGAGCCGTCCGGCAAGGTCGACTGGGGGCAGGGCCGGGTCCGGCTGCTGACCGAGAACCGGCCCTGGAGCGACCCCGGCCGTCCGCGGCGGGCCGCCGTCTCCTCCTTCGGCGCCAGCGGCACCAACGCGCACACCGTCCTGGAGGAGGCCCCCGCCGAGGAACCGGCGGAGTCCGAGCCGCGTACGGCGCCCCCGCTGGTGCCCTGGGTGGTCTCCGGCCGGACCGAGCGCGCCCTGCGCGAGCAGGCCGCCCGTCTGGTCGCCGCCGTCGGCGAGCTGGACCCGGTGGACGTGGCGCACTCCCTGGCCGCCACCCGCACCGCCCACCCCTACCGGGCCGTGGTCCTCGGCGCCGGCCGCGACGCGCTGCGCACGACCCTGGCCGGCGTCGCCGAGGGCGGCCGGGGCGCCGCCTCGGGCCGGGTCCAAAAGGGGCAGACCGCCTTCCTGTTCACCGGGCAGGGCGCGCAGCGCGCCGGCATGGGCCGGGAACTGCACGCGCACTTCCCGGTCTTCGCCCGCGCCTTCGACGAGATCTGCGCGCTGACCGGCGACCCCGGGCTGCGCGGCCTCGTCCTCGGCGACGACCCCGAGCCGCTCAACCGCACCGCCCGCACCCAGAGCGCCCTGTTCGCCTTCGAGGTCGCGCTGTACCGGCTGGTGGAGTCCTGGGGCGTCACGCCCGACTACCTGGCCGGGCACTCCATCGGCGAGATCGCCGCCGCGCATGTGGCGGGCGTGCTGGACCTGACGGACGCGACCACGCTGGTGGCCGCGCGCGGCCGGCTCATGCAGGCGCTGCCCGCGGGCGGCGCCATGATCGCCGTGCGCGCCACCGAGGACGAGGTACGCCCGCTGCTCACCGAGCGGGTCGGCATCGCCGCCGTCAACGGCCCCGGCTCCGTCGTCATCTCCGGCGACGCCGCCGAGGCCGAGGCGGTGGCCGCCCGATTCGCCAAGAGCCGGCGGCTGACGGTGTCGCACGCCTTCCACTCACCGCTGATGGAACCGATGCTGGCCGAGTTCCAGTCGGTCGTCCGGTCCCTGACCTTCCACCGGGCCACCGTCCCGGTGGTCTCCAACGTCACCGGTGCCCTCGCCGGCCAGGAGATGGCCACCCCCGACTACTGGGTGCGGCACGTGCGCGAGGCGGTGCGCTTCCAGGACGGGATACGCACCCTCGCCGGCCAGGGCGTCACCCGCTACCTCGAACTCGGCCCGGACGCGGTACTGACCGCCATGGCCCGCGAGTGCCTGACCGCCGACGGCACGGACACCGGCGCCGTGCTGGCCGCCGCCACCCGCCGCGAGCGCGACGAGACCGAGACCCTGCTCACCGCGCTCGCCCAGCTGTACGCGGGCGGCGCCGCCGTGGACTGGACCGCGTTGTTCACCGGCGCCCGCACCGTCGACCTGCCCACCACCGCCTTCCAGCGCGAACGGTTCTGGCCAGAGACGGCCGCGACCGTGGGCGACGTCGGCTCCGCCGGACTGGACCCCGCCGACCACCCGCTGCTCGGCGCGGCCACCGTGCTCGCCGACACCGACGGCGCCGTCCTCACCGGCCGGCTGTCGGTGCGCACCCACCCCTGGCTCGCCGACCACGTCGTCGGCGGCCGGATCGTCGTCCCCGGCACCGCCATGGTCGAGCTCGCGATCCGCGCCGGCGACCAGGTCGGCTGCGGACACCTGGAGGAACTCGCCCTCGAGACACCGCTGGTGCTGCCCCCGGACGACGGCGTGCGGGTCCAGGTCGCCGTCGGCGCGCCCGACGCGTCCGGCGCCCGTACCGTGCACGTGTACGCCCGCGCCGAGAGCCTGACCGCCGACGAACCGTGGACCTCGCACGCCTCCGGCCTCCTCACCGCCGGCACCGGCACGCCGGGCACCCGCCTGGACGTCTGGCCCCCCGAGGACGCCGAACCCCTCGACACCGGCGGCCTGTACGAGCGGCACGCCGCCGCCGGCCTCGCCTACGGGCCCGTGTTCCAGGCCCTGACGGCCGCCTGGCGGCGCGGTGAGGAACTGTTCGCCGAGGTACGGCTGCCGGAGCGGCCCGCCGCCGACGCGCCCCGCTTCGGCCTGCACCCGGCCGCGTTCGACGCCGCCCTGCACTCCCTCGCCCTGCTCGGCGACGGCTCCGCCGACGACACCGCCCGGCTGCCGTTCCTGTTCGCGGGCGTCACCCTGCACGCCGTCGGCGCCTCCGTGCTGCGGGCCCGGCTGGTGCCCGCCGGCAACCACGCCTTCTCCATCGACCTGGCCGACGCCGACGGCGCCCCCGTCGCCACGGTCACCTCCCTCGCCTCCCGCCCGCTCACCCACCTGCGCGCCGCCCGCGACACCACCGCCGACGCCCTGTTCACCCTCGACTGGCAGCCGCTGCCCCTGGAGACCGACGCCCCTGACACCGGCCACCGGGTGCTGCGCAGTACGCCCGGGACCACCCCGGACGCCGTACGCGAGGCACTGCGCACCGCGCTCGCCGCCCTCCAGGACGACGACCCCCGCCCGCTGGCCGTCGTCACCCGCGGGGCGGTCAGCGTCGCCGGCGGGGACGTGCCCGACCTGGCCGGCGCCGCCGTATGGGGCCTGGTGCGGTCCGCGCAGTCGGAGAACCCGGACCGGTTCGTGCTGCTCGACCTCGAACCTGGTACGGACGCCGGCGCCGTACTGCCCGGCGTCCTCGCCTGCGGCGAACCCCAGGTCGCGGTGCGCGCGGGCACCGCCCACGCCGCCCGGCTGGTGCGCGCCGAACTCCCCGCCGACCCCGCGGAGCTGACGCTCGATCCCGAGGGGACCGTCCTGCTGACCGGCGCCACCGGCGGCCTCGGCCGGGTCCTCGCCCGCCATCTGGTCACCGCGTACGGCGCGCGCCACCTCGCGCTGCTCAGCCGCTCCGGCACCGCCGACGACCTGATCGCCGAACTCGCCGGCCTCGGCGCCACCGCGACCGCCCACGCCTGCGACGTCGCCGACCGGGAGAGCCTCGCCGCCGTCCTGGCCGGCATCCCGGCCGGCCGCCCGCTCACCGCGGTCGTGCACGCCGCCGGCGTCCTGGACGACGGCGTGGTCTCCTCGCTCACCCCCGAACGGATCGACACGGTCCTCGCGCCGAAGGCCCTCGGCGCGCTCCACCTCCACGAACTGACCGACGGCCTCTCGGCGTTCGTGCTGTTCTCCTCCGTCGCCGGTACCGTCGGTGCCCCCGGCCAGGGCAACTACGCCGCCGCCAACGCCCTCCTGGACGCCCTGGCCGCGCACCGCCACGCCCAGGGCGCCCCCGCCCTGTCGCTGGCCTGGGGCCCGTGGGCGCCGACGGGCGGCATGACCGGCTCGCTCGACGAGACCGACCGCGCCCGGATGGCCCGCGGCGGCATGACCGCCCTGTCGGCCGAGGAGGGCACCGCCCTGTTCGACCGTTCGCTGCGCGCCGGCCGCCCCGCCCTGGCGCCGGTGCGGCTCGACCTGCCCGCGCTGCGCGCGCAGGGCACCGGCCTCGCACCCGTGCTGCGCGCGCTGGCCGGCCGCCCGGTGCGCCGGGAGGCCGCCGCCGAGGCAGCCGGCGCCGGCTTCGCCGAGCGCATGGCCGCCCTCGGCGAGGAGGAGCGCGCCGAGGCGCTGCTGCGCACCGTCCGCGCCCATGTCGCCGTCGTCCTCGGGCACCCCGACCCGGACAGCGTGGAGTCCGACCGGGCCTTCAAGGACCTCGGCTTCGACTCGCTCGCCGCGATCGAGCTGCGCAACTCGCTCTCCGCCGAGCTGGACCGGCGGCTGAGCGCCACCCTCGTCTTCGACCACCCGTCACCCGAAGCACTCGCCGCGCACCTCGGCACCCTGGTCGCCGGCGCCCGGGCCGGGACCCGCGGCGGCCGGCGCACCGGTCGGGTCCGCGCGGACGAGTCGCTGGCGATCGTCGGCCTGGCCTGCCGCTACCCGGGCGACATCCGCACCCCGGACGACCTGTGGCGGCTGGTCGCCGACGGCACCGACGCCATCACCGCGTTCCCCGCCGACCGCGGCTGGGACGTGGACCGCATCGTCGACCCCACCCGGCAGCGGCCCGACACCTCCTACGTCGGCGAGGGCGGATTCCTGCACGGCGCGGGCGACTTCGACGCCGGTTTCTTCGGCATCAGCCCCAAGGAAGCCCTCGTCATGGACCCGCAGCAGCGGCTGCTGCTGGAGACGTCCTGGGAGGCGCTGGAGAGCGCCGGCATCGACCCGCACAGCCTCAAGGGCAGCCGCACCGGCGTGTTCGCCGGCGTGCAGTACCACGACTACTTCGGCAGCTTCGGCTCCGGCAGCATCATCTCCGGCCGCGTCGCCTACACCCTGGGCCTGGAGGGCCCCTCGCTCTCCGTCGACACCGCCTGCTCCTCGTCCCTGGTGGCGCTGCACCTGGCCGCCCAGTCGCTGCGGCAGGGCGAGTCCAGCCTGGCCCTGGTCGGCGGCGTCGCCGTCATGGCCACCCCGGAGACGTTCATCGAGTTCAGCCGGCAGGGCGCGCTCGCCCCCGACGCCCGCACCCGTGCCTTCGCCGACGCGGCGGGCGGCACGGTGTGGGGCGAGGGCGTCGGCGTCCTGGTCGTGGAACGGCTCTCCGACGCCCGCCGCAACGGCCACGAGGTCCTCGCCGTCGTCCGCGGCACGGCCGTCAACCAGGACGGCGCCTCCAACGGCCTCACCGCCCCCAACGGTCCCTCCCAGGAACGCGTCATCCGCGAAGCACTGGAGAACGCCCGCCTCACCACCGCGGATGTGGATGTGGTGGAGGCGCACGGGACGGGGACGACGCTGGGTGATCCGATCGAGGCGCAGGCGTTGCTGGCCACGTATGGTCAGGAC